>JALHLN010000033.1 GCA_022844545.1 Burkholderiales bacterium | reverse complement strand
TGCGCCGCCATGGAATCCCAGATCGCCGACATGTCCGACGAGGACAAGAAGATGTTCCTCGCCGACATGGGGATGGAGGAGCCGGGCCTCGCGCGCGTCATTCGCGCTGGCTACAAGCTGCTGGGGCTGCAGACCTACTTCACCGCCGGGCCCAAGGAAGTGCGCGCCTGGACCGTGCCGGTGGGCGCCACCGCGCCGCAGGCCGCGGGCGTGATCCACACCGATTTCGAGCGCGGCTTCATCCGCGCCGAGGTGACCACCTACGACGACTACGTCGCCTGCAAGGGCGAGGTCGGGGCGAAGGAGGCCGGGAAGTTGCGAGTGGAAGGGAAGGACTACGTGGTGCGCGACGGCGACGTCATGCACTTCCGCTTCAACGTTTGACGGCTAGGAGCCGCCGCCCTTCTTAGCGGGCGCATCGTCGTCCTTGTCGTTGTTGATGACGATCGCCGCTCCAACGACCACGCCACCCACGATCCACCAGTTGATCTGCGGCGCCGGCGTGCCGGAAGCCGGCTGGTTCTGGTGCAGCACCGAGCCGCGAAACGCGAGCGAGTGAAAGCCGTGCTCGTTGAACCGCACATCCATGATCGGTTTGTTGAGGACCACGCTGTTCAAGGCCGGCGCGCGATCCAGTCGGAACCCGACGGCGCTTGCCGCACCCCGCTTGTCCAGGGCGCCGAGCGGCATCTCCCAGTAGAGCATCGCTGTCACCGGCCGGGACTGAGCGGGGTGCGGGGAATCGAAGTCGCCAGCGAAACCAGCAGAGGTGCCCAGCAGGACGGCGAATACCGGAAACAGTCGGCGCATCTCACACTCCCCCGATCTCGTGCCGGCGATGGCTCGGCGCTTCGGGATTAGAGCGCAGCGGGGGGGGGGGTAAGTCAAGTCGGGCAAGCGGCATTGCCGGGCGTGCGCCGCGTCAGCGCTTGCCGGCATGATGCTTATAAGCTACGCTAATGAGGATGAGTGAAGTCGCCATACTCCATTACCGTACGGTGGAAGGGCGGTTTCCCTACCGTGATTGGGTCCAGTCGATCATGGACAAGAAATCGCGCGCCGCCGTGCTGGCGAGAGTGGATCGTCTGGCATTCGGCGCGTTCGGAGACTGGAAGGATGTCGGCGGCGGTGTGTCCGAGTTGCGAGTGCACCTCGGACCGGGCTACCGGGTCTATTTCGGTCGCAAGGGCAAGACGGTCGTGATTCTTCTCTGCGGTGGAGAAAAGAAGTCGCAGAACTCGGATATCAAACTGGCGCGGAAATACTGGAAGGACTATGAAGAAAGAACCTAAGAGAAATCCTGCCGCGGCTCCGCAGGAGGAATGGCTGGCCGCGCAGTTGCGCGACCGCGAGCTCGCGGTGGCCTACCTGAACGCCGCCCTCGATGAGGGCGACCAGGCGGCATTCATGCTGGCACTTCGCAATGTCGCGAAGGCTCGAGGAGGCGTTGCCATGATTGCCCGCTTCACCGGCATGAACCGTGTCGCGCTCAGCCGCGCGCTATCGGTCAAGGGAAACCCGGAGCTGCGCAACTTCTCGCGAATACTCGATGCATCCGGCTTGCGGTTCGTCATTGCCGCAAAGGAGAGGGCAAAGCCGGCGCGACGCAAGGATCAGGCGCGCAGCGGCGAGCGGTTGATCGCCTGATCCAGGGGGTGCACCGGCGTGCCGATAAAGATCACCGTAGCGCTTCCCGACGACCTCGCCCGCCTGTTGAAGGCGGAAGCGGCATTGCGAGGCTGCAAGATGAAGGAACTCATCGAGAAGGGATTGCGTCTGGTGCTGGATACGCCGCGCACGGCAGGCAGGGAGACGTCCCTCCCCACCCTGTACGACCTCATGCAGGGCGCGCGAGGTGTGGTGAACTCGGGGCTGGCCAACCTTGGATCCGATCCGATTTTCTTGAAGGGCTTTGGCGGCGCCTTGCATCGCCGGCGTTGATCAGCCTCGCTTGAAGTTCCCGCGCTAGAACGACCACACCTGCAGCGAGCGGTGCAGCTCGACGAGCTTCTCGTCCTTGCTGCGCGCGACCTCGGGCGCGACCCCGTCCAGCCGCTCCGACAATTCCACCACCCTGGCGTTGGTCACCGCCAAGCGCCGCGCCAGCACTTCCGCGATGCCGGCCACGATCTTGAGCGCGGCCGGCGAGCCGATGTCCAGCATGGTGCGAAAGCGCGGCGAGGGCAGCCGCAGCACGACGCTCGGCGCGATCGCGCGCCCGGTCGCCGAGCGCGCCTCCGAGGTCAGCAGCGACATCTCGCCCAGCACGCTGCCGGCGCCCAGGCGGGCGAGCGAGCGATCGCCGCCGCCGGTGCGTTTCACGATCTCGATCTCGCCGGAGACGATGAGGTAGACGCCGTCGCCGGGGTCGCCCTCGTGGAACACCTCGTTGCCGGCGGCCAGTTCCAGGCGCTCGGCAATCGAGGCGATGGACTCGATCTCCGCCGGCGACAGCAGCCGGCACAGCGATGAGCCCTTGAGCGCCGAGGCGAGATCCTGAGGCATGTGAGCAGTCTAACCCACGCTTTGTGCCGTTCCCGCCTGCGGGTATCATCAGGCGAAACCGCGAGTGTGGAGGAAGTCACATGGCCGTTCAGATCAATCCCCGGACCGCGATCATCGCAGGTGCAGGCGTGCTGGTCGTCGCTGGCGCGGCAGCCTGGTTCCTCCTGTTCCAGGACGAGCCCTCTCCGCCGCCGAAGCCGGCGGTCAAGCCGGCCGCCTCCGCCGCGAAGCCGGCGGCAAAGGCTGATGTCTCGGCGTCAAAGCCGGCCGCCGCCGCTGCGGCCAAGCCGGCACCGATCCCCACCGACCCGGACAAACTGGTCGCCGAGATCATCCAGACCTCGGGCCTGACCAGGCAGATGCGCAGTTTCGCCGGCGAGGTGGCGACGAACGCGATCGCCTCCAACCAGGCCGGCCAGGAAGGCGCCGAGAAGCTGGACGCGAGGTTGGTCCAGGACATCGCGAACCGGCATTTCGAGGCCGACGCCCTTATGGCCGACCTGACGAACGGCGTGAAAAGCGCCTACGAGGCCGAGCGCATGGGCCGGTTCCTGGAACTTATGCGCCAGCCCATCGTGGCCAAGATGACGGCCATCGAAGGCCGCGCCATCACGCGCGAGGAAAAGGCGCAGTTCGCGGAGGCATTCCGCACGAACCCGCCCTCGCCGGCGAGGCAGAAACTGATACTCACGCTGGACGAGCTGGCCAGGACCTCGGAGCTGGGCGTGCACGTCACCACGCTCTCGGCGCGCGAGATGGTGGACGCGATGTTCGAGGGACTGCAGAAGACCGGCCGGCGCATGCAGAAGGAACAGCGCCAGCTCCTCAATTCACAGATCAATTCGGCCGAACCGCAGTTGCGCAGCGCCTTCCGCACGCTGATGCACATCACCTATCGCGATGTCAGCGACGAGGATCTCGCCGCCTACGTGAAGGTGCTGGAGAGCGAGACCGGGCGCTGGGGCCTGGAGATCCTCGGCAATGCCCTGCGCAGCGCGGTCGAGAAGCGCATCAAGCCGTTCGCGCGCGACATGGCGCAGCTCGTCATCGCGCAGGTGCTCGCGGGCAAGCCCGCGGCGGAGAAGCAGGCCGCGGCCCCGGAGCCGAAGGAGCCGCCCAGGGCGGCGCCGGTCGCCGCCGCGGCGCCGGTGGAGGCGACCGGCTACCAGCGACCCGCCGGCATCAAGCCGCTGTATTCGCGCTACAACGACCTGATCACCGCGGTGGTGATGCGCGACACGGCGGCAGTGAAGGAACTGCTCGCCGACGGCAAGGACCCGAACGTGCGCCAGAGCGACGGCTTCACGCCGCTGATGATCGCGGTGGTCAACGGCGATGCCGTGATCGCGCAGGACCTGCTCTCCAGGGGCGCACAGCCGAACCTGCGCACCCCAGGCGGGCAGTCGGCGCTGTCGCTGGCGCAGGCGCGCAACAACGGCCCCATGGTGCAGCTGCTGCAGCGCAGCGGCGCCCGGAACTGAGGCCGCCGCCGCGATGAGGCGGCACGCCTGCGCCCTGCTGCTTGCGCTGGGCTTGTCGCAGGCCTCGGCGCAGCCGCCGGGCGGCGCGCCGCTGCCCATCTTCGATGCGCACGTGCATTACTCGCACGACGCCTGGGAGGTGCTGCCGCCCGGGGAGATCCTCGCGCTGCTGAAGAAGGCGGGCGTCCGGCGCGCGCTGGTGTCCAGTTCGGGCGACGACGGCCAGCAGCGCCTGGCCGCGCTGGCCCCGGACATGATCCTGCCCTCGCTGCGGCCTTACCGCACGCGTGGCGAGATCTCCACCTGGGTGCGCGACGACACCGTTCCACCCTACCTTGAGGAGCGGCTGAAAAAGCATCGCTACGTGGCGATCGGCGAATTCCACCTGTTCGGCGCGGACGCCGACCTGCCGGTGCCGCGGCGGATGGTGCAGCTCGCGCGCCAGCACCGCCTGACCCTGCATGCGCACTCGGACGCGGACGCCGTCGAGCGGCTGTTCCGGCAGTGGCCGCAGGCACGCATCATCTGGGCGCACTCGGGTTTCGAGCGGCCGGAGAAGGTGCGCGAGATGCTGCGCAAGCACCGCAACCTCTGGGCTGACCTCGCCTTCCGCACGGACCATGCATCGGGCGGCAAGGTGAACCCGGACTGGCGCGCCGCGTTCCTCGAGTTCCCCGGCCGGTTCATGGTCGGCACCGACACCTTCACCCCCGAGCGCTGGCACTACGTGGGGGAGCACGCCACCTGGTCGCGGGGCTGGCTCTCGGACCTGCCGCGCGAGGTGGCCGAACGGATTGCATGGAAGAACGGCGAAGCACTCTTCGGCGCCATGCAGCACTAGCGCTGCTCGCGGCCTGCGCCGGAGCGCAGGCCTGCGACCTTCCGGGCGCGAAGCGGCTGGAGGGGCCAAAGCTCGCCCTTGCCTACCGCACCGTACCGGCGCAGATCCCGCTCGGTGCCCATTTCGTGGTCGAGATCCTCGTCTGCCCGAAGGCGGGTGCGGCGATGCCTGCCGCCATCAAGGCCGACGCCACCATGCCCGAGCACCGGCATGGCATGAACTACAAGCCCTCGGCTGCCTCGCAGGGCGGCGGGCGATTCCGGTCCGAGGGCTGGCTGTTCCACATGCCGGGGCGCTGGGAGATCGCGTTCGAAGCGGGGGGCGAGCGGTTCACCGACAGCGTGCGCATCGAGTGAACCGCTGGCTGGCGGCCGCGCTCGCGTGCATGGCGGCGGGAGCTGCCGGCGCGCAATTGCTGGATTTCCCGGAAGCCGAGAAGCGCGCGCTGCTGCGCCACGGGCCCTGGCCCGCGCCCTGGGCGGCCGATCCTTCCAACCGGGCCTCCGGCCACCCGCAGGCCGTCGTGCTGGGCGAGCGGTTGTTCTTCGACCCGCGCCTGTCGGCGGGTGGCAAGGTGCTGTGCGCGACCTGCCATGCGCCGTTCCGCGGCTGGCAGGATGCGCGCGCCCGGGCGCTCGGCCTGGCCGAGTTCGAGCGCAACACGCCCAGCCTGCTCAACGTGCGCTACAACCGCTGGCACGGCTGGGACGGCGCGGGGGATTCGCTCTGGGCGCAGAGCATCCGGCCTATCCTCGATGCGCGCGAGATGGGCGGCGGCACGGCGCGGGCGGCGGCGCTGGTGCGCGACGATCCGGACTACGCCTGCCGCTACCGTCAGGTGTTCGGCGCCGCGCCGCCGGCCGAGGACGAGGCGCTGCTCGCCGGGATCGGCAAGGCGCTGGCCGCGTACCAGGAGACGCTGGTCACCGGGCGCTCGCCGTTCGATGATTTCCGCGATGCGCTGGCTGCAGGAGATGCCGCAGCCGCGGCGCGCTACCCGCTTGCGGCGCAGCGCGGCGCGCGGCTGTTCGTCGGCAAGGGGGCGTGCAACCTGTGCCACATCGGCCCGACGTTTTCCAACGGCGAGTTCCACGACGTCGGCGTGCCCTTCTTCAACCCGGACCGCAGCGTGGACCCGGGCCGGCACGGCGGCATCCGCCGGCTGCAGGCGAACCCTTTCAATTTACTGGGGCGGCACAGCGATGCGCGCGGGGATACGGAGAGCGTGAAGACCCGGCACGTGTCGCTCGAGCACCGCAACTTCGGCGAGTTCAAGGTGCCGATGCTGCGCAACGTGGCCGCGACCGCGCCCTACATGCACAACGGCAGCCTGGCGACGCTGGCGGACGTGGTGCGCCACTACTCGGAACTGAACATCGATCGCCTGCACACGGACGGCGAGAGCCTGCTCAGGCCGCTGCGGCTCACGGCGCGGGAATCCGCCGACCTGGTGGCGTTCCTGGAATCGCTGACCGAACGCGCGAGCGCGCTGCCGCCGAAGCGCCCGGTGCAACCGTGCCGGCCGTGAAGGCGCCCACCTTTTCGCCGATCCTCTTCGCGTAGGCGTCGTAGATGCCGTCCTGCACGTGGATGCGGTTGGCGCAGACGCAGGTCTGGCCGGCGCGGGTGCGTTCATCTGGGTGTCCTCCGGCAGCGCTTCGTTCCATCGCAACGGGCAAGGGCGACGACGGACGGACACCGGGACGCGAACGCAATGCGCTGAATGGACAAGATAATTTCCATGGAACGGACTGTCATGGAGGCGTAACAATCGGCCGCTAAGGTGCCGGGGTCCCAATCGCTCTGTCACGAAAGGATTCCATGTTCAAGTCCGAACTCGCAGCCAAGGCCCTCGGCCTTGCCGCAGCAGCAGTCTTCTCGATCAGCGCGCACGCCGCCGACATCACCGGCGCCGGCGCCAGCTTCCCCTATCCCATCTATGCAAAGTGGGCCGACGCGTACAAGAAGGTGACCGGCAACGGCATGAACTACCAGTCCATCGGGTCTGGCGGCGGCATCAAGCAGATCACCGCCAGGACCGTGGACTTCGGCGCGTCGGATGCGCCGATGAGCGGCGACGCCCTCGAGAAGAACGGCCTGGTGCAGTTTCCGGCGATCATGGGCGGCGTGGTGCCGGTGTACAACCTGAAAGGCGTGAAGCCGGGCGAGATCAGGCTCACCGGCGCGCTGGTCGCCGAGATCTACCTCCACAAGGTCAAGACCTGGAATGACCCGGCGATCGCCAAGCTCAATCCGGGGGTCAAGCTGCCGGCCCAGGCGATCTCGGTGGTGCATCGCTCCGACGGCTCGGGCACGACGTTCCTCTTCACCGATTACCTCTCCAAGGTGAGCCCGGAGTGGAAGTCGGCGATCGGTACCGGCACCGCGGTCAAGTGGCCCACCGGCGTGGGCGGCAAGGGCAACGAAGGCGTGGCGAACTACGTCGGTCGCATCGACGGGGCCATCGGCTACGTCGAGTACGCCTACGCCAAGCAGAACAAGCTGTCGCATGCGCTGATGACCAACCGCGACGGCCAGGTCGTCGCGCCGAGCGACGAGTCCTTCAAGGCCGCGGCCGCCGGAGCCGACTGGGCGAGCGTGCCGGGCATGGGCGTCATCCTCACCGACCAGCCGGGCAAGGCCTCCTGGCCGATCACCGGCGCGTCGTTCATCCTGATGCACAAGGTCCAGCAGAAGCCTGAAGTGGCGCGTGAAGTGCTCAAGTTCTTCGATTGGTCCTTCCAGAACGGCGCCAAGATGGCCGATGAGCTCGACTACGTGCCGATGCCGGACGCGGTGGTCAACCAGATCCGCGCGGTGTGGAAATCGCAGATCCGGGACGCGAGCGGCAAGCCGGTGTACTGATCATCCGTTGCGCAAGCGGTTGATCCCCAAGAGGAGGCGGCTTTGCCGCCGCCTTCGTTTCGGGCCCGCGCTTCGGGCTCGGCTAGAATCCTGAAGGTATGACCTCCGCGTGCGTGAAGCGACACTGAACGGGACCGAGTCCCAGACCATGACTGGCGAACCCGGCAGTCCGCGCCCTGCGCAAAGCTCGCCCTGGATGGACGTGGCGTTCGCCTGGCTGACGCGGAGCTTCGCCTTCCTCGTCTTCAGCATCCTGGCCGCGATCCTGGTGTCGCTGGTGATCGGCAGCCAGCTGACGCTGGAGAAGTACGGGTTCTCGTTCCTCTGGACCGCGGAGTGGAATCCGGTCACAGAGGAGTTCGGCGCGCTGGTGCCCATTTTCGGCACCGTGGTCACCTCGCTGATCGCGATGCTGATCGGCGTGCCGGTGAGCTTCGGCATCGCGCTGTTCCTCACCGAGCTGTCGCCCAACTGGCTCAAGCGCCCGCTGGGCACGGCCATCGAACTGCTGGCGGCGATTCCCTCCATCATCTACGGCATGTGGGGGCTGTTCGTGTTCGCCCCCCTGTTCCAGACCCATATCCAGCCGTTCCTGATCGGCACGCTCGGCCACATTCCGTTCTTCGGCGCGCTGTTTGCCGGCCCGCCCCTGGGCATCGGCATGTTCACCGCCGGCATCGTGCTCTCCATCATGGTGATCCCGTTCATAGCCGCGGTGATGCGCGATGTGTTCGAGCTGGTGCCGCCGCTGCTCAAGGAGTCGGCCTACGGACTGGGCGCGACCACCTGGGAGGTGGTCTGGCGCGTGGTCCTGCCCTACACCAAAGTCGGGGTCATCGGCGGCATCATGCTCGGCCTGGGGCGGGCCCTGGGCGAGACCATGGCGGTGACATTCGTCATCGGCAACGCCCACCGGCTCGCCACCTCCCTGATGGCACCCGGCAACAGCATCGCCTCGTCGCTCGCCAACGAATTCACGGAAGCCGTCGGCGACGTCTATTTCTCGGCGCTGATCGAACTGGGCCTGATCCTGTTCCTGATTACCACCGTCGTGCTGGCGCTCTCCAAGCTGCTGCTCATGAAGCTGGCCAGGGGCGAGGGGTCGCAGACGTGAGCGCGGTCATGAACCCCGTCGATGCCTCGAACCCGTTGTATCGCTCGCGCCGCAGGCTCAACTTCTTCCTGCTGACGGTGTCCGGGGCGGCGCTGCTGTTCGGGCTGTTCTGGCTGACCTGGATCCTCGGCAACCTGCTCTACGAGGGCGGCAACGCCCTCGCCCGCGCGACGCTGTACTACCAGATGACGCCTCCGCCGGGCGGCGACGGCGGGCTGGCGAACGCCATCGTGGGCAGCCTGATCATGGTGACCGCGGGGACGCTCATCGGGACGCCGATCGGCATCCTCGCCGGCACCTACCTCGCGGAGTACGGCCGCGGCGGCTGGCTGGCGAACGCGACCCGGTTCCTCAACGACGTGCTGCTGTCGGCGCCCTCGATCGTCATCGGCCTGTTCGTCTACTCGGTCTACGTCGCGCAGGTCGGGCACTTCTCGGCCTGGGCCGGCTCGATCGCGCTCGGCTTGCTGGTCATCCCGGTCGTGGTGCGCACCACCGACGACATGCTGAAGCTGGTGCCCGACAGCCTGCGGGAGGCGGCCATGGCGCTCGGCTGCCCGATGTGGCGGATGGTGATGTTCATCACCTACCGCGCGGCGCGCACCGGAATCCTGACCGGCATCCTGCTGGCGGTTGCGCGGATCTCCGGGGAAACGGCGCCGCTGCTGTTCACCGCGCTCAACAACCAGTTCTGGTCCATGGACATGAACGCGCCGATGGCGAACCTGCCGGTGGTGATCTTCCAGTTCGCCATGAGCCCGTACGAGGACTGGCGGCGGCTCGCCTGGGGCGGCGCGGCGCTGATCACGATCGCCGTTCTGCTGCTGAACATTCTGGCGCGGGCATTGTTCCGCAAGTCCCAGTAAGCCGACAAGGACCATGAGCATGGATACCAGCGCAGTCCCCGCCGCCCAGCGGCCGACCATCCACACCGCGGTGCGCGCCACCGCGCCCTCGGACGCCGATGTCGAGCCGCGGCAGGCGCTCAGGCCGAAGCTCAGCATCCGCAGCCTGAACTTCTACTACGGCGGCTTCCAGGCCATCAAGAACGTCACCATGGACATCCCGGAGCGCAAGGTGACCGCGTTCATCGGGCCCTCGGGCTGCGGCAAGTCCACCCTGCTGCGCACCTTCAACCGCATGTACGCCCTGTATCCCGAGCAGCGCGCCGAGGGCGAGATCCTGATGGACGGGGAGAACCTGCTCACCACCAAGCGCGACGTGTCCCTGATCCGCGCCAGGATCGGCATGGTGTTCCAGAAGCCGACGCCGTTCCCGATGTCCATCTTCGACAACATCGCCTTCGGCGTGAACCTGTTCGAGAACCTGGGCCGGCGCGACATGGCCGAGCGGGTCGAGTGGGCGCTGACCCGGGCGGCGCTGTGGAACGAGGTCAAGGACAAGCTGAACCAGAGCGGGCAGAGCCTCTCGGGCGGCCAGCAGCAGCGCCTGTGCATCGCGCGCTGCATCGCCATCAAGCCGGACGTGCTCCTGCTGGACGAGCCCTGCTCGGCGCTGGACCCGATTTCCACCGCCAAGGTGGAGGAGCTGATCCATGAGCTCAAGACCGACTACACGGTGGTGATCGTGACCCACAACATGCAGCAGGCGGCGCGGGTCTCGGACTTCACCGCCTACATGTACCTGGGCGAGATGATCGAGTACGACGCCACCGACATCATCTTCATCAAGCCGAAGAGGCAGGCGACCGAGGACTACATCACCGGAAGGTTCGGATAACAGCATGCCAATGGGCGCGACAGAGCACATCTCCAAGCAGTTCGAGACCGACCTCGACACCACGCGCACGCGCGTGCTGCAGATGGGCGGCCTGGTCGAGGCGCAGATCCTGGCCGCGATCCAGGGCTTCACCAGCGGCGACGCGGCGGTGATCGCCCAGGTGATCGACAACGACGCCCGGGTCAACGGCTACGAGGTTGCGATCGACGGCGCCTGCAACCACATCGTGGTCAAGCGCCAGCCGGCGGCGAGCGACCTGCGCCTGATCATGGCGATCAGCAAGATCGTCACGGATCTCGAGCGCATGGGCGACGAGGCGAAGAAGATCGCGCGCATGGCCAAGCGCATCCACGAGCACGGCGGCCAGCACGTGCAGCGCTTTCCCGCCATCCGCCACGCCTCGCAGATCGCGGTGAAGATGCTGCGCCAGGCGCTCGACGCCTTCGCGCGCCTCGACGCCGCGAGTGCGGCCGAGGTGATGAAGGAGGACTCCGAGATCGACAGCGAGTTCAAGTCGGTGCTGCGCCAGCTGATCACCTACATGATGGAAGACCCGCGCACCATCACCGCGGCGCTGGAGACGGTGTGGGTCGCCAAGGCGGTGGAGCGCATCGGCGACCACGCCAAGAACATCTCGGAACAGGTGATCTACATCGTCAAGGGCACCGACGTGCGGCACACGTCCTTCGCCGACATCGAGAAAGAGCTCTCCAGGGAGTAATCCGGCGCATGCCAGCCTCCGTGCTCATCGTCGAGGACGAACCCGCGATCCTGGAACTCATCGCCATCAACCTGCAGCACGCCGGTTTTGACGCGTTGCGGGCGAAAAGCGCGGAGGAAGCGGGGCGCCTTCTCAACGACGTGCTGCCGGACCTGGTGCTGCTCGACTGGATGCTGCCCGGGCAATCGGGCCTCGCGTTGGCGCGCCGCCTGCGCGGCGATGCCCGCACCAGGGAACTGCCGCTCATCTTCCTCACCGCGCGCGCCGACGAGTCCGACAAGCTGGCCGGACTGGAATCCGGCGCCGACGACTACATCACCAAGCCGTTCTCCACCAAGGAACTGGTGGCGCGGATCCGCGCCGTGCTGCGCCGGCGCAAGCCGCAGCATGGCGACGAACCGGTCGAGATCGCGGGCCTGCGCCTGGACCCCTCGGCGCACCTGGTCGCCGGCAACGGGCGACCGCTCGCGCTCGGGCCGACCGAGTTCCGGCTGCTGCACTACCTGCTCACGCATCCCAACCGGGTCTACTCCCGCGCGCAACTGCTGGACGAGGTCTGGGGAGACCATGTGTTCATCGAGGAGCGCACGGTAGACGTGCACATACGCCGCCTGCGCCAGGCGCTCGCTCCCAGCGGCCATGACGCGCTGATCGAGACCGTCCGCGGCAGCGGCTACGCGCTGCGCACCGCGGTCGTGGCACCGGCCGTCGCCCGGGGCTGAGGCCATGGGCCCGCTCGAGATCCTCCTCGGGCTCATCGTGGTGGTGCTGGGCTGGAAGCTGGTTGCGAACCGGCGCGAGTTCGCCAAGCTGCGGCGCTGGGCGGCGCAGCCGCGTCTGACGGATCCGCCCGAGGCGGGAGGCGCCTGGGGCGAAGTGTTCAACCTGCTGCACCGGCACCGGCGCACGACGTTGCACCGGCGTCGGCAACTGGCCCAGCTGATCGTGCGCTCGCGCCGCGGCGCGCAGGCGCTGCCCTACGGCGTTGCGGTGCTCGACGCGGATTACCGCCTCGACTGGTGCAACGACGCCGCCGAGGAGCACCTTGGCCTGGACGCCGGCCGCGACCGCGGCCAGCCGGTGGCGAACTTCGTGCGCGAGCCCGGGTTCGTCGAGTACCTGAGCGCGGGGGATTTCCGCACGCCGGTGCGCATCCCGATCCGGGACCGCAATGGCGCGCCGACGCCGCGGACGCTGGCGCTGCAGATCGTGGATTTCGGCGCCGAGGAGCACCTGCTGCTGTCGCAGGACGTGACCGGGGACGAGCGCCTGGAATCCATGCGGCGCGACTTCGTCGCCAACGTGTCGCACGAACTGCGCACGCCGCTGACCGTGCTCGCCGGGTTCCTCGAGACCATCCAGGACCTGAAGCTCGACGCCGGGCGCGTTCGCGACTACGTGAGCCTGATGGCGCCGCAGGCCGAGCGCATGAAGCGCCTGATCGAGGACCTGCTGGTCCTGTCGTCCCTGGAGCACGCGCCGGCGCCGCCGCCGACCAATCGCATCGCGATCCGACCGCTGCTCGAGCGCGCGCGCCAGGAAGCCGAGGCGCTGTCCAAGGGCCGTCACCGCATTTCCCTGGCCGCGGAGGGCGCGCACGACCTCGCCGGCGCGGAAAGCGAGATCGCGAGCGTGTTCCTGAACCTGGTGACCAACGCGGTGCGCTATACGCCGGAGAACGGCGAGATCCGCATCCGCTGGCGCTCCTCCGACGACGGCGCGGCGTTCTCCGTCGAGGATACCGGCATCGGCATCGAGCCCGAGCACCTGCCGCGCCTGACCGAGCGCTTCTACCGCGTCGACCGCAGCCGTTCGCGCGAGACCGGCGGCACCGGCCTGGGGTTGTCCATCGTCAAGCACGCGCTCGCGCGGCACAACGCGGTGCTCGAAGTCGACAGCAAGCCGGGCAAGGGCAGCCGCTTCAGCGCGCGCTTTCCCGCGACGCGGCTGCTGGCCGCAGCGCCGCCGGTCTCCACGCACTCGTCCCGCCCGGTCGCTGGCTAGCGCCGCATGGAACTGGTCCTGTGGCGGCATGCGGATGCCGAGGAGGGCGTGCCCGACCTCGACCGCAACCTGACCGCCAAGGGTCGCAAGCAGGCGGCGCGCGTCGCCGAGTGGCTGCAGCAGCGCCTGCCGTCCAACTACCTGCTGCTGTCCAGCCCGGCGCGCCGCGCGCAGCAGACCGCCGAGGCGTTGCGGCCCGGGTTTCGCGTCCTCGAGCGGCTCGCGCCCGGCGCAAGCCCGGTGGACATCGTCGAGCTCTCCGGATGGCCGCGCCGTCGGGGCGTGGTGGTGATCGTCGGCCACCAGCCCGACCTGGGGCGCGTTGCGGCCAGCCTGCTCTCCGGCACGGCGAGCGACTGGAGCGTCAAGAAGGGCGCGCTATGGTGGCTGGTCCACCGGTTGCGCGAGCGCCACGCGCAGGTGGTGGTTCGCTCGGTGATCGCGCCGGATCTGGTCTGACCTACCCGCCGACGATCTTCGCCAGCATTTGCTCGCGCACGTCGCGGTTCCTGTCGTCGGACTTCTGTGCCATCAGGTAGAGGCCCTTGCCGCCGCTGCGCTTCTCCCACAATTCCCCCACCAGCCGCTTTTCCTTCTCCTGATCGGCGCTGAAGCGGTCGCCGCCCTTGTACTCGATCACGAACAGGCGGCCATCCTTGAGCTTCACCGCGAAGTCCGGATAGGTGCGCATCCGCGACGTGGGCATCCAGAACTGCGAGGGGTGGACGAGGTTGCGCACCCAGAACTCGACCTCGTCGAGCAGGTCGATGGCGCGCGCGCACTCGAACTCCTCGCCAACGTTCTTCAGGTCGCCTGGCACCGGGTAGTAGTGCTTTCGGAAGCGATATGTGCCTCGGCAGTAGGAGCGCGCCGGATATTGCGCGAAGTCGGCGGGATAGGTGAAGGCATGGCCGGGCTCGTCGCTGGCGACGATCTCCAGGCCGTCGTGGAACAGCGCCTGCTGGAACCCCTCCGCGTGGGCATTTGCCTTCGCTAGCAGCAATTGCTCGGCGAGCTTGCGACGCAGGACGAACTGCCCTTTCAGCAGCTGCGCCAGCGAAAAGCCGCGCTCGTCGAGCAGGCCGCGCACCGCGCGCCGCAACCATTCGCGCACCACCGGCTGCTTCAGCCAGGGATCGCGGATCTCCTGGTCGAGCCAGCCGATCAGGTCCGCCTCGCTGCGGTCCAGCGCGAAGCCTGGCAGGTAGGTGGCCTCATCCTCCTTGACCTGGTGGTAGCGCAATTCGCGGCCGTCGAGGTGCAGCTCGAAGGTCGCGCTGTCCTCGTGAAAGCGGAAGCTGGACAGGTCGGGCGGGCTGCCGAGCAGGTCCCAGGAGAAATTCGCCGCCATCACGCCGCTGTCGACCAGCGCCAGCTCGCCCTGCTCCACCATGCAGAGCCGCGGCACGCGGAACGCCGCGCCGCGCTCACTCGGTGCCTTGGCGGCCAGCGTCGCCAACTGGTGGCGTTCCACTTGGGCGGCCGCGTCTTCCCGTTCGGCCCTTGGCACAGCCGCGACAATGGCTTCCACGGTGAGCGTATCGATCTCGTCCGCGATCTCGACCATGCCGCCCCTGCCGTTTTCGTCCGGGATGAACTTCAAGCGCTGCCGGTCGCGAGCGGGAACGTCGTCCAAATTTGGTGGCCTGCTCACCTCGATACGCGTGGTCGGCAGCGTACGAGGCGTTGCGGCCCCGCCTTCCAACGGCAGTTCGGGCGTGTCAGCAGCGTCGCGCCGGATCGCATTCGCCGCCTCCAGTGGATTGAATCCGATGTCGACCAGAGACTGCGTCAGCTCGCCTGCGGCCTGGCCGAAGCTGTCGCTGACCACGTGCGCGTAGGCCTTGTTCATTGCGTCCTGCCGGCGCCGCGTGGCGTAGGGCATGCGCAGCACGCGGCCGAGCAGCTGCTGGACGTCCTTGCCGCTCTTCACCTGCGCCACAGAGCAGAACACGTAGGCAAAGGAGCAGTCCCAGCCTTCCTTCAGCGCCTGCTTGGTGATGACGACCTCGATGGGGCAGTCCTTTGCGAACAGATCCACGCCCTCTATTCCGCGCTGGTCCCCGGTGGCGACGGCGATGGCTTTCGCGTCCACGCCATCGGTGTCGGTGAGGTGGCGCTGCACCTCCGCCACCGTGGCTGCGCCGCGCGAGTTCTCCGCCTGCACCAGCAGGATCGGCCGGATATAGTCGGGCTCCTCCAGCGCCGTCTGCGCGAGCGCCTTGCGCCGCGCCACCGCGCTGCTCACCGCGGCCCGCCAGTCGTCGTTGTGCTCCTTCAGCACCACCGGGAACTTGATCATGTTCTCCGCCTTCAGCTCGAAAGCGGAAACGCTCACCAGCACGTTGGAGCTGGCGACGTCCGGCGTGGCGGTCAGCTCAACCACCGCGCGCGGGCCGAGGCGCTGATGCACCTCGTACGACAGGTCGGTGATGAAGTTGTGCGCTTCGTCGACGATCACCAGCGTGCCATGCAGCTTGAGCAGGTTGGCGAACGAGGCGGGCGCCTGCGTGGTGCCGGCGAAGTGCGGCTCCAGGTCCTCGTGATGCTGATAGACCTTGCGGCCTGCCGTGTCCTCCACACGCAGGGAAGCGGCGGTGGAGATGACGACGCATACCTTCGTCCCGATCTCGGTGGGGCGGATCTGCGCGAAATCAGCCACGTCGAACACGGCTACCTTGCCGTCGAAGGCGTCGTCCAGCTCCTGCCGGTAGGGATGGCGCGGATCGCGGAACGCCTCCAGCGTCTGCGTCTTGATTTGCGTGGTCGGCACCATCCACAGCACCAGCGGGAACTCGCGCTCGAGCAGCGCGCGTCCCGCGGACTGGATGATGTGGGCGCCCATCACGGTCTTGCCGCCGCCAGTGGGAATGCGAAGGCATACGTAGGGCAGGGTTGGCAGGCCGGGCATCGGCTTGTAGTGCTCGGTCAGGCCGGCATCCACGGCCTGCCTGAAGGCGTCGGCCGGCGGCGCCAGCCGCGCCGCCTCGAAGAATCGCTCCAGACTGGCGAGGGCGCGTTGTTGGTAGAGCTTGAGAGCGAGCGCCATCTCAGCGCGCCTTGATGTCGTAGGGCGTTTGCCGGAACGCGATGTCCTGCTCGCGCAACTGCTCGTCCGGCAGGTTGCAGGCCTCGCCGTAGATTACCTTCGGGCCGTCAAAGGCCGGCAGCGTGCGCAGTACGCGGCGCGTGAGCACGTTGCCGCCGGACTTGCTGTCGTCGCCGAGGATGCCGTTGAATAGCAGGTAATAGCCTGTGCCGCCGTGTTCTCCGAGGAAAGCCTCCTTTTTCGCCCTTGTCGAGCGCGCGACGCCCGTCTCGGTGAACCAGACGTGGGCGGCGAGCTGCTCGAAGCGGATGTCGGCGCGGATGCGGCCGTTTTCGTCGAAGACCGGTGCGCCGAGCTTGTAGTAGCGGAAGCCGCCGCCGCCTTGCCATCCGACCGCTTCGGAAATTCCTCCCCGCTCGCCATCCACAACTTTCTTCAGGCGCGGCTGGCAATACGTGCGCGCGTGCTCGCCAAGCTCGATGCCGATCCAGCGGCGGCCCATCTTGTGGGCGACGGCGGCAGTTGTGCCGGAGCCGAGGACCGAATCCAGCACTAGATCGCCAGGCTTCGAGGAAAGATGCAGGGCTCTCTGGATGAGGCGCTCTGGCTTTGGGGTATCGAATACTGTTTCAAAGCCTAGATTCAGGATTTCCCTCTTGGCTTCTTGATTGTTGCCGACCTCTTGATGAAACCAAATGGACTGCGGAGTGAGACCGCCGTCCATCTCCGCAAGGTATTTTTTCAGTCGAGGCATTCGGTCCCCTTCTGGACCAAACCACAGGCGTCCTTCCGTCTTCAACTTTTCGATGTTCTCTTTTGGTCTGCTCCAGCTCCTTCCTCGTGCAGGGAAAATTTCCTTACCGGAAGGTGTGACTAGTCCCCAATAGTCGCGGTCTCGGTGCTCCGCCCGGGTTAGGTCTGTCGAAGCCCACAGGCCTTTCGGATCGTTGTCAGGGTTCTTGTATCGCTCGTCCATTTCTGCGGTGCGCGGAAGCGGAGTGGGAAACCACGAATCCTTGTTTTTGGCGTAGCAAAACAGATGGTCGTGGCTATTGCTGATCCACTTTGCATCATTCTGGGGAGAAAACTTTTTTTGCCAGATGACGTTGGAGATGAAGTTTCCGCGACCGAAGATCTCGTCGCAAATCACCTTGAAGTAGTGCGCCTCGTTGTCGTCCAAGGTGACCCACAGCGAGCCGTCCTCTGTCAGGAATTCCCTCAGTAATTCGAGCCGTGGATAGATCATCGACAACCATTGCGAGTGCTCGAGATTGTCGTCGTAGTGCTCGAAAGCGCTGCGCGTGTTGTAGGGCGGATCGATGAAGATGCACTTCACCTGTCCCGCGTAGTAGGGCAGCAGGGCTTTCAGGGCGTCGAGGTTGTCGCCCTCGATCAGCAGGTTCGGTGCGTCGGCGTCGCCGTAGGACAGGCCCGCCACCGGCTCCAGCAGCCGGTAGGGCGCGCGCGCCGCTCGGGTGAGGGCTTCGTCGCGGTTGTGCCAGGACAGCAGGGGCATTTAGCGCCCCGTGTTCCGGTGGCCTTGCCCGGCGGTCGTCGTCGGCTGTTCGAGCGAAGGCATTGGCTTACCGGGCTTGAATGAGCCCAATAAGCTAATGGATATTGGCCTGAAAGGCTAATTTCCATTGCCCCGCCTCCTTACCTTCGCGGGCATGAGCTACGAGAAACAGGGTTTTGCACGGCGACTGTCTGATGCGATGCAAGCCAGGGGCTACGAGGCGAAGCCGGGTGTCCTGCTAAAGCAGTTCAACAGTCGCTACACCGGCCGCTCGATTGCCTTCTCGACCGCGTCCAAGTGGCTGCGGGGGATGATCTTGCCGGAGCAGGACAAGCTTCAGGTGCTGGCCGAGCTGTTCGGGGTCGAGCCGCAGGAGCTGCGTTTCGGCCACAGAGGCAGGAACCGGGCCGCGCAGCCTCCGGGCGCGTGGCAGGCCGTGGGAGCGCGCGATCGCCAGGTCATCGACGCCTTTCTCGCGCTAACGCCGAAACGTAGGGAGTTGGTCGGCGAGCTCGTGGCCGAGCTGAGCAAGCCGTTGAACGCGAAAGATTGAGACCGGTCTGGTCCGTGCGGACCGATCAAGCCGCCTATCGGATACTTTGGCGGGCGCGGTACCAATGCGTGATCCGAATCGAGCGGCTGAAGACCCGGTAACGAACGACGTGTCCGGAGTTCGGGATGGAGAAGACCCGCTCGTTGCGCCGAAGGCCCGGCGTTCCGATGCCCGGGCGCGCGACGATCGAGGAAAGCGCCCGATCTACTCGCGCTTCCACCAGGAGGGCCGCCTGATGGTTTTCGCTGGCGATACGAACTAGAGTGGAGACGTACGCTTCGAGCGCTCGCCGGCCCCAGTCAAGCCGCCTTACGCGGGCGTCGCTCATGGGCCGCGGCAATGGCCGCTTTTGCGATGCGGCGGGCCTCGGCGTGCGGGATTGTCCCGCGCTGCTTCGCGTCCACGTCGGACTCAATTCCCTCGCGCAAGACCCACTCGCAAAAATCGAAACCGTCGCGCAGCACGAACCGCATCATCGAATGGGGCGAACGCCCGGCCTCGCGCGCGAGTTTCTCGAGCCGCCGCAGGTCGGCGGGCAGGAGGGCGGGCGGCCTCATCGTGTCGCTTTCATGAACAGTAGAACGATACTCGCGTCCAATGGTTGACGCAAAGTTTCGTTATCCGGGCGCTAGCCTCGCAGCTGCGCCACGCGCTTGTCCGACAGCGCTGATAGCGTGAACCGGGAATCCACCGCCTTCCAGTAGCCGGTCTCGGATTCCAGCGCGGCGGCCGACAGCGGGTTCTCGTCCAGCCAGGCCTGCGGCAGGTCGAGCGCGAAGCCGCCTTCGTCCCCGGCGACGCGGAACGGCGGCAGCTTGAGGTCGGCGCGGCTGCGCAGCAGCAGCGCCGCGATGCGCAGCGCGAACACCAGCCGCCAGTCCGGGCCGTCGAAGGCCTCGTCGCGCACCTT
>JALHLN010000032.1 GCA_022844545.1 Burkholderiales bacterium | reverse complement strand
AGCTTGAGCGCGCTCTGGGTGGCGAGCACGGAATTGCAGCCGTGCGCGATGTTGGCGAACGGGCCGCCGTGGACGAAGGCCGGGTTGTTCTCCAGCGTCTGCACCAGGTTGGGCGCCAGCGCGTCCTTCAGCAGCACGGTCATGGCGCCGTGCGCCTTGAGGTCCCGCGCGTGCACCGGCTTCTGCTCCCTGGTGTAGCCGATGACGATGCTGCCCAGGCGCTTCTTCAGGTCCTCGAGCGACGTCGACAGGCAGAAGATCGCCATCACTTCCGATGCCACCACGATGTCGAAGCCGTCCTGGCGGGGATAGCCGTTGGCGGTGCCGCCCAGGCCGATGGTGATGTCGCGCAGCGCGCGGTCGTTCATGTCCACCACGCGCTTCCACTGGATGCGGCGCACGTCGATGCCCAGCTCGTTGCCGTGGCTGATGTGGTTGTCGATCATCGCCGCGAGCAGGTTGTTGGCGAGCGCGATGGCGGAGAAGTCCCCGGTGAAGTGCAGGTTGATGTCCTCCATCGGCACGATCTGCGCGTAGCCGCCGCCCGCCGCGCCGCCCTTGACGCCGAACACCGGCCCCAGCGAGGGCTCGCGCAGGCAGATCATCGCTTTCCTGCCGATGTGGTTGAGGGCGTCGCCCAGGCCCACCGTGGTGGTGGTCTTGCCCTCGCCCGCCGGCGTCGGGCTGATCGCGGTGACCAGGATCAGCTTGCCGTCCTTCTTCGACTTCAGCGTCTCCAGGTAGGGCAGCGACACCTTCGCCTTGTAGTGGCCGTAGGGTTCGAGGTGCTCCTCCGCAATGCCCAGCTTCTCCAGCGCAACCTTGGAAATGCGCTGCAGCTTCGCGGCCTGGGCGATATCGATGTCGGACGGCATGTGCGGAATCCTCGTGGGCGCAAAGGCGAAGGCCGGATTCTGTTCAGGCGCGCGCGGGTACAGCCTTGACCACGGTCAAGCCCGCGTCCTGATCAGCGTTGGATTTCCGCCAGCGCCCGACCCTTGCCGTATCCCGGGTCACCCGGCGCCTTGCCGCCTCTGGTCACTTTCACCGCGCAATACTTGAACTCCGGGATCTTCCCAAACGGATCCAGTTTCGGGTTCGTGAGCATGTTCGCCGCGGCTTCGTAAAACGCGAACGGGATGAAGATCGCGCCCCGCGGCGTGCCTTCGTCCGCACGCGCATAAAGGGAAATCCTGCCCCGCCGCGACGCCACGGTCACCAGGTCCCCGGGGCTGACACCCATGCCGGCGAGGTCCAGCGGATGCATCGAGCAAACCGGTTCCGGCTCGATCGCGTCCAGGACTCCAGCGCGCCGGGTCATGGCCCCTGTGTGCCAATGTTCCAGTTGCCGACCCGTGATGAGCACGGTCGGATACTCGGCATCCGGGCGCTCATCGGCGTGGATGAGGTCGGCCGGAACGAATCGTGCTCGGCCAGTCGCGGTCGGGAAAACTTCCGTGAACACCACCGATGTACCCGGATCTCCTTCGTTCTCGCAGGGGTAGACCACGCAGGAGTCCCGCTCCAGCCGCTCCCAGGTAATGCCGGCGATGGAGTTCATGCCCTTGCGCATCTCTTCGAACACCTGTTTCGGCTGGGTGTAGTTCCAATCCAATCCGATCCGCCGTGCAATCTCGTTAATGATCCAGAGGTCGGGTTTCGCATCCCCCGGCGCGTCTATCGCTTTGCGGCCCAGCTGGACCATGCGGTCGGTGTTCGTCACGGTTCCGTCTTTCTCCGGCCAGGCCGTGGCCGGCAACACCACGTCGGCCAGGTAGGCGGTCTCGGTGAGGAAGATGTCCTGCACCACGAGGTGCTCCAGCTTGGCCATCGCCTCGCGCGCATGGCCGGCATCCGGGTCGGACATCGCCGGGTTCTCGCCCATGATGTACATGCCGCGGATGCGGCCGGCGTCGGCCTCTTTCATGATCTCGACCACCGTGAGCCCGGGCTTGGTCTCGAGCTTGGTGTTCCACAGTGCCTGGAAGCGCTTGTTGGCCTCCGGGTTGTCCACGCGCTGGTAGTCCGGGTACATCATCGGGATCAGGCCGGAGTCGGACGCGCCCTGGACGTTGTTCTGGCCGCGCAGTGGGTGCAGGCCACAGCCTGGACGCCCCACCTGCCCGGTCATCAGGCACAGCGCGATCAGGCAGCGCGCATTGTCGGTGCCATGCACGTGCTGCGAGATGCCCATTCCCCACAGGATCATCGATCCCTTCGAAGTGGCGAAGAGGCGCGCCACCTCGCGAATGGTCCTGGCCGGGATGCCGCAGATGGGCGCCATCTTCTCAGGGGAAAAGTCCTTCGCGTTCGCCTTCAGCGCCTCGAAGCCGCTGGTGCGGTCGCGGACGAAGTCCTTGTTGACCAGACCCTCGTCGATGATGGCGTGGATCATCGCGTTCAGCAGGGCGACGTCGGTATCGGCGTTGAACTGCAGCGTGTAGGCGGCGTGCCGCGAGAGTTCGGTGCGACGCGGATCGGCGATGATGAGCTTGGTGCCGTTCTTCGCCGCGTTCTTCATCCAGGTGGCCGCCACCGGGTGGTTTACGGTGGGGTTGGCGCCGATCACCAGCACCACCTCGGCGTTCATCACGTCGCTCACCTGGTTGGACACCGCGCCCGAGCCCACGCCCTCCAGCAGCGCCGCCACCGAGGACGCATGGCACAGGCGCGTGCAATGGTCGACGTTGTTCTGGCCGAAGCCGGTGCGCACCAGCTTCTGGAACAGGTAGGCCTCTTCGTTGGTGCCTTTGGCCGAGCCGAAGCCGGCCAGCGCGAAACGGTCCTGGTCGCGGATCTTCTTCAGGCCGCCGGCGGCCAGTTCCAGCGCCTCCTCCCAGCTCGCCTCGCGGAACGCCTCCGACCAGTCGCCCGGGTCCACGGTGAACTTCGCCGTCTTCGGAATGCCCGGCTTGCGGATGAGCGGCCTGGTCAGCCGCTGCGGGTGGTGCGCGTAGTCGAAGCCATAGCGGCCCTTCACGCACAGGCGCCCGTGGTTGGACGGGCCGTCGCGGCCAGTCACGAACTGGATGACATTCTGCTTGCGGTCGACGTGATAGGTGAGTTGGCAGCCGACGCCGCAGAACGGGCACACGGAATCGACCTTGGCATCGACGTTCTGCAGCCCGGCCCCGCGCGCCGGCATCAGCGCGCCGGTCGGGCAGGCCTGCACGCACTCGCCGCAGGCAACGCAGGTCGACGCGCCCATCGGGTCGTCCATGTCGAACACGATCTTCGAGTCCTCGCCGCGGAAGGCATAGCCGATGACGTCGTTGACCTGTTCCTCGCGGCAGGCGCGCACGCAACGGGTGCACTGGATGCAGGCATCGAGGTTGACCGCCATCGCCGGGTGCGACAGGTCCATCTTCGGCTGCAATCGTGCGGGGAACCGCGGCAGGCCGAGTTCAAGCTTCTGCGCCCACGCGTCCACTTCGTTGTGCTTGGTGTGGCGCTGCTCGCCCATGTCCGACAGCAGCAACTCGAGCACCATCTTCTGCGACGCGCGCGCCCGCTCATTGTCGGTGGTGACTTCCATGCCCTGCGCCGGGAAGCGGCAGCACGACGGCGCGAGCACCCGCTCGCCCTTGATCTCCACCACGCAGGCGCGGCAGTTGCCGTCCGGGCGCAACTCCGGCGAATAGCACAGGTGCGGAATCTCCACGCCATGGCGGCGCGCCGTCTCGATGATCGGCTCGTCGGGCCGGCCGACCACCGTCCTGCCGTTGAGCTTGAACTCGATCGGCAGGGTCGCCAGCTGCTTGTTGCTCGCGCGGTCCATGGCTGTGCCCTCGTCTCCTGGCCTGCTACTGCACTTCGTGCGGGAAGTACTTCATCACGGACAGCGCGGGATTGGGCGCCGCCTGGCCGAGACCGCAGATGGAAGCGTCCATCATCGCCTGCGACAGCTCCTTGAGCAACGGCTGGTTCCATATCCCCTGCTCCATCAGGGTCAGGGCCTTGGCGGTCCCGACCCTGCAGGGCGTGCACTGGCCGCAGGACTCTTCCTTGAAGAACTTCATCAGGTTGCGCGCCGCGACCGAGGCCTGGTCCTGATGCGACAGAATGACCACCGCCGCCGAGCCGATGAAGCAGCCGTGCGGCTGCAGGGTGTCGAAATCGAGCGGGATGTCGGCCTTCGCCGCCGGCAGGATGCCGCCGGAGGCCCCGCCCGGCAGGTAGCCGTAGAACTCGTGGCCGTCGAGCATCCCGCCGCAGTACTCGTCGATCAGCTCCTGCACCGTGATGCCCGCAGGCGCGACATGCACCCCCGGATTCTTCACGCGGCCCGATACCGAGAACGAGCGCAGGCCCTTCCTGCCATGGCGGCCGTGCCCGGAAAACCACTGCGCGCCCTTCTCCACGATCTCCCGCACCCAATATACCGTCTCCATGTTGTGCTCGAGGGTTGGGTAATTCCACAAGCCAACCTGCGCCACGTACGGCGGGCGCAGCCGCGGCATGCCGCGCTTGCCCTCGATGGACTCGATCATCGCCGACTCCTCGCCACAGATGTAGGCGCCCGCTCCGCGGCGCAGCTCGATCGGCGGCAGCGCGCACGGCGGGTTCTCCTTCAGCAGGATCAGCTCTCGTTCCAGCAGCGCGCGCACTCCGGCATACTCGTCGCGCAGGTAGATCCAGATCGCGCCCACGCCCGCGCACCAGGCCGCCACCAGCATGCCTTCCAGGAAGCGGTGCGGGTCGCGCTCCAGGAAATACCGGTCCTTGAAGGTGCCGGGCTCGCCCTCATCGATGTTCACCGCCATCACGCGCGGCTCGGGCTCCGCCGCCACCAGCTTCCACTTGCGCCCGGCCGGGAAGCCCGCGCCGCCCAGCCCGCGCAGCCCGGAGTCCTCGATGATCTTGGTGATCTCCTCGCGCGTGCGCTTGCCCTGCAGGCAGTCGGCGAGCAGCCGGTAGCCCCCCGCCTTGCGGTACTCCGCGTAGTTGATCGCCGGCGGCACCAGGCACTGCGTCTTCTTCGCTGCGACCGCCGCCTGCACCTTTTCCGGCGTCGCGTTCGGGATCGGGTTCTGGTGCACCACCGCCACCGGCGCTTCCTCGCAGCGTCCGACGCAGGGCGCGTGCTTCACGCGCACCTCGCGCCCGAGCAGGTCCGGCAGCTTCTGCAGCAGTTCCCGCGCCCCCGCCATTTCGCAGGACAGCGAGTCGCACACCCGCACCGTCAGGGGCGGCGGCGGGAACTCGCCCTCCTTCACCACGTCGAAGTGGTGGTAGAAGGTCGCGACTTCGTAGACTTCGGCCTGGGAGAGCATCATCGCCTCGGCCAGCGCCGCGAGGTGCCGCGCCGAGAGCTGCGCGTAGCGGTCCTGGATCCGGTGCAGGTGCTCGATGAGCAGGTCGCGGCGCCGGGGCGCGTCGCCCAGCAGCGCGCCGATCTCCTCGCGCGCCCGCGGATCGACGTTCCGGCCCTTCAGGGTCGGGCGGATTCTGGTTTTCTGTTTCACGCGTCCATTATGCGTGCTGGGGGGCGGAGAATTTATTGACTCTGGTCAAGCACTTTCGCGTCACGCCTCGAATGCCTGGAAAGCACTTTCGGGAACTGCGTCGTAGACAATTCGGAAGGCAATCGATGTCGCAAGCGAGAACGGTGACGAACGCCGTGCTGACTCAGTGCCCTTGCGCATGGCCCGGTGCGGCGAATACGGCATTCCGCATCGGCTTGACCTCTGATGCGTGATGCGAGATCATCACGCATGCGCACCACGCTCGACATCGAAGACGACGTTCTGCTTGCCGCCAAGGATCTGGCGCGGCGCGAGAAGAAGACCACCGGCCAGGTGGTCTCCGATCTCGCGCGCAAGGGCCTCGCCGGCCCGGTTCCGGGCACCAGGGAGCCGAAGGCCGCCTACGGCTTCCGCCCCTTCCCGAAGGAGGGCCGCGTCGTGAGCAACACGCTCATCAACAAGCTCCGCGAGGACGGCGAGTACTAGCCGCGGGCGGAAGCCATGCGCGCCCTGCTCGACGTCAACGTGCTGATCGCGCTGCTGGACCAGGCGCACCCGCATCACCCGCCGGCCATGGCGTGGCTGGGCGCGAATATCAAGCACGGCTGGGCATCCTGCCCGATCACGCAGAACGGCTGCGTGCGCATCATGTCGCAGGCAGCGTACCCGGGCGCGCGAACCGCTGGCCGGGTCCTGGAGCGCCTGCGCGAAGCCACCAGCCATTCCGCGCACGAGTTCTGGCCCGACGACCTCCCCATCACGGATGTGCGGGCGATCGACGGCGCCCGGGTGCACTCGGCACGCCAGGTGACCGATGTCTACCTGCTCGCACTCGCCGTGCGCCGCAACGGGCGCCTGGCGACCTTTGATGCCGGGATCGCGCTCTCCGCGGTGCGCGGCGCCACGGCGCGGCACCTCGTCGCCTTGCCCTGACCGGCGCTAGGGCACCCGCCAGCGCCCGCGTTCCTCGACCGCGCGCCCGGCTCCGGCCAGCGCGGCGAGGTGCTGCTCGATGACGCGGCGCTCCGCGTCGTCGTAGAACAGCTCCTGCAGGTGTTTCGGATAGACGAACCGGTGTTCGACCAGTTCCTCCAGCGTGGAGGGCCGCGCCTTCAGGTACGCCGCGATCGCGGCTTCGCGCGCATCGAGCCGGGATCCGAACGCGGCGAGCAGCGCAAGGAACGTTTCCCGCTCGGTGACCACGCCCTTGTGGTGCGAAGTGATCCAGGCCGCCGCGGGGATGTCCTTAACCGCCTCCAGCGTGCGCCGGAACTGCGCGAGACTCGAGGTCGCGTCGCCATAGTACGGGCCGAACGAGGACAGGTCGATGTCGCCGATGAAGGCGATGCCGCCGGGCTCGACCAGCAGCACGCAGTGGCCGCTGGTGTGGCCTGGCATGTGGAACGCCGTGACGCGCACCCCGCCGCCGAGGTCCCAGCTGGCGCCGTCCGCATAGGGCTGCGCGTCGGGCCGCGGCGCGTAGTGGAACGACCTTTCGATCATCTCCCGCATGCCGGGAAGCACCTCGGGCCGGTAACCGTAATGTCGCGCGAGGCCCTCCCAGCTGCGCGCGGCCGCCACATCGGCCTCATGCACATGGACCTGCGCGCGCGGCAACCGGTGCAATCCGGCCATATGATCCTCATGGACATGGCCAAGGATCACCAGGTCCGCCGCCAGCAGTTCGTCGCCCATGCGATTGGCCACCAGCGGCGTGTCGAACGCCGCCAGCGTGTCCGCGCCGCGCACCAGCACCTGGTTGCCGTCGGGGTACTTTCCGGACTTCTCGCCCAGGTAGACGCTGACCGGTCCGTGCCGCAGGACGGGGATCTCCATGCCCGACACTCTACCGCCGCCAGAAGGTCGGCGTCAGCAGCACGAACACCGTGAGCAACTCCAGCCGACCCAGCAGCATGGCAAGGGTCAGGATCCAGGTCTGGAAATCCGACAGCAGCGCGTAGGTCTCCGCCGGCCCCACTTCGCCCAGCCCCGGCCCGACGTTGTTGATGCAGGCGGCGGCGGCCGAAAGCGCGGTGAGCAGGTCGAGGCCGGTGGCCGTCAGGAGCAGCGTGATCGCGGCCAGCGTCGCGCCGTAGATCAGCATGTAGGCGAGCACCGCGAAGATGATGCGGTTCTCCACCACCTGGCCGCCGAGCTTCACCGGCATCACCGCGCGCGGATGGACCAGGCGCTCCAGCTCGCGCGTCGCCTGGCGCACCATCAGCACCGCGCGCATCATCTTGATGCCGCCGCCGGTCGAACCCGAGCAGGTGGCGAAGGCCGCGATGAACAGCATCCACAGCGGCGCGAACACCGGCCAGGCCGCGTAGTCGACGTTCGCGTAGCCCGTCGTGGTCGCCACCGACACCACGTGAAACGCGGCGTGGCGCAGCGCGCTTGACCAATCGGGGTATGTCCCTGCCATGACCAGCAGGCCCGCAACCACCGCGACGCTCGCGCCGATCAGGAGCAGGTAGTAGCGCAACTCGGCGTCGCGCCAGTAGGGTATCGGGCTCACCCGGTGCACGGCGGCGAAATGGGTCACGAAGCTGATCCCCGCCACCAGCATGAACGCCACCGCGATCGCCTCCAGGACCGGCGAGTCCCAGTAGCCGAAGCTGGCGTCGTGCGAGGAGAAGCCGCCCAGCCCCATCGTCGAGAACGCGTGCATCACCGCGTCCAGCCCGCTCATCCCGCCCCAGTGGTAGGCGAGCGCGCAGGCCACGGTCAGCGCGGCATAGACCAGCCAGAGCCCCTTCGCGGTCTCGTGTATCCGCGGCGTGAGCTGGGCCTCCTTCATCGGCCCCGGGATCTCGGCCTTCAGCAGCTGTCGGCCGCCGACTCCCAGCAGCGGCAGCACCGCCACCGCGAGCACGATCACGCCGAGGCCGCCGATCCACTGCAGCGCGCAGCGCCAGAAATTGATCGACGGCGGCAGGTGGTCGAGCCCCGAGAGCAGCGTCGCCCCGGTCGCGGTGAGGCCGGACATGGCCTCGAAATAGGCGTCGGTGAAGCTCAGGCCGGGGATGTGGGCGAGCAGCGGCAGCGCGCCGAACGCGGGCAGCACCGACCACACCAGCGTCACGAAGACGAAGCCGTCGCGCGCCTGCAGCGCCTTGGGCCGGCCACGCGTCGCCAGGTATCCGGCAACCCCGGCGAATGCCGTGGCAATGATGGCGATGTGATAGGCGCGCTGCGCGCCGTCGTCCAGGTAGAGCGAGATACCCAGCGGCACCAGCATCGCGCAGGCGAACGCGATCAGCACCACCGAGAGCAGGTTGACCACGACCCCGAAGTGCATGGCGGGGTGAACCTAGAGGAACCCGGCGCTCACCTGGAACAGCTTCTCCACGCGAGACAGGTTCTTCTTGTCCGAGACGAACACGATGACGTGGTCGCCGGCCTCGATGCGCGTGTCGTGGTGCGCCATGAGCACCTCGTCGCCGCGCACCACGGCGCCGATCAGGCTGCCCGGGGGCAGCTCGATCTCGTCCACGCGCCGCCCGGTGACCCGGCAGGACTTGCGGTCGCCGTGCACCACCGCCTCCAGCGCCTCGGCCGCGCCGCGGCGCAGGCTGTGCACCGCGACCACGTCGCCGCGGCGCACGTGCGCCAGCAGCTGGCCGATGGTGGCCTGGGCCGGCGACAGCGCGATGTCGATCTGCCCGCTCTGCACCAGGTCGACGTAGCTGCGCCGGTTGATCAGCGACACCACGCGCCGCGCGCCCATGCGCTTGGCGAGCAGCGAGCTCATGATGTTGTTCTCGTCGTCGTTGGTGACGGCGATGAACAGGTCCAGCTCCGCGATGCCTTCCTCCTCCAGCAGCCCCTCGTCGGTGGCGTCCCCGGAGAGCACCAGCGCGCGCTCCAGCCTCGCGGCGATCAGTTCGCCGCGGCGCTTGTTGTGCTCGACCACCTTGACGGTGTAGTCGCGCTCCAGCGCGCGCGCCAGGCGCACCCCGATGCGGCCGCCGCCGGCGATCATCACGCGACGCACCGGGAAGTCCATGCGCCGCAGCTCGTGCATCACCTGCCGGATGTCGCGCGAGGCCGCGAGGCAGAACACCTCGTCGCCGGCCATGATCACGGTGTCACCCTCGGGAAGGATCGCCTTGTCCTGGCGGAACACCGCCACGATGCGCGCGTCCACGCCGGGTACGTGCGCGCGCAGTTCCCGGATCGGGCGCCCTACCATCGGTCCTCCCTGGAAAGCACGCACCGCTACCAGGCTGACGCGGCCGTCGGCGAAGTCCAGCACCTGCAGCGCCTCGGGAAACTCGACCAGCTTGACCAGGTAGTCCGTCAGCACCTGCTCCGGGCAGATGGCAAGGTCCACCTCGAAGCCCTCGCGCCCGAGCACCTGCTCGTTCTCCAGGAATTCGGCCGCGCGCACCCTCGCGATGCGCCGCGGCACGTTGAACATACGCGTCGCCAGCTTGCAGGCCACCAGGTTGGTCTCGTCGGACTGCGTCACCGCCACCAGCAGGTCGGCGTCCTCGATGCCGGCCTCGCGCAGCACCGAGGGATGCGAGGCGTTTCCGATCACGGTGCGCAGGTCGAGCCGGTCCTGCAGCGCGCGCAGGCGCGGGCCGTCGATGTCCACCACCGTGATGTCGTTCTGCTCCGAGACCAGGCTCTCGGCGACCGAGCCGCCGACCTGGCCGGCGCCGAGGATGACGACTTTCATCTGCGGGGCGCCGCCTTCACGAACTCCAGCGAAGCCTGGAACAGGTCCCGGTCGAGCGCGAACTCGGCTGCGTCATCGCACTGGATCTGCACCCATTCCCGCGACACCACCGTGCCGCCGGGCTTGAAGGGAACGATGTTCGCGCGCGAGAACTGCAGTTCGGTCGCGGTCGCCACCGGCAGGCGCAGCCCTATGCCGTTGCCCTCGATGCAGGCGAACATCCGGTCGGCGACGAAGTAGGCGTCCAGGCCGTTGAGCTTGCGGGTGGTGACGCCCGGCAGCGCGAGCAGCAGTTCGTCGATCTTCGCCTTGCGCTCCAGCTCGGTCATCGCGCCACCCGCAGCGGCAGGGACTTCATGCCGCGGAACACCATTGAGTTCAGCCACTCGATGCGCGCCTCCGGCACCGCGAGCGCGATCTCCTTCCAGTGGCGCGCGACCGCCGGCAGCGCCACCTGGCCTTCCATGCGCGCAAGCGGGAAGCCCAGGCAGATGTGCATGCCGAAACCGAACGTGAGATGTGCCGGCCCGCCGCGCTCCATCCACAAGCGGTCCGGCTGCTCGTAAGCCTCCGGGTCGCGGTTGGCGGCGTTCAGCATCAGGAAGACGCGGTCGCCGGGCTTCAGCCGCTTGCCGCGCAGTTCCTGCTCGACCTTCACCACGCGCACCTGCGCGCCGCTCGGCCCGTCGTAGCGCAACAACTCCTCGATGGCGCGCGGCCCGAGCGCGGGATCGGCGCGCAGCGCCTCCAGCTGGTCCGGGAACCGCAGCAGCGACGCGAGCCCGTTGGCGATGTGATTGGTGGTGGTCTCGTGTCCGGCGAACAGCAGCAGGATGCAGGTGGCGACCAGTTCGTCTTCCGTGAGGCGGTCGCCCTCGTCCTCCAGATGCACCAGCTGCGACAGGAGGTCTTCCCTCCGCGCGCGCCTGCGATCCTCGATCAGCTCGCGGAAAAACGCGGCCATCTCCCGCGTCGCGCGCTCGGCGATGTCGTACTTGTCCTGCGCCATGCGCGAGCTGCCGATGAACAGCGCCATCTCGTCCGACATGCGCTTCACCTTCGCCAGTTCCTCCCGCGGCACGCCCAGCATGGCCATGATCACCAGGGCCGGCAGCGGGCCGGCGAAATCGGCGACGAAGTCGATCTCCCCCCTCTTGCCGATGCGCGCATCTATCCTCTCGAACAGCCAATGCGTCAGTTCCTCGGCCGCCGGCCGCATCGCGTTCATGGACTGCAGGTGGAACACCTTGCTGGTGAGCCTGCGCAGCCGGGTATGGTCCGGAGGGTCGCGGAACACCATCCAGTGCGTCAGGTAGCGGATGATGTCGCCGATGCGCGCCGCCTCTGGCCCGGGCAGCGTGGCGAAGAAGGGCCGCAGCCGGTCGGAGGACATCTCCCGGTCCAGGCAAACGGCCTTGTTGTCGTCGTAGCGCGTGAGCACCCAGGCCTTCAGCCTCGGACTCCAGTGCACCGGGTCCTCATCCCGCATGCGGCGGTAGAGCGGGAACGGATCGCGCAGGAATTCCGGCGCGTCGGGACGAAAGTCGATCGGCGCCAGGGCCGCGGCAGAGGGATTCATGCCGCGATTATCGCCTTGATTCGGCGCGCAGCGCCCGCGCGGTCTCCCGGACGCTGCCCAGGTGCGGATGCACGCGCAGCGCGAGGCTGAAGGCCAGCAGCGCGGCCTGGATCTCGCCCCGGGAGCGGAAGATCTCGCCCAGGCCGCACAGCGCGCCGAAATGGCGCGGCTCGATCTCGAGCGTGCGGTGGATCGCCGCGACGCTCTCGTCGTCGCGCTCCATGAGGTAGCACAGCGTGGCGCGCTTGTTCCAGGCCTCGGCCCAGTCCGGGCGGCGGCGCAGCAGGATGGCGAGGCGGGTCTCCGCCAGGTCGAAGCGCCTCGCCGCCATGTCGGCCGAGGCGCGCTCCAGCGCCAGTTCCGCCTCCTCGTGGCCGTGGTACATCCAGGCGTTCCAGATCGCATCCTCTATGGGCTGCGCCTCGCCGGGCGTGGCGCAGGCCGTGAGGCGGTCGAAGAATTCGTCCAGGCGGGAAGGCAGGGAGCGCGCCGGCCGCCGCTCGGGGAGCCGGGTGAGGAGTCTCAGCGTGGAGACTGTGTCGGCATGTTGCATGCGCTAACATCAAGCATACCCCAGGAGGCCGCCATGACAAGCCCGAGCACCGCATCGCCCGTCGATCCCAACCACGTCCTGATGACCGGGGAAAACTCGTTCATCCGCCTCAGCCCCGACGGCGGCAAGACGCAGTCCGACCGCTTCAGCCACTGGCGCGTGCTGTGGTGCCCGGCCGGCGCCGGCCACGTCCTGTTCGCGAAGAGCAGCCTGACCAAGGACGCGGTGCGAATCTACTCGGACCACGAGCCGGTGGCGCGCTGGCTGCAGAAGGAGATCGAGTCGCTGCTGTTTCCCGCATTCGCCGACCCCGCGCTGCCGGTGGCGAAGGCCGAGTTCACCCGCTCAGGCGGCGCCGACTACAAGGCCGTCGAGACCATCAAGGCCGCGGACACGCTGATCGAGATGGTGTGGCGCGAGTTCCTGCCGCCCTTCGTGCTCAACATGCCGCCGGGCTCGGCCAACCGGCCCATCGGCGTCTTCAGCACCTTCTTCCCGGCGCGCTGGGCGCAGGTGGCGTTCAACAACCACGTCGCCAGCGGCAAGCCATGGCCGGAGAAGCGCGGCGAGCGCGATTCGTCCAGCGCCTGCCTGGCGTGGTCGGAGACCTGGGTGCGGCCCGGAGGCTAGAGCGCCGGCTAGAACGGATAGGGCGTCGCCTTGTCCTGGATGGTCACCCACTGCCACTGGGTGAACTCTTCCCAGTTGGCGACGCCGCCGTGGCGACCGCCGTTGCCCGACGCCCCGCGGCCGCCGAACGGCACCCAGGGCTCGTCGGCCACGGTCTGGTCGTTGATGTGGATGATCCCGCTCTTCAGCTTCGCGGTGAACGCCATCGCGCGCTCCACCGACTGCGTGATCACGCCGGTCGACAGGCCGTACTCCGTGGCGTTGTTCATCGCGATCGCCTCCTCGTCGGTGTCGAAGGTCAGCACCGACAGCACCGGGCCGAAGACCTCCTCGGTGTACACGCGCATGTCGGGACGCACGCCCTCCAGCACCGTCGGGCTGTAGAACAGCTTGTCGTAGGTGCCGCCGGCGCGCAGCACGGCGCCCTTGGCGACCGCGTCCTTGACGATGCCGTCGATGCGCTCGATCTGGCGGCTGTTGATGATGGGCCCGAGCGCACAGGGCCCGGCGCTAGGGTCGCCAACCGGGAGGTTCTTCGCCTTCGCCACCAGCCGCTCGGTGAGATCGCGCGCGATGCTGCGCTGAGCGAGCACCGTTCCGGTGGCCATGCAGATCTGGCCCTGGTGCAGGTAGGCGCCCCAGGCAGCGCTGGAGGCCGCGACATCCAGGTCCGCGTCCTCCAGCACGATGGTCGAGTTCTTGCCCCCGAGTTCCAGCGTCACGCGCTTCAGGTGCCGGCTGGCCAGCTCGCCGACGCGCTTGCCGGCGGCCGTGGAGCCGGTGAAGGAGATCATGGCGATGTCCGGATCGGTGATCATCGCCTCGCCCACCGTCGCGCCGCCCGGGAGCACGTGCAGCAGGCCTGCAGGCAGCCCCGCGGCCTCGAACAGGCGCGCCAGCATGAAGCCACCAGTGACGGGCGTGCTCGGATCGGGCTTGAGCACCACGGCATTGCCCAGCGCGAGCGCCGGCGCCACCGCCCGGGCCGAGAGGATCAGCGGCGCATTGAAGGGGGAGATCACGCCGATCACGCCGTGCGGCACGCGGCGCGCGAAGCTCATGCGCTTGGGGCCCGAGGGCAGCATCATGCCCGGCGGCTGGGTCGCGATCGCCGCGGCCTCCAGCAGGATGCCGGTGACCATGTGCAGCTCGAAATCCGCCTTGGGCGGGATCGAGCCCGTTTCGCGCACGATCCAGCCGCGCATGGACTCGGCGTGCGCCTCGAGCAGCTGCGCGGCGCGGCGCAGCACCGCGGCGCGCTGGTCCGCCGGGGTGTTGGCCCACTCGACCTGCGCGGCGGCGGCGGCCTGCGCCGCCTCGCGCACGTCCTCGGCGTCCGCGAACCCGACTTCGGTCAGCACCTTGCCGGTCGCGGGCTCGATCACCTCGCGCGTGCCGCCCTTGGCGAGCTGCCAGCGTCCGGTGAAGATCTTGCCCTTCCAGGCGTTCTCGGCGGCGATGGTCACCGCGGTGGTCTGCTTCTCGGCCATGAAGAGGCCTCCTTTCCAGGTCAGTGTTCCGGGTTTGGTATCGGCGCCGAGGTAGGCCGCGCGCAGGCGCTCCGACTTCAGGAGCTTGCCCGCCTGGCCCTTCATCACCACCACGCCGCGTTCGATCACGTAGGCGCCCTCGGCGATCGCCATCGCCTTGGCGACATTCTGCTCCACGAGCAGGATGGTGACGCCGTCGTCCCTGATGCGGCGCACGATGCCCAGCAGCTCGTCGATCATCTTGGGGGCGAGGCCGAGCGAGGGCTCATCCAGCATCAGGAGCCTGGGCTTGCCCATCAGCGCGCGCCCCACCGCCAGCATCTGCTGCTCGCCGCCGGACATGGTGCCGGCAAGTTGCTCGCGCCGCTGCGCTAGCTTGGGGAAGAACTCGTAGATGCGCTGCAGGCGCGCCTCGCGCTCGCCGCGCGGCAGCAGGTAGGCGCCCAGCTCCAGGTTCTCGCGCACCGACATCTGCGGGAACAGCTGCCGCCCCTCGGCCACCTGCGCCAGGCCGCGCGAGACGATGGAGGAGGGCTCCAGCGGCAGTGGCTCGCCGTCGAGCAGCACCGCGCCCTCGCGCGGGATCAGCCCGGACACCGCCTTCAGCAGCGTGGTCTTGCCGGCGCCATTGGGGCCCACCACCACGGTGATTTCGCCCGCGGGCGCCTCGAGGTCCACGTTCTGCAGCACGCGGATCGGGCCGTAGCCGGCGCTCAGGCCCTTGATGGAAAGGCCGCTCATGCCGCCTTCCGTGTGGGTTCGACTGCGGGCTCGCCCTCGTCGCCCAGGTAGGCCTCGATCACGCCCGCGTCCTTCGCCACCGCGCGCGGGTCGCCGTCGGCGATCTTGCGGCCCTGGTGCAGGACCGCGACGCGCTCGACGTAGTCCATCAGCACGCGCACCGCGTGCTCGATCCAGATCACGGCCAGGCCGAGCTCGTCCCGCACGCGGCGGATGAGCTGCGCCGTGAGCTCGACCTCGGTGTGCGTCAGGCCGGCCGCGACCTCGTCGAGCAGCAGCACGCGCGGCCGCGCGCCGAGCGCCATGCCGATCTCCAGCAGGCGCTGCTTCGAGGGCGTCAGGCCGCCCGCCGGGACCGCTGCAACATCGGCGAGGCCGAGGAACTCCAGGATCGCCTCCGGCTCATCGAATGCGTCGTGCGCATGCTTGCGCGTACGGCCCGCGAATTCCAGGCCGAAGCGGATATTGTCGATGGCCGGCATCTCCTTGAACACGCGCGGGGTCTGGAAGGTGCGCGCAATGCCGTGCCGGGCGAAGGCGTGGGCGGACTTGCCGGTAAGGTCGTCCCCGACCACGACGATGCGGCCCGAGGTGGGAACCAGAATGCCGGAGAGCGCGTGGAAGAAGGTGGTCTTGCCCGCGCCGTTGGGCCCGATGACGCCGACCAGTTCGCCGGCGTGCACCGCGAGGTCCACCTCGTCCACGGCCACCAGGCCGCCGAAGCGCACGCTCACGCCCTGCGCCGAGAGGAGCGGCTCACGCACGGCTTTTCCCCCAGCGCCAGCGGTCCAGCAGGGACGCAAGTCCGCCCGGCAGGTACAGCACCAGCAGGATGAGCAGCAGGCCCAGGATGACCAGGAACAGGTACGGGAACTGCAGCCGCAGGTACTCGGTGAGCAGGCTGAACAGCACCGAGGAGGCGATCGGCCCGAGGATGGTGTGCGCGCCGCCCACCATCGCGATCAGCACCGTCTGGAAGCCGATGAACGGATTGAACACCGACAGCGGGTCGATGTAGGTCCAGCGCATGGCCATCGCGGCGCCGAGCGCGCCGGGGAAGAACGCCGAGAGCGAGAACGCGAGGACCTTCGCGCGCCGCGTGTCGACGCCCAGGGTGCGGGCGCGTTCCTCGTCCGAGCCGATGCCGCGCAGCGCGAGGCCGAGGCGGCTCGCGCGCACCGCGAGCGCCGTGACCACCGCGAGCGCCGTCAGCAGCAGCACCGTATGGTAGATCGTGACCGTCTCGGGCGGATCGGAGATCACGCGCCCGACCGTGCCCGCATAGGCCTTCTCGTAGTAGGTGATGCCGTGGCGCACCAGTTCGCCCAGGCCGAAGGTGATCACCGCGAAGTAGGCGCCGCGCAAGTGCAGCACTGCTGCGCCCACCAGCGCCGCGAACACCGCCGCCGCCAGGCCGCCCAGCAGCACCGCCAGGCCGTAGGCCAGCGTCTCGGCCCCCCATGCGGTGACGTAGGCGCCCATGCCGAAGAAGGCCGCGGTGGCGAGCGACAGGTAGTTGGTCGCGCCGCAGAACATCGCCCAGCTCACCGCCAGGCCGGCGTACATCAGGCAGGTGAGCGTCAGCGCCAGGGCGAAGTCCGACATCAGCCAGGGCATCGCCGAGAGCACCAGCGCGGCGAGCAGCGTGGCAAGGATCGAATCGCGCAGGGTGAACCGGCTCATCGCGCGAACAACCCCTTGGGGCGCGCGAGCAGCACGCCGATCAGGACCGCGTAGGACAGCAGCATCTTCAGCGACGGGCTGGTGTAGTGCATGCCGAAAGTCTCCACCAGGCCGAGGAGGAATCCGCCCAGCAGCGAGCCCAGCGCGCTGCCCAGGCCGCCCAGCACGATCACGATCAGCGCGGTGACCGTGTAGGGCTCGCCCATGCCCGGGGAGATCTCGTACACCATGGACAGCAGCGCCCCGGCCACGCCGGCCATCGCCAGGCCCAGGCCGAACACCACCGGATGCAGGAAGCGGGTGTCTATCCCCACCAGTTGTGCCCCGGTGGGCGACTGCATCATCGCGCGCACCGCCTTGCCGATCAGCGTCCAGCGCAAAACCGCCAGCAGCAGCAGGCTCGCGCCGACGGCGAAGGCGAACACCACCAGGCGGTTGACCTGGAAGCGCGCGCCGCCCACGTCCACCGCCTCGGTGAGGAAGGAATAGCCGCGCAGGTCCGCGCCCCAGGCGAGGTAGGCGGCGTTCTGCACCAGGAACAGCAGGCCGAAGCCCACCAGCAGGCTCCTCGCCTCGATCACCTCCACCGCCGGGGCGGTGCGGATGATGCGCCGGAAGCAGAGCCAGTACACCACCACGCCGAGCGCGAACAGGGCCAGCGCCACCACCGGCAGGAACAGGATCGGGTTCACCTGCAGCACCGTATGCCCGAGCCAGGTCAGGTAGGCGCCCAGCATCAGGAACTCGCCGTGCGAGATGTTCATGATGCGCATCAGCCCGTACTGCAGGTTGAGGCCCAACGCCACCAGCGCGTAGATGCCGCCGGTGATCAGCCCGGTGGCGACGAGTTCGAACCAGAAAGCCATGGAGACGCCGAAGACGACAAGGCCCTGCGGGTGCGCCGCAGGGCCCTGGGATGGTTCCGGGTTACTTCCAGGCCGGCTTCGGGTAGTACGCCGGCCCGGTCGCGTTCTGCGGCGGCCAGACCACCTCGAACTCGCCCGATTGCCACTGGCTCACCGCGCCCGGCGTGGAGATGTTCTCGCCGTTGCGGAAGCGGATCTTGCCGATGATGGTGTCGAACTCCGAATTGGCGATGGTGTCGCGCAGCGCCTTGCGGTCCACGCCCGCCTTGGCCACCGCCTGCTCGAGGATCTGCAGGCCGGCCCAGGCATGGGCGCTCGCCCAGCGGTCCGGCTCCTTCTTCCAGCGCGCCACGTGCGCGTCGAAGTAGGCCTTGGTCGCGGCGCTCGACTTCGGGTTCCAGGTCCCCAGCCCCATCACGCCCTCGGCGACCGGTCCGAACTTGTCGCGATACACCGGAAACGCGGTGCCGACCGCGGTGTAGAACAGCTTCGGGTTGAAGCCGATCGCCCGCGACTGGCCGGTGATGAGGAAGGTGTCGGGCGGATAGCTCAGGGCGATGAACGCGTCCGGGTTCTTCGACTTGATGTCGTTCAGCACCGGCTGCAGGTCCTTGACGCCGATCGGGTAGCTCTTCTTCTCCACGAGCTGGATGTTCTTCTGCTTGAGCGAGGCCTCCAGCCCGGCGAACTGCTCCAGGCCGAACAGCTCGTCGACGTAGATCACCGCCGCGGTCTTCGCGCCGCGCGCGGCGAGGAATTCCGCCAGCGCGTCCATCATGCGGTCGGGCTGCTGCAGGAGGGCGAAGAAGTAAGGGTTCTTCATGCCCAGCAGCTTGCGGCCGGTCGCCGTCGGCGACAGCATCGGGTATCCGTGCTTCTGCGCCAGCGGCATCACCGCGAAGTTGGCGCCGGTGCCCCAGGGCGGCAGGATCAGGTCCACCTTGTCGCTGCCCATGAGCCTTTCGTAGGAGCGCACCACCGTCTCCATGTCGCTGCGGTCGTCCACCGCCACCAGCTCGACCATGCGCTTCTTGCCCTTGACGCTCAGGCCGCCGCGCGCGTTCACCTGCTCGGCCCACATGATGTAGTTGGGCTCCTGCGTCACCTGGGCGCCCGCCGACCAGGGGCCGGTGCGCGCGATGGCGTAGCCGATGCGGACCGGGGCGTCCTGGGCGAAGGCCGGGGCGATTGCCGGCGCGAACGCGGCTGCGGCGATAGCGCCGAGAATGGCGCGCCGGGAAAGGCTGGGAACGGACATGTCTGTCTCCTCGGGTTGGGCGGTCTCTTCTCGTTTGCCGGACCGCCTGCTTGTGGGCTGCAGGACTTTACGATTGAACCTCGCTTCGCGCAATCGTTGCCGCGGCGCACAAATCCGGGGTCAACGCTTGGATTCCCCGGAGGCGTGCTGGTTCCGGTCGCGCAGGAACTGCAGCGCCAGCTCGTCGAATGCGCGCTTCGCCGCCGCCTTTAGCAGCGCCGCCTCGCGATCGGCCCACCCCGCCTCGCCACCCATCGCCGACAGCGGCCGGGATTCGGCCGCGACGCTGCGGAACTTGCGCGTGCCGTCGCCGCCCATCGCCGCGTTGCGATAGCGGACCACCAGCAGGAACTCCGGCGCCGTCCGGCCGTCCGGCCGCAGGTCCATCCGGACATACGGCAGCAGCAGGTAGTCCGCGTCGCCGTCGGTCTCCAGGATGCGGAACCCGAC
>JALHLN010000031.1 GCA_022844545.1 Burkholderiales bacterium | reverse complement strand
GCCATGACACTGTCCGTGAGGCTCGACCCGGCGCTGGAGCGCCTGCTCGACCGGGCGTGCCGGCAGCGCAGGCAGTCGCGCTCCGCCCTGGTGCAGGAGGCGCTGCGCGAATACCTGAAGGCGGCGCGCCCGCGGCTCGGCGAGGTGATCCGCGAGGTGCTCGCCGATTCGCCGCAGGGTTTGGGGATCGAGCGCGCGCAACCGGCGGCCCCGGACCCACGCGAGAAAGTGCGCTGATGCACTACATGCTCGACACCAACACGCTGGTCTACGCGCTGAACGCCCGCCCCAGCCACCAGGCGATCCTCGAGCGGCTCGACCGCGAGGCGCCGGAAAACCTCTTCGTCTCGGCGATCACGCTCGCCGAGCTGCGCTACGGCGCGGCGAAGAGCCGGCGCCGGGAGGCGAACCTGCAGAAGGTCCGGCGCGTCGCCCAGGCGCTCAACGTTTCCACCTTCGACGATGCCGCCGCCGCGGCCTACGGCGGTCTGCGCGCCGAGCTGGAAGGCGCCGGCACGCGGATCGGCCCGCTCGACACCCTGATCGCCGCGCACGCGCTGAGCCTCGACATGACGCTCGTCACCGCAAACACGCGCGAGTTCGCCCGATTTCGCGCGCTGCGCCTCGAGAGCTGGCTGCCGGCGTAGGCGGCTCATTCGATCACCTCGTCGGCGCGCAGCAGCAGCGACTGCGGGATCGCCAATCCGAGCGCCTTCGCCGTCCTCAGATTGATCACCAGATCGAACTTGGTCGGCTGCTCGATCGGCAGGTCGGCCGGCTTCGCGCCTTTCAGGATGCGATTGACATGCCCCGCGCCGCGGCGGCTCAAGTCGAGCGTGTTGGCGCCGTAGGACATCAGCCCGCCAGCGACGACGTTCTTGGAGAACAGGAACATCGTCGGCAGGCCGTGACGCAGCGCGAGCTCCGCGATCAGCTCGGCGTTCGAGGTCGTGAGCGGATCGCCGCCGACCAGCATCGCGCCGGCCCTGCGCCGCACCGCCTCGCGGAACGCGGGCTCCAGCTCCTCGCGCACGCTCGCCTGCACTTCGACCGCCTCCAGGCCGTTCTCGCTCACGCCCTTGAGGCGCCGGTCGCGGCTGCCGGCGTGCATCGGATTGCGCGGGTTGATGAGCACTGCGAGCCGCGTCAGGCGCGGCGCTGCCTCCTTGAGCAGATCGAGCTGCTTGCTGAAGAAGGTCTCGGGCACCGCGGTCGAGATCCCGGTAAACGAGCCGCCGGGGCGCGCCAGGCTCTTGGCGAGCCCCAGGCCGATGGGCTCGAACACGACCACGAAGACGACGGGGATGGTGGGGCCGACATTCTTAATCGCGACCGCCGCTGCCGGCCCCACGGCCACGATCACATCCGGGGCGGCGCGCACAAGCGCTCCCGCAGTCAGATCCTCCCGCCCTTGCGCGTAGTGCGACTCGACGAGCAGGTTCCGCCCCGGGTCCCAGCCGAACTCCTGCAGCCCTTTGAGCAGCGCGCCGCGAATCGGCTCCGAGTCATCCGGCGGGGCGGTGAACAGCACGTGCACGCGCCGGGTCCGGGCCTGCGCCGCCACACGCGGCGCGGCGAGGCAGGCCGCGATCCATGCGAGGACAGAGCGCCGCTTCACTCGATCACCCGCGTGGCCTGGATGCGCAGCGAGTCGGGGATCCTGACGCCAAGCTGCTTCGCGGTTCTCAGGTTGATGACGAACTCGTACCTGTCGGCCATCTCGACCGGCAGGTCCGCGGGCTTCGCGCCGCGCAGGATCCGGTCGGCCTGTCGCGCCGCGTTGCGGACGAAGCTCTCGAGGCTCACCGCGTAGGCGAGCATGCCGCCGGCGTCGGCGTAGTAGGAGAACATCGACACCGAGGGCAGGTGTTGCTTCACCGCCAGCGCGGCGATGCGCTCTCGGTTGGCATTGAACAGGATGTCGGCCGGCGTGAGCAGCCCGTCTACGCCTTCGCGCTTGGCAAGCTCGAACGCCGGCTCGAAGTCCTTTTCATCTTTGATCGTGAGCATGACGGCGCTCAGTCCGAGGCTCTTGGCGAACTCCTTGCTGCGCTCGGCGAAGCCGGCGTGCAAGGCGTTCCCCGGGTTGACGAGAATGCCGACGCGCGAGGTTCGCGGCGCCGCCTCCTTCAGCATTTGCAGCAGCTTGCCTGGCAGACCCGGATCGGCGACTGTCTGAAATCCGGTGACGTTGCCGCCGGGACGCGTCAGGCTTTTCACGAAGCCGAGCTTCACCGGATCGCCGACCGCGATGAACACGATCGGAATCGCGCTCGTCGCGTTGATCACCGCTTGCGTGATGCGCGGACCGCCGGTAACGACGACATGCGGCTTCTGCCGCACGACATCCGCGGCAAGCGCGGGGATCTCCTCCAGCTTGGCCGTCGGGCGCCAGTCGATCACCAGGTTGTTCCCCTCGATCCAGCCCAAGTCGCGCAGGGCGCGCGTGAAGGGTTCGCGGAAGATGAGGTCGCCCGTGCCCGCGAGAACGCCGATGCGCGCGATGCCCGGGGTCTGCTGCGCACGCAGGAACGACGCAGAAAGCATCGCGGGCACCGCGAGCAGCAGGCGCCGGCGGTTCTTCATTCGATCACCTCGGTCGCCTGCAGCAGCACCGATTGCGGGATCGCGAGGCCGAGCTCCGCCGCGGTCTTGCGGTTGATCACCAGCTCGAAGCGATCGGCCTGCTCGACCGGCAGATCGGCGGGCTTCGCGCCGCGCAGGATCTTGTCGACGTAGGGCGCGGCGCGAGCGAACGCGTCCACGAAGTCGGGGCCATAGCTCGCGAGGCCGCCGGCGGCAACCAGGGTACGGCTGCCGAACATCGTGGCGATCCGATGCTGCTTCGCCAGTCGCACGATGCTTTGGATCTCGGAGAAGTAGAGCGCGATCGGAACGACGACCATGGCCTGGATTTGCGCGCGGATCGCCGCTGCGAAAGCGGGCTCGATGTCCGTGGCCTTGTCCGCGTCCAGGTGCATCAGGTCGACGCCGGTACGCCTGGCAGCGCTCGCGAGGCGCGCCGATACGTCGAACGCAAGTTTTCCCACTGCCGGACTGCGCAACTCGGCAACACGCTCGAGCTTCGGCACCAGCGCCTTTAGCAGTTCGATCTGCTTGCCCGCGATCTCGGTGAACTGGATCGAGGTCCCCGTCACGTGACCTCCCGGTCGCGCGAGGCTCGTCACGACGCCGCTTCCCACAGGGTCGCCGAGCTGCGCGAAGACGACCGGGATGCCTGTGGAGAGCTCCTTGGCCGCGCGTGCGCCGGGAGTGCCGACGACAACGATCACCTCGACCTTGTGCGCGACCGCTTGACGTACCAGCGCCGGGAAACGATCGACGCGGTTCTCCGCAGACCAGATCTCCGTCTCGAGGTTCGTGCCCTCGGACCAGCCGAGCTCGGCGAGGCGCGCGTGAAGCGCCGCTAGGGCTGCAAAGTTTTTCAGAGGGGTGTAGAGAATCACGCCGATGCGCCTCACCCGCGGCGCCTGCGCCGATGCGCGCGCGCTCGCCAGCGCTCCCCACGCCCCGGCGGCGAGGATCAGGTCGCGCCGCTTCATTCAATCACCCGCGTGGCCTGGATGCGCAGCGAGTCGGGGATCCTGACGCCAAGCTGCTTCGCGGTTCTCAGGTTGATGACGAAGTCGTACCTGTCGGCCATCTCGACCGGCAGGTCCGCGGGCTTCGCGCCGCGCAGGATCCGGTCGGCCTGGCGCGCCGCGTTGCGGACGAAGCTCTCGAGGCTCACCGCGTAGGCGAGCATGCCGCCGGCGTCGGCGTAGTAGGAGAACATCGACACCGAGGGCAGGCGGTGCTTCACCGCCAGCGCGGCGATGCGCTCTCGGTTGGCATTGAACAGGATGTCGGCAGGCGTGAGCAGCCCGTCTACGCCTTCGCGCTTGGCAAGCTCGAAGGCCTGCTCGAAGTCCTTTTCATCTTTGATCGTGAGCACGACGGCGCTCAGTCCGAGGCTCTTGGCGAACTCCTTGCTGCGCTCCGCGAAGCCGGCGTGCAAGGCGTTCCCCGGGTTGACGAGAATGCCGACGCGCGAGGATCGCGGCGCCGCCTCCTTCAGCATCTGCAGCAGCTTGCCTGGCAGACCCGGATTGGGAACCGTCTGGAAGCCGGTAACGTTGCCGCCGGGGTGCGTGAGGCTTCTCACGAATCCCAGCTTTACCGGATCGCCGACCGCGATGAACACGATCGGGATCGCACTTGTCGCGTTCATCACCGCTTGCGTGATCTGCGGCCCGCCGGTCACCACGACATGGGGCTTCTGGCGCACGAGGTCCGCGGCGAGCGCGGGGATCTCCTCCGGCTTGGTCATCGTGCGCCAATCGATCACAAGGTTCTTGCCCTCGTTCCAGCCGAGGTCGCGCAGCGTGCGCGCGAAGAGTTCGCGGAAAGCGAGGTCGGCCGTGCCCGCGAGAACGCCGATGCGCGCGATGCTTGGAGTCTGCTGTGCGTGCAGGAGCGACGCTGAAAACAATGCGGGCACCGCGAGCAGCAGGCGCCGGCGGTTTTTCATTCGATCACCTCGTCGGCGCGCGCACGCACCGCCTGCGGAATCCGGATACCCAGTGCGTTCGCGGCGCGGAGATTGAGGACCAACTGGAAACGGTCCAGCTGTTCAACCGGCAGGTGGGCCGGCTTGGCACCCTTCAGGATCCGGTCGACGAAAGCCGCGGCACGGCGGTAATCCTCCCTGACGTCGTTGTCGTAGCTCAGGAGTCCACCCCCTTCCGCGAAGGCTCGCCGCGGGCCAACCAGAGGGATGCGCGCCTGCTGCGCGAGCTCGCTCAGCTTGCGCGCGTGGGCCGCGAGCAGAGCATGCGGCACGGCCCACATGACTTCGGCCTTGTGCGCTTGGATCTGCGCGAAGGCGCGTCCGAAATCCTCTGCGCTCTTGACCGGGACAACTGCCGCCAGTTCGAAGCCAAGTTTGGGGAACATCTTCTCGAAGAACGCGCGATTTCTTTCCTGGCTCGGATAGCCCTCCAGATCGAGCAGGGCGATCCGCTTTGCCGCCGGCAGGACTTCGCGCAGGAACTCGGCCAGTTTGAAGTTGAATCCCACCACCCTGGCGGCGGTTCCAGTCATGTTGCCGCCCGGACGGGCAAGACTGGCAACGAATCCATTTTTGTCCGGGTTGGTGACAGCGATGAACACGACGGGCACCGTGCTGGTCACGGCCTTGAGCGCCTCGACACCGACTTGCGTGGCTGTGACGATCACGGCCGGATTCAGGGCAAGCAGTTCGCGCGCAAGCGCCGGCAGGCGCTCGGTGATGCCATCGGACCAGCGGATGTCGATGGCGAGGTCACGGCCCACCGTGTAGCCCAGCCTCGTCAACTCCGCGCGGAAGACATCAAGGTTCGGCTGGCTGAGTTCCCGTGTCCCCGGCGACAGGAAGCCGATTCGCCGCAATGCCCCTGGGGATTGCGCCCACAGCAGCGGTGCGAGTCCCAATCCGCCGGCGGCGAGCAGCAGCTGGCGGCGAATCATTCGATCACCCGGTCGGCGCGCAGGAGCATTACTACGGCAATTCGATTCCCGGCACGGCGACCAGACCGGCCAGCAACATCAGGAAGATGCGTTGATTCATGGGATGCGCCTCCCGCCCCCCAGATCCCAGGCCTATGGCGGCCACGCCCGCATCATCCTGCAGGTGCACCCGCCTTTTCAGTATAGGCCCGCGGCCCGCGCGAGGGTCAGATCCCGGCAAGCGTCAGCGCCGCCAAGCCCAGCAGCACGAACGTCGGCAGCATCGAAATGGCGAAAATCAGATGGTCCCCGTAGTCCATGGCAGCCCTCCTGCAGTCGAGACAGCCCCAGACTAGGCGCTCATGGCCTGCGACACAGCGAAGTAAGGCGGTAGAAGGACGTGCGAAATGCACGTCCCGGGGGGCCTACCAGTGCGCCGGCGGCTTCTTGCGCAGCACAATCCGCTCCCGCGTCTGGACGACGTAGCCCCCGACCGAGAGGTCCTTCAGGATCCGGCTGACCATCTCGCGCGAAGCGCCGACCCGGCTGGCGATGTCCTGCTGGGTCAGGCGCTCCTCGATCACCAGCACGCCGTCCTTCTCCTCCGCGAGCTCCAGCAGCAGCCGGGCCACCCGGCCGTAGACGTCCATCAGGGCGAGGCTCTTCACGCTCGCGGTCAGCTCGCGCACGCGGTGGATCAGCTTCTCGGTCAGGCTGAGGGAGAACGCCGGGTTGCGCGCCACGAAGTCGCGGAAATTTGTCTTCGGCACGATCAGGAAGCGGCTGGGCTCGAGGGTCATCACGGAGGCCGAGCGCGGCCCCTCGTCCAGCACCATCTCGCCGAAATACTCGCCCGCACCCTGCGTGGAGAGCACCACCTCGTGGCCCTCGCCGTCGGAGACGAAGGCCTTCACCCGGCCCTCGAGGATGATGTAGAGCGAATCGGTGGCGTCGCCCTCGTTGACGATGACCGCGTTCTTCGGAAAGCTGCGGGCAATGCCGTGGACCCCGATCGCCATCAGGTCGGCGTCGGTGAGGCGGAAGGCACGCTGGCCGCTGCGTCCGGGCACAGCGGGGAATTCTAGCGCGGCAGCTCGGAGGACCCCATGAGGAACTCATCCACCGCGCGGGCGCATTGCCGGCCCTCCCGGATGGCCCACACCACCAGGGACTGGCCGCGGCGCATGTCGCCGGCGGCGAAGACCTTCGGCACCGAGGTCGTGTAGCAACCGACGCCGTCGGTGGTCGCGCGCGCATTGCCGCGCGCATCCTTTTCCACGCCGAAGCCCTCGAGCACCGACTGCACCGGCGAGACGAAACCCATCGCCAGCAGCACCAGGTCGGCGGGGATCGTGAACTCGGAACCGGCCACCTCGACCGGCTTGCCATCCTTCCATTCCAGCCGCACCGCCTTGAGCGCCTTGACCTTGCCGTTCTCCCCCTGCAGCTGCTTGGTGGCGATGGACCAGTCGCGTTCGGCGCCTTCCTCGTGCGAGGACGAGGTGCGCAGGCGCGTCGGCCAGTAGGGCCAGACCGGGTTCAGCTCGGGATCCGGCGGCATCGGCAGCAGTTCGAACTGGGTGACCGAGGCCGCGCCGTGCCGGTTGGAGGTGCCGACGCAGTCCGAGCCGGTGTCGCCGCCGCCGATGACCACCACGTGCTTGCCCTTCGCCCAAAGGTCCCTGACGCCGCGGTCGCCCGCCACGCGCCGGTTCTGCAGCGGCAGGAAATCCATCGCGAAATGCACGCCGTCGAGCTCGCGCCCCGGCACCGGCAGGTCGCGTGGCACTTCCGCGCCCCCGGCCAGCACCACGGCGTCGAACTCGGCCAGCAGCTTGTTCGGGTCCACCGCCTGCGCATTCGCGTTGCCGGCGCCCAAAGGGGCGGAGGCGACGACATGATTGGTGCGGAACTCGACGCCCTCTGCCTTCATCTGCTCGATGCGGCGGTCGATGTGGCTCTTTTCCATCTTGAAATCGGGGATGCCGTAGCGCAGCAACCCGCCGATGCGGTCGTTCTTCTCGAACACCGTCACGGCGTGGCCGGCGCGCGCCAGCTGCTGCGCCGCGGCGAGGCCGGCGGGGCCCGAGCCGATTACGGCGACCTTCTTCCCGGTCTTCTGCCCGGCCGGTTGTGGCGCGATCCAGCCCGATTCCCAGGCCCTGTCCACGATGGCGTGCTCGATGGACTTGATGCCCACGGGGTCGGCGTTGATGCGCAGCACGCAGGCTTCCTCGCAGGGCGCGGGGCAGACGCGGCCGGTGAACTCGGGGAAGTTGTTGGTGGAATGCAGGGTCTGGATCGCCGCCTGCCAGTCCTGCCGGAAGACGAGGTCGTTCCAGTCCGGAATGATGTTGTTCACCGGGCAACCGGACATGCAGAACGGCGTGCCGCAGTCCATGCAGCGCGCACCCTGCACCTTGGCCTCGTCGTCCGAGAGGCGCACGACGAATTCGCGGTAGTGCTGCTTGCGCTCCTGGGGCGCCTGGTGCGCCTCCTCGAGCCGCTGGAACTCGAGGAATCCGGTGACCTTGCCCATCTATGCCGCCGCCTTCTTTTGCGTCGCGGCGAGCTCGCCCAGCGCGCGCCGGTACTCCTTCGGGAACACCTTGACGAAGCGGCCGCGGGACTCGCTCCACTTCTCCAGGAGTTGCTGGCCGCGCCTGCTGCCGGTGTGCTTCACGTGCGCCTCGATGAGCTGGCGCAGGATGGCTTCGTCAGACTGGCCGCGGTGCCACAGCTCGCGCGCGAGCTTGCCCTGCTGCTCGGATTCGGTGAGCACCGGCTCCAAGTCCACCATCGCGGGGTTGCACCGCTTCGCGAATTCGCCGTCCACGTCCAGCACATAGGCGATGCCGCCCGACATCCCGGCGGCGAAGTTGCGCCCGGTGAGGCCAAGCACCGCCACGGTGCCGCCGGTCATGTACTCGCAGCCGTGGTCACCCACGCCCTCGACCACGGCCGAGGCGCCGGAATTGCGCACCGCGAAGCGCTCGCCGGCCACGCCGCGGAAATAGGCTTCGCCCGCGATCGCGCCGTAAAGGACGACGTTGCCGCAGATGATGTTCTCGGTCGGCTCGCCGCGGAACTTGGGCGAGGGCTGCACCGAGATGCGGCCGCCCGAGAGCCCCTTGCCGGTGTAGTCGTTGGCGTCGCCCACCAGCTCGAGGGTGATGCCGCGCGCGAGGAAGGCGCCGAAGCTCTGGCCGGCGGAGCCGGCGAACTTCACCCGGATGCTGTCCTCGGGCAGTCCCTCGTGGCCATAGCGGCTCGCGATCTCGTGCGACAGCATGGTGCCGACGGTGCGATTGACGTTGCGGATCGGCATGTCGATGGCGACCTTCTCCCCGCGCAGGAGCGCCGGCTGCGCCAGCTCCAGCAGGCGGCGGTCGAGCGCCTTCTCCAGGCCGTGGTCCTGTGCTTCGGTGTGGCGCAGCGAGACCTCGGCGGGCATCTTCGGCATGTAGAAGATGCGCGAGAAGTCCAGGCCCTTCGCCTTCCAGTGCTCGATGCCCTTCCTCATGTCCAGGAGGTCGGTGCGGCCGATGAGTTCGTCGAGCTTGCGCACGCCCAGGCTCGCCATCAGCTCGCGCACTTCCTCGGCGACGAAGAAGAAGTAATTGACGACGTACTCGGGCTTGCCGGTGAACTTGCGGCGCAGCACCGGGTCCTGGGTCGCCACGCCCACCGGGCAGGTGTTGAGGTGGCACTTGCGCATCATGATGCAGCCCTGCACCACCAGCGGCGCGGTGGCGAAGCCGAACTCGTCCGCGCCGAGGATGGCGCCGACGACGACGTCGCGGCCGGTCTTCAGCTGTCCGTCCACCTGCACCGCGACGCGGCCGCGCAGGCGGTTGAGCGCCAGCGTCTGCTGCGTTTCGGCGAGGCCCAGTTCCCAGGGCGTGCCCGCGTGCTTGATCGAGCTCCAGGGCGAGGCGCCGGTGCCGCCGTCGTGGCCGGAGATGGTGACGTGGTCCGCCTTCGCCTTGGACACGCCCGCGGCGACGGTGCCGACGCCGACCTCCGACACCAGCTTTACCGAGATCGAGGCCTTCGGGTTGGCGTTCTTGAGGTCGTGGATCAACTGCGCCAGGTCCTCGATGGAATAGATGTCGTGGTGCGGCGGCGGGCTGATCAGCTCCACGCCGGGCGTGGAGTAGCGCAGCTCGGCGATGTACTCCGAAACCTTCTTGCCGGGCAGCTGGCCGCCCTCGCCGGGCTTGGCGCCCTGCGCCATCTTGATCTGGATCTGCTCGGCGCTGGCGAGGTACTCGGCGGTGACGCCGAAGCGGCCCGAGGCCACCTGCTTGATTTTGGACTTGAGCATGTCGCCTTCGCGCAGCTCGATGTCCTTCTCGACGCGCGCCGCGCCCAGGCGCGAGCGCAGCGATTCGCCGGCCCTGACCGGGGCGTAGCGCTTGCGGTCCTCGCCGCCCTCGCCGGTGTTGGACTTGCCGCCGATCCGGTTCATGGCGATGGCGAGCGAGGTGTGCGCCTCGGTCGAGATCGAGCCCAGCGACATGGCGCCGGTGGCGAAGCGCTTCACGATCTCCGCGGCCGGCTCCACCTCTTCCAGCGGCACCGGCGTGACCGCGTCGCGGCGGAACTCGAACAGGCCGCGGAAGGTCATGTGGCGCGTGGACTGGTCGTTGACCAGCTGCGCGTATTCCTTGTAGGTGGCGTACGATTTCTGCCGGGTCGAGTGCTGCAGCTTGGCGATGACGTCCGGCGTCCACATGTGCTCTTCGCCGCGCACGCGCCAGGCGTACTCGCCGCCGGCGTCCAGCGCCTGGCGCAGCACCGGGTCGCGCTCGTCGAAGGCGGCGCGGTGGATGCGCATCGCCTCCTCGGCGACCTCGAACACGCCGATGCCGCCGACATTCGAGGTCGTGCCGGTGAAGTACTTGTCCACCAGCGGGCGCGCCAGGCCGACCGCCTCGAAGATCTGCGCGCCGGTGTAGGACATGTACGTGGAGATGCCCATCTTGGACATCACCTTCTTCAGGCCCTTGCCGATCGCCTTGACGAAGTTCTTGATCGCCTTGCGCCCGTCCACGCCGCCCTCCAGGCGGCCCTGCGCCGCGAGCTCGAGCAGCGTCTCCAGCGCGAGGTACGGATGCACCGCCTCGGCGCCGTAGCCGCCCAGCAGCGCGAAATGGTGCACCTCGCGCGCCGAGCCGGTCTCGACCACCAGGCCGGTGGAGGTGCGCAGGCCCTTCGCTACGAGATGCTGGTGGATCGCGGAGAGCGCGAGCAGCGCCGGGATGGCGACGCGGTCGCGGTCCACCTTGCGGTCCGAGATGATGATGATCGAGGTGCCCGCGCGAACGGCGTCCTCGGCTTGCGCGCGCAGCGAGGCGAGGCGCGCCTCGATCGCCTCCTTGCCCCATGCCACCGGATAGGTGATGTCCAGCTCGCAGGCCTGGAACTTGCCCTGCGTGTAGCGCTCGATGTGGCGCACCTTCTCCATCTCGAAGAAGTCCAGCACCGGCTGGCTCACCTCGAGCCGCAGCGGCGGATTCATCTCGTCGATGCCGAGCAGGTTGGGCTTGGGCCCGATGAAGGACACCAGCGAAGTCACCAGTTCCTCGCGGATCGGGTCGATCGGCGGGTTGGTGACCTGGGCGAACAGCTGCTTGAAGTAGTGGTAGAGCGTCTTGTCCTTGCCCGAGAGCACCGCGAGGGGCGAGTCGTTGCCCATGGAGCCGGTGGGTTCCTCGCCCGCCTGCGCCATCGGCGCCATCAGGAACTTGAGGTCCTCCTGGGTGTAGGCGAAGGCCTGCTGCCGGTCGAGCAGCGACACCGGCGAGCGCTCCGGCTGCTGGCGGTCGCTCTCCACCTCGTCCAGCTTGACGCGGATGCGGTCGATCCACTCCGCGTAGGGCCGGTGGTGCGCGAGCGTGTCCTTCAGCTCCTTGTCGTCGACGATGCGGCCCTTCTCGAGGTCGACCAGGAACATCTTGCCCGGCTGCAGGCGCCACTTCTTGACGATCTTCTCCTCGGGCACCGGCAGGCAGCCGCACTCCGAACCCATGATCACCAGGTCGTCGTCGGTGACGATGTAGCGCGAGGGCCTCAGGCCGTTGCGGTCCAGCGTGGCGCCGATCTGGCGGCCGTCGGTGAAGGCGATCGAGGCCGGGCCGTCCCAGGGCTCCATCATCGCGGCGTGGTACTCGTAGAACGCGCGCCGCGCCGGGTCCATCAGGGTGTGGTTTTCCCACGCCTCCGGGATCATCATCATCATGGCGTGCGCGACCGAATAGCCGCCCATCACCAGCAGCTCCACCGCGTTGTCGAACGAGGCCGAGTCCGACTGGCCGTCGTATATAAGCGGCCAGATCTTGGCCAGGTCCTCGCCCAGCACCGGGCTGGAGATGGCGCCCTGGCGGGCGCGGATCCAGTTGACGTTGCCGCGCACCGTGTTGATCTCGCCGTTGTGCGCGATCAGGCGGAACGGATGCGCCAGGTCCCACGACGGGAAGGTGTTGGTCGAGAAGCGCTGGTGGATCAGGGCGAGGGCGGACTCGACGCGCGCGTCCTTGAGGTCCAGGTAGTACTCGCCCACCTGGTGCGCGAGCAGCATGCCCTTGTAGGCGAGCGTGCGCGCCGACATCGACGGCACGTAGAACTCCTTGCCGTGCGCGAGTTGCAGCGCCTGGATGGCATGGCCGGCGCTCTTGCGGATGATGTAGAGCTTGCGCTCCAGCGCGTCGGTGACGGTGACGCCCTTGCCGCGGCCGACGAACACCTGCCGGATCACCGGCTCGAGGTTCTTCGCCGGCTCGGCGAGGTCGCTGTTGTCCACCGGGACGTCGCGCCAGCCGAGCAGCACCTGGCCCTCGTCCTTGATGGCGCGCTCGATCTCGTACTCGCAGGCGAGGCGGCTCGCCGGCTCGCGCGGCAGGAATACCATGCCGACGCCGTACTGCCCGGCGGGCGGCAGCTTCACCCCCTGTTTCTTCATCTCCTCGCGCAGGAAGCGGTCCGGGACCTGGATCAGGATGCCGGCGCCGTCCGAGAGCTTCGGATCCCAGCCCACGGCGCCACGATGCGTGAGGTTGCGCAGCACCGTGAGGCCCTGCTCGACGATGGAGTGCGTCTTGCGGCCCTTGATGTGCGCGACGAAACCGACGCCGCAGGCGTCATGCTCGTTGCGCGGGTCATACAACCCCTGGGGACTCGGCAAGGACGGATGGTTCAATTCTAAAGCCTTGATTTAGCGACGATTTATGATTTCCCGCGCCTTCTTCGCCGCTCTGCACAAAAACGCAGGGCGAACTGCGGAATATACCTGCACACCCTTGTCGTTTCAAGGGTTTGGCGGGTATGCGGCGCGCTGGAAAGGCTACCGCGTCGCAGCAGCCAGTGCCTCGCGGACCAGCCTCTCATCGACGCCATCCCGGAGGCTGGCGCGGCCGATGGCATCCAGCAGCACGAAGCGAACGCGGCCGCGCGCGGCCTTCTTGTCCACCTGCATGAGCTCGAGGTAGCGCTCGGCGCCGAGCGACGGTCCCCGCACCGGCAGGCGCGCGCGCTCAAGCAGCGCGCGCACGCGCGCGGCTTCCGCCGCGGCTAGGGTTCCGGTCCGCACGGACAGTTCCGCGGCCATCACCATGCCGGCGGCAACCGCCTCGCCGTGAAGCCATTCGCCGTAACCCAGCCCGGCCTCGATGGCATGGCCGAAGGTATGGCCGAAATTGAGCAGCGCGCGCGCGCCGGTCTCGCGTTCGTCGGCCGCGACCACCTGCGCCTTCAACTCGCAGGATCGCCGCACCGCGTGCGCGAGCGCATCGCGGTCGCGCGCGAGCAGCTTCTCGACGTTCGCCTCCAGCCACGCGACGAACGCGGCATCGAGGATGAAACCGTGCTTGACGACTTCGGCGAGGCCGGAGCGCAGCTCGCGCTCGGGCAGCGTATCCAGCGTCGCCACGTCGGCGACGACCGCCAGCGGCTGGTGGAAGGCGCCGATCATGTTCTTGCCGCGCGCGTGGTTGATCGCGGTCTTGCCGCCGACCGACGAGTCGACCTGCGCGAGCAGCGTCGTCGGCACCTGCAGGAAGGGTACGCCGCGCTGGTAGACCGCCGCGGCGAAGCCCGCCAGGTCGCCGACCACGCCACCACCCAGCGCCACCACCAGCGTGTCGCGGCCGCAGCGCGCCGCGAGCAGGGCGTCGAACACCTGCTCCAGCGTCTGCCAGCCCTTGGCCTGTTCGCCGTCGGGGACCACGATCCTCGTGATCGCGCGCGCGCCCGCGGCACGCAGCGCGCGCTCCAGCCGCTCCAGGTACAGCGGCGCCACCACCGGGTTGGTGACCAAGGCGACGGCACCGCCGCCGATGTGCGGCGCGTACAGCGTGGCATCGTCGAGCAGCCCGGCCCCGATGTGGATCGGGTAGGCGCGCGCGCCGAGGTCTACGCGGAGAGCCGGCACGATTCCTCCAGCCGCGCCAGCAGATCGCGCGCAAGCGCCTGCACGCTCTGCCGCCCGGTATCGAGCACGACGTCCGCTATCTCGCGGTAGAGCGGGTCGCGAACGGCGTACAACTCCCCCAGCCTGGCACGGGGGTCGGCGGTCGCCAGCAACGGCCGGTTGCGGTCGTGGCGCACGCGTTGCCACAGATCGGCGGGCCGGCCGTGCAGGTAGACCACGGTTCCGGACGCCGCGAGGCGGCGCCGGTTCCCGGCATCGAGCACCGCGCCGCCGCCGGTCGCGAGTACGACCCCCTCCAGCGCGCACAACTCCGCCAGCAGCTGCGCCTCGCGGGCGCGGAAGCCGGCCTCGCCCTCGATCTCGAAGATCACCGGCACGCTCACGCCGCAGCGCGCCTCGACCTCGTGGTCCGAATCGTGGAACGCGCGCTTCAGCCGGCGCGCGAGGATGCGGCCGACGGTGGTCTTGCCCGCGCCCATCATGCCGACGAGGATGACGTTGCTGCGCTTGCGCTTCACGGCGTCATTGTAACCAGCGCGGCCAGCGGCCCAAAAGAAAACGGCCGGGGAGATCCCGGCCGTCCGGAAGTCCGCGAGGAAGCCGCTAGCGAACCGTCATCCGCTCGTTGACCACGCGCGGCGTGATGAACACCAGCAGTTCGGTCTTCTGACGCTGGCTTTGCGTGTTGCGGAACAGGAAGCCGATGTACGGGAGCTCGCCGAAGAACGGGATCCGGGTGACGTCGTCGCGGTTGGTTTCCTCGAAGATGCCGCCAATCACGACCGTGCCGCCATTCTCCACCAGCACTTCGGTCTTGACGTGCTTCGTCGATATCTGCACGCCCGCCGGGGTCACGGCTCCCGGCGCGTCCTTGTTGACGTCAACGGTCATGATGACGTTGCCATCGGGCGTAATCTGCGGTTTCACCTTGAGCGACAGATTGGCCTTGCGGAACGACACCGCCGTTGCGCCCGAGGACGTGGCCGACTGGTACGGGATTTCCGTGCCCTGCTCGATCACCGCCTCGACCTGGTCGGCGGTCAGCACGCGGGGGCTGGCGATGATTTTTCCCTTGCCATCGGCCTCAAGCGCGGAGATCTCGAGATTCAGGAACTGGGTGAGACCGGCGTTGAACAGCACGAACGAGAACTGGCCGGCATTGAACGCATTCAGGCCGTTGGCAGGCATGTTGACGCCGAGGGTGTTGGTGAAGAAATTGGGTTGATTCGCGACCTGCCCCGTAGTGAAGCCGGTGTCCGCGAGGCCCCCGCCCACCAGGAAGCGCGGGCTGGACCGGTCCGTGATCGAATGACCGACGTTGCGGTCGAGGATGCCGAGCCGCGCGCCCAGGTTCTTGCTGAAGGTGTCGCTCGCCTCGACGATGCGCGCCTCGATCATCACCTGGCGCACCGGGATGTCCACCTTCGCCACCAGGCGGCGGACTTCCTCGAGCTTGGAGGGAATGTCCTGGATGAACAGCTGGTTGGTGCGCGGATCCCAGACCGCGCTGCCGCGCTTGGAGAGGATGCGCTGCTTCTCGTCGGTCAGCAGCTTGGTGAAGGCATCCACCTTGGTGTAGTTGAGCTGGAACGACTCGGTGCGCACCGGTTCGAGCTCGCTGATCTGGTTCTGCGCCTCCAGCTGCAGCTTCTCGCGCGTCGCCAGCTCGTCGCGCGGCGCGATCCAGATGACGTTGCCCGATTTGCGCATGTCCAGGCCGCGTGTCTGCAGGATGATGTCCAGCGCCTGGTCCCAGGGCACTTCCTTCAGGCGCAAGGTGATGCTGCCGCCGACCGTGTCGCTGGTGATGATGTTGAGGTCGGTGAAGTCGGCGATGACGTTGAGCACCGCGCGCACCTCGACGTTCTGGAAGTTGAGCGACAGCTTCTCGCCGGTGTAGCGGCCGCGCTGCTGGCTGCGCGTGTGATCAATCGCCGCAGCCTTGACCTCGACCACGAACTGGGTGTCGGACTGGTAGGCGTTGTGCTCCCACTGCCCCTTGGCCTCGATCACCATGCGCACGTTCTCGCCCTGCTGGAACGTGTTGATGGTCTGGACCGGGGTCGCGAAATCGACCACGTCCAGCCGCCGGCGCAGGTTGTCCGGCAGGCTCGCCTTGATGAACTCGACCACGATGTTCTGGCCCTGCTGGCGGATGTCGATCCCGGTGGAAGTGTCCGACAAGTCGACCACGATGCGGCCCTCGCCCGCCCGGCCGCGGCGGAAGTCGACGTCGCGCAGCGCGTGCTTGGTGTCGGCCTTGCCTTCGGCGAAGTGCGAGGCGGCGGCGCTCGGCGCCTGCGCCACCGCGGCGGCGGCAAGCGTGACCACCAGCGTGCGGCCATCCAGCGCGGTCTCGTGGGCCACCGGCCGGCGCAGATTGAGCACGAGGCGCGTGCGCTCCGCGCCCTGCACGAGGTTCATGCTGCGCAGTTCGCCTTGCCCGATCTCCTGCGCATTGCGTCCGAGCGCGTTGCCGGTGTTGGCGAAATCGAAGGCGATGCGGGAGGGGCTGGCGACCGAGAAGTTCGGCGGCACGCTCTTCAGCGGCTCCTTGGTGGTGATGCGCACGACGATGTTGCCGCCCTGCTGCGCGACCTCGAAGGCCTCGATGCTGTTTGCCTGTGCGAACGCGAGTCCGGTGCCCCCGAGCCAGGCGAGCAGCGTAAGAAGGAGGATCCGTGCGGTTCGATTCATGTTCATCTCCTGGGCCCTTCGAATATCTGCAGCGTGGTGCTGCGCTCCATCCACTCGCCGCTGCTGTCCTGGACCACTTCCTTGAGGCTGATCTGGCCTTCGTCGACCACGGTGATGAGGCCGAAGTTCTGCCCCATGTAGTTGCCCTTCTTGACCCGGAACAGGTTGGCGCCCGCCTTCACCAGCGCGTACGTCTCCTTGTTCTGCGTCAGCGTCCCGACCATCTGGATGCCGTCGAGCGGGAAAGCCTCGAGCGGCTCCTTGGGCCGGTTCATGTCCGGCTGCAGCGCGCCGCCGGCGCCTCCGGCACCGGCTGCCACCTGCGCCACGACGATGCGCCCGGGCACGAACGGATCGAGCATGTTCTCGCCCTTGTAGGGCACCGGCTCGTAGTTCTTCACCTGAGGCAGCGGATCCACCTTGCCGCGCAGGTCCTTGGTGAGCGTCGCCAGCTCCTGCTTCAGATCGCCGAACTTCTCCCCCGAGCAGGCACCGAGCGCGAGCGCCGCGACGGCGACTGCAATTGCGGTCCTGCCCCCGGGCGCGCTCATTTCTTCGCCCCTTTCTTGCTGGCCGCCGCGCTCTTGCGCTGCGCCGCGACTTCCTCGTCGTCGAGGTAGCGGAAGGTGCGCGCGGTGGCATCCATCGTGAGGTTGCCATCCTTGGCCGCCTCGATGGTGACGTCATTCAGCGTCACGATGCGCGACAGCTGGCCGAGGTCGGCCGCGAATCCGCCCATGTCGTGGTAGCTGCCGATCACCTTGATCTGGATCGGCAGCTCGGCGTAGAACTCCCTGGCCGACTCCGCGGCGGCGGGCTTGAACAACTCGAACTGCAGGCCGCGCGACAGGCCCGACTGGTTGATGTCCACCAGCAACGCGTCCATCTGCGCCTTGTTCGGCAGCTGCTTGAGCAGGGCGCCGAACTGGGTGTCGATCTCGCGCAGTTGCTGCTTGTGCAGGTCGAGGTTGACCGCCTGCTTCTTCTTGTTGAGATAATCGTCCTTGAGCGTCTTCTCGGTGTTCTTGTCGCGCTCCAGAGTGTCCCACTGCTCCTGCCACACCAGCAGCAGGCCGGCGATCGGAATCGCGGCCAGGATCGCGATCAGCACGATAAAGGTGGGCGCGAGGGACCAGGTGCCGGGGTCTTTCCAGTTGGTGCGCTTGAAGTCCTCGACGATCTCGTTGAAGTTGATCGCCATGGCCTAGCCTTTCTTCGCCGCGGGCTTCGCGGCGCCTTTCGCGTCCTTGGATTCGTCCTTGGCGACCACGCGCTTGAGGGCGAACTTCAGGTTGAATTCCGAAACCCGCATCTTGCCGATGTTGGTGGCCTTGATCTCGACCAGGTTCGGGCTCGCCAGCCAGGGCGAGGACTCGATGTTGCGCATCAGCGCGGAGACGCGCGCGTTCGACTGCGCGTAACCGATGACCTCGATGCCGGGCCCCTTCTGCTTGACGGTCTTCAGGAACACGCCCTCGGGCATCTGGCGCACCAGCTCGTCGAGCAGGTACACCGTCTGCGCGCGATCGGACTGCAGGGTCTCGATCACCTGCTTGCGCGCGAGCAGCGCGGCGATCTCGTCCTTCAGTTTCTTGATTTCGTCGATCTCCTTGTCCAGCTTGGCGATCTCCGACTTCATGAACGCATTGCGTTCCTTCTGCTCGTTGATGCTGCCCTCGTTGACGAGGTACACGGCGCCGACGATCGCCAGGCCGAGCACCGAAGTCATGAAGGCCAGCATGCCGAAGTGCTTCCGCGCACGCTTGCGCCGCTCCTCGCGGTGGGGCAGCAGGTTGACTCTGACGCTCATGTCGGGTCGAACCTCCGGATCGCGAGGCCGCACGAAACGATCAGCGAGGGCGCGTCCTGCATCAGGCGCTTCAACTGGATCCGCGGCGAGGCCTGCATCGCGCTGAACGGGTTGGCGATCAGCGTCGGCACCTGGGTGCGCGTGTTGACCACCTCGTCCAGGCCCGGAATCACGGCCGAGCCGCCGGCGAGCAGAATGTGGTCGACCTGGTTGTACGAGGTCGACGTGAAGAAGAATTGCAGCGCGCGCTGCACTTCCTGGGACAGGTTTTCCATGAACGGCCGCATCACCTCGGCCTCGAAGTCATCCGGCAGGCCGCCGGAGCGCTTGGCGTTCTCCGCCTCCTCCGGGCTCATTCCGTAGCGCGACACGATGTCCGCGGTGAGCTGGTTGCCGCCGAAGGCCTGCTCGCGCGCATAGACCGACTGCTCGTTGCGCACTACGCTGACCTGCATCACGTTGGCGCCGATGTCGACCACCGCGATGTTGAGATCCTTGCCCGCGCCCGGCAGCTGCCGGACCACCAGGTTGAGGGCCGACATCTGGGCGAAGGACTCGACGTCCATGACCAGCGGCTTGAGGCCCGCCTGCTCCGCCACCGCCATGCGGTCGGCTACCTTTTCCTTGCGGGTGGCCGCGATCAGGACTTCCTGCTCCTCCGGGCTGGTGGGCGAGGGCCCGAGCACCTGGAAGTCGAGGTTCACTTCCTCAAGCGCGAACGGGATGTACTGGTTGGCCTCGCTCTCGACCTGGGTCTCGAGCTCTTCCTCGCGCAGGCCCGCCTGGACGATGATCTTCTTGGTGATCACGGCACCGGTTGGCACCGCCATGGCGACATGCTTGGTCCGGGTGGCGAGGCGCTTGTAGCCGCGTCCCACCGCATCTGCGACCGCCTCGAGGATGTTGATGTTGCCGTCCACCACCGCATCCTTGGGCAGAGGCTCGATCACATAGCGCTCGACCCGGTAGGCGCCTTTGCCGGCATCCACGATCTCCAGCATCTTGACAGAGGACGAACTGATGTCCAGCCCGAACAAGGGCGGCGCCTTCGCCTTGAAGATGTCGAGATTCATCGGTTTTTCCTTTTCGTATCTGCCGCTTAGGTCAGATACGTAGAATTTGCGTGA
>JALHLN010000030.1 GCA_022844545.1 Burkholderiales bacterium | reverse complement strand
AGACGCCGGTGACGACCACCAGCTCGCCGTTCGGGATCGAGAGCGTCAGGTTCTTGAGGTTGTTCTGCCTGGCGCCGCGGATGTGGATCGCGTCGGACGGCGGTGCTTCTTGCTTCACATGCGCATGATAACGTTGCCCGGCGTCAAAAAATTCGGAGAGCCCGCATGAAAGTGAAAGCCGCAGTCGCGCACCAGGCCGGCGCGCCGCTGGAGATCGAAATGGTGGACCTCGAAGGCCCCAAGGCCGGCGAGGTCTTGGTGGAAATCAAGGCCACCGGCGTCTGCCACACCGACGAGTTCACGCGCTCGGGCGCTGATCCGGAAGGACTTTTCCCCGCGATCCTCGGCCATGAAGGCGCCGGCGTCGTGGTCGACGTCGGGCCCGGCGTGACTTCGCTGAAGAAAGGCGACCACGTCATCCCGCTCTACACGCCGGAATGCCGCCAGTGCAAGTCCTGCCTGTCGCGCAAGACGAACCTGTGCACCGCCATCCGCGGCACCCAGGGCAAGGGCCTGATGCCCGACGGCACCAGCCGCTTCTCGCTGAAGGGGAAGCCCGTGCACCATTACATGGGCTGCTCCACCTTCGCCAACTACACCGTGCTGCCGGAGATCGCGCTGGCGAGGATCCGCGAGGACGCGCCCTTCGACAAGGTCTGCTACATCGGCTGCGGGGTCACCACCGGCATCGGCGCGGTGATCAACACCGCGAAGGTGGAGGCGGGCGCCAACGTGGTGGTGTTCGGACTGGGCGGCATCGGCCTCAACGTGGTGCAGGGGGCGCGCATGGTGGGCGCCAACATGATCGTGGGCGTGGACCTGAACCCGGCGCGGGAGCCGCTGGCGCGGCAGTTCGGGATGACGCACTTCGTGAACCCGAAGGACGTCAAGGGCGACCTCGTCGCGCACCTGGTGGAACTCACCGGCGGCGGCGCCGACTACAGCTTCGAGTGCATCGGCAACATCGACGTGATGCGCCAGGCGCTGGAGTGCTGCCACCGTGGCTGGGGGGTGTCGGTGATCATCGGCGTCGCCGGCTCCGGGCAGGAAATCAAGACCCGTCCGTTCCAGCTGGTGACCGGGCGGGTGTGGAAGGGCACGGCCTTCGGCGGGGCAAGGGGGCGGACCGACGTGCCTCGCATCGTGGACTGGTACATGGAACGGAAGATCAACATCGACGACCTGATCACGCACGTCCTGCCGCTGGAGCGCATCAACGAGGCCTTCGACCTGATGCACCAGGGGCGTTCCATACGCTCCGTCGTGACTTTCTGAGGAATCCTCCGCAGGGTTACAAACCGGCAACAAAGTCATAACCGGACCGCAATCGTCCGGCGTCCCGCAGTGGCTAGCATCGCGGCACTTTCTTCACGGAGATGGCCGTCATGCTGCCCACGTTGCTCGAATACGCCGATTTCGTCCCGCTTGCCTTCCTCGCGCCCTTCCTCGTCCTGGAACTGTTCTGGCGCGCGCGCCGCTACGACGTCGGGCCGCTGTGGCGGGTCCGCGCGCTCGCCGTCACCGCCGCCGTCTACGGCGTCTCGCTCGTCGTCGGCCGCGCCTGGGGCGCGCTGCTGCCGCAGTGGTCGCTGGTGGACGGCGCCGCGCTGGGCACCTGGGGCGGGGCGCTGGCCGGGATCCTGCTCTATGAACTGATGCACTACTGGTACCACCGCGCCGCGCACGAGTGGGACTGGCTCTGGCGCGCCGGGCACCAGATGCACCACAGCGCCGAGAGCATCGACGCCTTCGGCGCCTATTACCTGCATCCGCTGGATGCGGCGCTGTTCACCACCTGGAGCGTGATCGCGTTCTTCCCGGTGCTGGGCCTGGCACCCGAGTCCGCCGCGATCGCAGGGGCATTCCTGGCCTTCAACGCGGCCTTCCAGCACGCCAACATCCGCACGCCGCACTGGCTCGGGTACCTCATCCAGCGCCCGGAGAGCCACGCCGTCCACCACGGCCGCGGCATCCACCGCTGGAACTACTCCGACCTGCCGCTGTGGGACATGGTGTTCGGCACCTTCCGCAATCCGGCCGCGGATGTGCCGGAGCAGGCCGGGTTCCAGCCCGGGGCCTCGGCCCGGCTCGGGGCGATGCTCGCGTTCCGGAACGTCGCGGACGCCGCCTGAGCGGCCGCGGTCAGTCTCCGGTGGGGGCGATGCGGTATTCCTGCACGTCGTCGCGCGCCCGCAGCGCTTCGCCGAGGTGCCGCAGCCGGTCCGGGTCGAGGGTTCGCAGCATCATGCGGTACTCCATGACGCCTTCTACGCGCCGGAAGCGCTGGGTCATGCTCTTCACCGAGCAGTCCGACTGCTCCACCAGCCTGCGTACCTCGGGATCCGTCAGCGCGCGCTCGGCGGGGAAGCGCACCACGAACTCGGCAAAGGTTTCGGTGCGCATGACGCGCTCGATGTAGCGGAACGCGGAGAGCGTGCCCAGCGTGAGGGCCGTGGTGAGGGCGGCCGGAACGTAGAAACCGATGCCCACCAGGATGCCGATGCCGGCCGTGATCCAGATCGAGGCCGCCGTGGTCAGGCCGCGCACCGACAGCCCTTCCTTCATGATGACGCCGGCGCCGAGGAAGCCGATGCCGGTCATGATCCCCTGCGCCATGCGGGTCGGGTCGATGTTCACCCGGCCGCCGGCACCGGGCTGGAACCATTGCGATTCGTAGACCGTGACCAGCATCAGGGCGCTGGAAGCGAGGCAGACCAGGGTATGGGTGCGGAATCCCGCTGGCCGGCCGCGGTAGCTGCGTTCCATGCCCACGAGCGCGCCGAAGGCCACCGCCACCAGCAGGCGCAGCGTGATTTCGCTGAAGACGACATCGCCGGGATTCAAAGTCCGCGCTTCCTTTCAGTAAACGCGTTGGTGCAATGCAATAACCGCCTCTAAAGACTTGCCAGCACGCGACAATTTGTCCATATTACCGCTGCCGCGGCGATCGCTGGCGGTCTATACGAGGAGGGGATCGTGAGAATCTCGAAAGCTTTCAAGCTCGGCCTGGTGGCGGCGTCGTTCGCCGCCGTCGCCGCAACGGCGCAGGCGCAGACGGTCAAGGTCGGCGTGGTGCTGCCCTACAGCGGCGTGGGCGCCGAGTTCGCGCAGCAGGTGGACCGCGGCATGCAGGTGTTCATGAAGCTGAACCCGAACGCCTTCGGGCCCTACAAGGTCGAGCTGATCAAGCGCGACTCGAAGAACCCGAGCGGCGCCGAGGCCAAGACCGCGGTGCAGGAACTGATCACGCAGGAGAAGGTGGACATCCTCACCGGCTTCATCTACTCGCCCGACGCCATCGCCTCCGCGTCGCTGTTCACCGAGGCGAAGAAGCCCGCCGTGATCATGAACGCGGGCACCGCCTGGATCACCAACCTGTCGCCGATGATCGCGCGCGTCTCGTTCTCGATGTGGCACGCCGGCCATGCCATGGGCGAGGCGTCGGTGAAGAACCTCAAGGCGAAGACCGCGGTGGTCGGCTACTCCGATTTCCCGCCCGGCAGGGACAGCCTGGACGCGTTCAAGCGCGCCTTCGAGGCGAACGGCGGCAAGGTGATCGACGCCATTCCGATGGGCGGCCCGGGGCAGGTGCCGGATTTCACGCCCTTCTTCCAGCGCGCCAAGGACAGGAAGCCCGACGTGTTCTTCGTCTTCGTGCCCTCGGGCGACCACGCGGTCGCGGTGATGAAGACCTACAACGCGCTCGGCATGCGCCAGGCCGGCATCAAGCTGGTCGGCCCGGGCGACCTGACGCCGGACTACAAGCTGCAGGGCATGGGCGACGACGCGGTGGGACTCATCACCGCCCACCACTACAACGCCGACCTCGACAACGCGCACAACAAGCGCTTCGTCGAGACCTGGAAGAAGGACTACGGCGCCAACGCCACCCCCGACTTCATGGCGGTGCAGGGCTACGACGGCATGGCGGCGATCGCGCACGCGGTGGTGGCGATGAAGGGCAGGATGGACCCCGAGGGCACCATGAACGCGCTCAAGGGCTGGAAGTTCGACAGCCCGCGCGGCCCGATCTCGATCGACCCGGCGACGCGCGACATCGTCATGAACGAGTACCTGAGCGAGGTCGTGAAGCAGGGCGGCCGCCTGGTGCAGAAGAACATCGGCGTCATCACCGCGGTGAAGGACATGTGCAAGGAGCTCAAGGAAGGGAAATGTAAGTAAAATTCTGCGCTCCCGTTTCCGATCTCTAACCTGCCGCCGCCCGCGGTAGCCTGACGGGCGGCGGTTTTTTTTCATGGATCCGGCAAGCATCCTCCTCGGCGGTTTCGCCTCCGGCATGGTGCTGTTCATCGTGTCGGTGGGCCTCTCGGTCACGATGGGCCTGATGGGCTTCGTCAATCTGGCGCACGGCGGCTTCGCCATGCTGGGCGGATACGTCATCGTGCTGGCGATGAAGCACTGGGGCCTGTCGTTCGTGCCGGCCCTTGCGCTCGCGTTCTTCGCCATCGCGGCGTTCTCGGTGGTGCTGGAGCGGCTGCTCTATTCGCGCCTGTACCGCGCGCAGGAGCTGGACCAGGTGCTGTTCACGATAGGCCTGGTCTTCGTCATGACCGCCGCGGTGACCCTCGGCGTCGGCCCGGAAACGCAGGTGATCCGCCTGCCCGACTGGCTGCGCGGGCAGACCGACCTCGGCTTCATGACCTACCGCACCTACAGCCTGGCGCTGATCGTGGCCGGCACGCTGCTGGTGATCGCGCTCTGGCTCGGCTTCGAGCGCACGCGCTACGGCGCGCGCATCCGCGCCGCGGTGGACAACCGGCGCATGGCGCAGTCGCTGGGCATCGACGTCGGGCGCCTGTTCACCGTCGCCTTCGCGCTCGGCAGCGGGCTCGCGGCGGTCGGCGGCGGCCTGGGCGCGGAGATCCTCGGCCTCGATCCCAACTATCCGCTGCGCTACCTGGTGTATTTCCTGATCGTGGTCGCGGTCGGCGGGCTGGGCAAGGTGACCGGCGTGTTCTTCGCCGCGATCCTCATCGGCGTGCTCGACTTCGTGCTCAAGATCTACTTCCCGAAGGGCGGCACCATCTTCATCTACGCGCTCACCCTGATCCTGCTGCTGGCGCGGCCGCACGGCTTGTTCGGGAAGCGCGGCACATGATGCCGCTCAGCGGCAGGAAGGGCGCCTGATGGACGCGCCGCACACCGCCGCCGGCCAACTCGCGCGCCGTCACCGCTTCCAGTGGTGGGAACTGCTGCCGTGGATCGCCGCCATCGCGGCGTTCTTCGCCTTTCCGACCTACCTTGCCTTCGGCACCCAGCTGCTGATCGTCATCCTGTTCGCGCTGTCGCTGGACCTGGTGCTGGGCTACGCCGGCATCGTCACCCTGGGGCATGCCGCCTTCTTCGGCGCCGGCGCCTATACCGTGGGCATGCTGGCCTCGCAGTTGGGCTGGAACGAGCCGCTGTCGGGCCTGCTCGCGGCGGCGGCGGTGGCCGGGTTGATCGGGTTCGTGAGCGGGCTGGTGCTGCTGCGCACCCACGGCCTGACGCTGCTGATGCTGACGCTGTGCACCATGGCGCTGCTGGAGCAGGCGGCGAACATGGGCGCGCACTGGACCGGCGGCTTCGACGGCATTCCCGGCCTGAGCTTCGACAAGATCCTGGGCCTGTTCTCCTTCGACGTGCTCTACTTCCGCTCGCAGTACCTGTACGTGCTTGCGGTGCTGCTGCTTTGCTTCGTGGCGGTGCGCATGCTGGTGTATTCGTCCTTCGGCCAGAGCCTGACCGGCGTGCGCGAGAACCTGCTGCGCATGCACGCGGTGGGCGCGCCGGTGCGCGCGCGCCTGGTGGCCGTCTACACCATCTCGGCGGCGCTCGCGGGCGTCGCCGGCGGCCTGTTCACCCAGGCGACCGGCTACGTCAACCTCTCTGTTCTGGGGCTTGAGCGCGCCGCGGGCGTGATGATCATCCTCATCCTGGGCGGCTACGGGCGCCTGTATGGGGCTTTCGTCGGCGCCGTGGCCTACATGGTGCTGGAGCACATGCTCGCCAAGGCCTACCCGACCGCCTGGCAGCTTGGCATCGGCGTGACGCTGATCCTGGTCGCGCTGTACGCCCGCAACGGCATCATCGGCATCGGCGAAGCGTTGCTTCGGCGCCTGCGCGGCGGGGGCCAAGCGTGAGCAGCGCCCGCCTGGAGACAAAAGGCCTGAGCAAGAAATTCGGCGCCCTGGAAGTGGCGCGCGAGGTGAACTTCCGGCTCGAGGCCGGCGCGCGCCACGCGCTCATCGGGCCCAACGGCGCGGGCAAGACCACCTTCATCAACCTGCTCACCGGGGCGCTGCCGCCTTCCAGGGGCAGCGTGCTGCTGGAGGGCGAGGACGTCACCACCCTCGCGCAGGCGAAGCGCGTCAAGCGCGGCATCGCGCGCACGTTCCAGATCAACCAGCTGTTCCGCGGCCTGACGGTGCTGGAGAACGTGTGCATCCCGGTGTCCGAGCGCATGGGCGTGGGCGGGGGCATGTTCCGCGCCGCCGGACGGCGGGCCGAGGTGCTGGACGAGGCCATGCGCCTGATCGGGATTCTGCGGCTGGAGGACGACGCCGGGCGGCGCATCGTGGAGCTGCCCTACGGACGCCAGCGTCTGGTGGAGATCGCCATCGCGCTGGGCCTCGCCCCGCGCGTGCTGCTGCTGGACGAGCCGGCGGCCGGGATCCCGAGCGCGGAAACGCACATCCTGCTCGACGCCATCGCCTCGCTGCCCAGGGACATAGCCGTGCTGATCATCGAGCACGACATGGACCTGGTGTTCCGCTTCGCCGAGCGCATCACGGTGCTGGTGAGCGGCGCGATCTATGCCGAGGGCACGCCGCAGGAGATCGCAGCCAACCGCGACGTGCGCGCGGTCTACCTCGGGGGCGCGCTCGATGCCTGAGGCGCTCGCGTTGAAGGGCGTCGGCGCCGGCTACGGCGAGACGCACGTGCTGGAGGAGGTCAACCTCGCGCTGCGCCAGGGCGAGAGCCTCTCCGTCATCGGCCGCAACGGCGTGGGCAAGTCCACGCTGCTGGAAACGATCATGGGCCACACCACGATGCACGCGGGGACGATCGCCCTGAACGGCGTCGACGTTTCCGCGTATCCGCCCCACCGTCGGGCGCTCGCCGGCCTGGGCTACGTGCCGCAGGAGCGCGAGATCTTCCCCTCGCTCTCGGTGCTGGAGAACCTGGAGCTGGGTGCGCGCCCCGGCCCCTGGACGCTGGAGCGGGTGTTCGAGCTCTTCCCCAACCTGAGGGAGCGCCTGGCCAACGCCGGCACCCAGCTCTCCGGCGGCGAGCAGCAGATGCTGGCGGTGGCGCGCGCGCTGCTCACCAACCCCACGGTGCTGCTGATGGACGAGCCCACCGAGGGCCTCGCGCCGGTGATCGTGCAGGCGCTGTCGCAGGTGCTGCTCAGGCTGCGCGGCGAGGGTGGCCTCGCCATCGTGCTGGTGGAGCAGAACAGCCGGGTGGCGCTGGAATTCTCCGAGCGCACCGTGGTGATGGACCGCGGCCGCATCGCGTACGACGGCGAGTCCGCGCGCCTGAGCAGGGATCCCGAGTACCTTGCCAGCCTGATTGCGGCGCAGTAGGCCGCGGGCCCCGCTAGAATCGCTCCATGGCGCTGACCGCGTTCAACTTCGGCAAGTGGATCGACGAGCACGCGCATCTGCTCAGGCCGCCGGTGGGCAACCAGCAGGTGTTCCTCGAGGCCGAGGACCTGATCGTGATGGTGGTGGGCGGCCCCAACGCCCGCACCGACTACCACGACGACCCCTACGAGGAATTCTTCTACCAGCTGCGCGGCAACATGGTCCTGCGCATCATCGAGGACGGCAGGCCGCGCGACGTGCCGGTCCGCGAGGGCGAGATCCTGCTCCTGCCCGGGCACATGCGCCATTCGCCGCAGCGCCCGGAGCCCGGGTCGGTCGGGCTGGTGGTGGAGAAGATCCGGCCCGCCGGGGTGAACGACGGCTTCGAGTGGTACTGCCCGAAGTGCTGGACGCGCGTGCATCGCATCGACGTGCACGTGAAGAACATCGTCACCGACCTGCCGCCGCTGTTCCAGGCGTTCTACGCCGGCGAGCGCAAGTGCCCGTCCTGCGGGCACGTCCACCCGGGCAAGGGATGACGGGGACGAAGACGCCGGTGACGATTGACATGCATTCGCATTTCTTCCCGCGCGAGTGGGAGGACCTGGGCAAGCGCTTCGGGACCCAGGACTGGCCCTGGATGAAGCACCTCGGCGGCGGCAAGGCGATGGTGATGGTGGGCGAGCGCGAGTTCCGCCCGGTCTACTCGGCCTGCTGGGATGCGCAAAAGCGCCTGGAAGAGATGGACCGAGATGGCGTCGACCTGCAGGTGATGTGCTCCACGCCGGTGCTGTTCGCCTACGCGCGGCCTCCGGCGCAGGCCGAATACTGCGCGCAGGTGTTCAACGATGCGGCGCTCGAACTCGCTGCGGCCGGCAACGGCCGCCTCAAGACCCTGTGCCAGGTGCCGCTGCAGGACACCGACGCCGCCTGCCGCGAGCTGTCGCGCGCCATGAAGGCAGGGCACCTCGGCGTGCAGATCGGCAACCATGTGGGCGAGCGCGACCTCGACGACGAGGGCCTGGTCACCTTCCTGCAGCACTGCGCGGCCGAGGGCGCCGCGGTGCTGGTGCATCCCTGGGACATGATGGGCGGGGAGCGCACCGCGCGCTGGATGATGGGCTGGACGGTGTCCATGCCCGCCGAGACGCAGCTGTCCATCGTCGCGATGATCCTGGGCGGCGCCTTCGACCGGCTGCCGCGGAACCTGAGGCTGTGCTTCGCGCACGGCGGCGGCAGCTTCGCCTTCCTGCTCGGGCGACTCGAGAACGCCTGGCACAACCGGGATATCGCGCGCGGAAAGTCGGAGCATCCGCCCAGCCACTACGTGGATCGCTTCAGCGTGGACAGCGCGGTGTTCGACCCCCGGGCGCTGCGCCTGCTGATCGACGTCATGGGCGAGGACCGGGTGATGCTCGGTTCGGACTATCCGTTCCCGCTTGGCGAGTTGCGCGTGGGCAAGCTCATCCGCGACATGGCCGGGCTGGGCGAGGGCACGCGGAAGAAGCTCCTCTCAGGCAACGCCGCGCGCTTCCTCGGCCTCTAGGGCACGATCTTCCCGGCGCGGAAGCGCCGCAGCAGCCGCACGAACATCTCCTCCGAGTCCACCACGGCGTGGAAGCCGTGCTGGCGCGACTTGGTGACGCTGGACATGACGTCCCAGTTGCAGCCGAACACGTAGTCGCCGAAGGGCCAGGCCACCACTTCGTCGAAGCGCAACGGCTGCAGGCCGTGCTTCGCCACCAGCGCATCCCACAGCGCGCCCTGGCCGCCCATGGCCTCCACCAGCGACATCGGCTCCGGCCCCGCGGCCGGCATGTCGAACACTTCCGCCAGCCGCGGCCACAGCCGGCTCCAGCGGAAGTAGTCGCCGTTGGTGATGTTGTAGGCCTGGTTGGCGCAGCGGGGCTCGGTCGCGGCCCAGTAGGCGGCGTCTGCGAAGTGCGCCGACTCGGTGACCTGGTAGATCGTGTTCCAGGCGGTGCCGGGGAAGGACAATGGCAGCCCCTGCGCCTTGCGCAGGGCGGCGTAGACCGCGATCACCGGCACGATGCTCATCGCGGTGCCGGGCGCGAAGCCGCACAGGGTCTGCGGGCGCAGCTCGGTCCAGTTCCAGCGCTTGCCGTGCTGGAACGCGGTGAGCCAGTCGATCTGGTCGAAGTAGAAGTTGGGGCCGGCGTGGCGCGCATCGGTCTCACGCGCCGGAGTCGGGTAGGGGCCCAGGTGCGTGCCGTAGTACTTGGTTCCGGTGACGAGCACCACCCGCTGCAGGCCCGGCGCGACGGCGTCCACAGCCGAAACCGCGTTGACCAGCATGTCCCGGTTGGGGTCGATGTTGGCGGCGTAGCCCGAGGCAGCCCCGGCGGAAGGCTGGAACGCGGCGTAGAAAATGTGGGTGGCTTCCCGGAGCTCCGCGAGCTTCGCCGCCGCCGCCGGACGATCGAGCAGGTCCACGGCGATGTGGCGCACGTTGCCGCGGTCCTCGCCGCGCCGGCGCGACAGCCCGACCACCTTCCAGTCCGGCAGCCCGGAGAGCCGCTCGACGATGTAGCGGCCGATGACGCCCTGCGCGCCGACGACGACGGCTGTGTTCATTTCGCCACGCTGCAGCCGTTATGAAACCTTTTTACGACTCGCGCGTTGTCCATGTCATTCCCGTGTAAGAAACTTCGGCAAGGATACGAGCAAACACCCATGGACTTCATCCGCCGCCTGTTCCGCCCCTTCGACCGCCGCCGTTGGGCGCGCGTGCAGGTCCAGTACGGCGCCGGCTATGGCGTGGAAGTGCTGTTCGCCGGCTGGGTGGACCTGCCCAGGGACCTGAAGGAGCCGAAGCCGACTAAAATGCCCCGGAAATGACCCGGGACCGGGCGATCGCCCGCGCAGAACGCTATTTCGACGACGGCCGGTTCCTCGAGGACCTTGCCCGGCGCGTTGCCATCCCTACCGAGAGCCAGAACCCGGACCGCGGCGCCGAGCTCGGGCGCTACCTGTCCGAGGAAATATCCGAGTCGCTGGAGCGGCTGGGCTTCCAGTGCCGCATCTTCCCGAATCCCGACGGCAAGCACGGACCCCTCCTGATCGCGGAGCGGATCGAAGCGGCTGATCTGCCGACGGTTTTCACCTACGCGCACGGCGACGTGATCCGCGGCCAGGAGGGCTCCTGGCGCGCCGGTATCGAGCCCTGGAAGACCGTGGTCGAGGGCGAGCGCATCTACGGCCGCGGCACCGCGGACAACAAAGGCCAGCACACCATCAACATCGGCGCCCTGGCCGCTGTGCTGGCCGAGCGCGGGAAGCTGGGCTTCAACGTCAAGTTCCTGGTCGAGACCGGGGAGGAGATGGGCTCGCCCGGCCTGCGCGAGTTCTGCACGCGGCACCGGGACGAGCTGAAGGCGGACGTGCTCATCGCCTCCGACGGGCCGCGCGTCTCGCCGGGCCGCCCGACCCTGTTCCTCGGCTCCCGCGGCGCGCTGAACATGGACCTCGTGGTGGACCTGCGCGAGGGCGGCCACCACTCCGGCAACTGGGGCGGGCTGCTTGCCAATCCCGGGATCATCCTCGCCCAGGCTTTGGCGACGATCACCGGCCCGAAAGGCGAGATCCGCGTGCCCGAGTGGCGACCCGATACCCTGACGGCCCGCGTCAAGGAAGTGCTGGCGGACATCGAGGTGGACGGCGGGGAGGATGCGCCCGCCATCGATACTGGCTGGGGTGAACCAGGCCTCACGCCCTCGGAACGGGTGTTTGGCTGGCCCAGCTTCGAGGTGCTCGCCTTCACCTGCGGCAACCCGGACCGGCCGGTGAACGCCATCCCGCCGCGGGCGAGCTGCCATTGCCAGCTGCGCACGGTGGTGGGGATCGATTCGGCGGACGTGGTGCCGGCGCTGCAGAGGCACCTGGAGCGCAATGGGTTCGGGATGGTGAAGGTGTCGCGGGCACGGGCGGAGCTGATGCATCCGACGCGGCTGGATCCGGACCATCCCTGGGTGAAGTGGGCCGCCGGTTCCCTTGAGAAGACTTCAGGCAGGAAGCCGGCGATCCTGCCCAACCTGGGCGGTTCGCTGCCGAACGACATTTTCGCGGACCTGCTGGGGCTGCCGACGGTTTGGGTGCCGCATTCCTACGCGTCGTGCAGCCAGCATGCACCGAACGAGCATTTGCTCGCGCCGGTGGCGCGGGATGCGCTCAGGCTGATGGCGGGGGTGTGGTGGGACCTTGGGGAGCCGGGGGCGGTGCCGCGGGGCTAGGGTAAATGTGCACGATCGTGCACATTTGGCGGCCGTCGAGGCATTCCACGGGATAATGGCGGCCTCATGAAGAACCGATCCCTTTCCCTCGCGGCCGTGCTCGTGCTGGCCGCATCCACCGCCGCGGCGCAGACTTACCGCTCCGAGGAGCATTCCTTCACCGTCACCCGGGTCGTCTCCGGCCTCAGCCACCCCTGGGCGCTCGCCTTCCTCCCGGACGGCCGGATGCTCATCACGGAACGCGAAGGCCGCCTGCGCCTCGCCAAGGACGGCCAATTGGACCCGCAGCCGGTCGCCGGCCTGCCGCAGGTGACGCCGCACGGCCAGGGCGGGTTGATGGACGTGGTGCTGCACCCGAACTACATGCAGAACAACCTCATTTACTGGAGCTACTCCGCGCGCGGCAACGACGGCGTCGGCACCGAGGTGGCGCGCGGCAAGCTGGTGGGGAACAGGGTCGAAGGCGCGGAGGTGATCTTCCGCCAGAGCCCGAAGGGCAGCAGCGGACGGCATTTCGGCTCCAGGCTGGTGTTCGACCGCGCCGGGTTCCTCTACATCGCGCTGGGCGACCGCGGCGAGCAGGACCGCGCGCAGAAGCCGGACGACCACGCCGGCTCGGTGATCCGCCTGCACGACGACGGCAAGGTCCCGAAGGACAATCCGTTCGTCGGCAAGGCGGGCTGGAAGCCCGATAAGTACACGCTGGGCAATCGCAACCAGCAGGGCGCGGCGCTGCACCCGGCCACAGGCGTGCTGTGGACGCACGAACACGGTCCGCAGGGCGGGGACGAGGTGAACGTCATCCGCGCCGGGACGAACTACGGCTGGCCGGTGATCACCTACGGCGTCAACTACGGCATCGGCACGAAGATCGGCGAAGGCACGGCAAAGGCCGGCATGGCGCAGCCGGTGCACAAGTGGGTGCCGTCCATCGCGCCTTCCGGAATGGCGTTCTACACCGGGGACCGGTTCCCGCGCTGGAAGGGCGACCTGTTCGTGGGTTCGCTCAAGGACCAGATGCTGGTGCGGCTGAAGCTGGAGGGCGAGAAGGTGGTGAAGGAGGAACGGATGCTGCGCGGGGTGATGGGCCGCATCCGGGATGTCAGGACGGGACCCGACGGGTTCCTTTACGTGGTGACCGACGCGCCCATCGGCATCGTCGCGAAGCTCGAACCCGCAAACTAGAACCCAGCACGAGAAAGAGCCATGGCGAAATACGTCTACACCATGCGGCGCGTCAGCAAGACGGTGCCGCCGCAGCGCACCATCCTGAAGAACATCAACCTGAACTTCTTTCCCGGCGCCAAGATCGGCGTGCTGGGGTTGAACGGCTCGGGCAAGTCGACGCTGCTCAAGATCATGGCCGGCGAGGACGACAACCATGACGGCGAAATCGTGCGGATGCCGGGGATAAACGTAGGTTACCTGCCGCAGGAACCGGCCCTCGACCCGAAGAAGACGGTGCGCGAGATCGTCGAGGAATCGCGCGGCGAACTGGCCGAGGCGAAGAAGCAACTGGAGGCGGTGTACGCCGCCTACTCGGAGGAAGGCGCGGACTTCGACAAGCTCGCCGCCGAGCAGGCGCGGCTGGAGGCGATCGTCAACGCCTCGGGCGAAGGCGGTCAGGAACTGGAGATCGCGGCCGACGCGCTGCGCCTGCCGCCCTGGGAGCAGAAGGTGGAGGTCCTGTCCGGCGGCGAGAAAAGGAGAGTCGCTCTTTGCCGCCTTCTGCTGCAGAAGCCGGACCTGCTGCTGCTGGACGAACCCACCAATCACCTCGATGCGGAAAGCGTGGACTGGCTGGAGCAGTTCCTGCAGCGCTTCTCGGGCACCGTGGTGGCGGTGACCCACGACCGTTACTTCCTGGACAACGCCGCCGGCTGGATCCTGGAACTGGACCGCGGCATGGGCATTCCGTGGGAGGGTAACTACTCCTCGTGGCTCGACCAGAAGGCCAAGCGCCTGGAAGTGGAGGCGAAGCAGGAAGAGGCGCGCATCAAGACCATGAAGGCGGAGCTGGAGTGGGTGCGCCAGAACGCCAAGGGCCGGCAGGTGAAGTCCAAGGCGCGCCTGGCGCGATTCGAGGAGCTGTCGCAGTACGAGCACCAGCAGCGCAACGAAACCCAGGAGATCTTCATCCCGGTGGCCGAGCGCCTGGGCAACGAGGTGATCGAGTTCAAGGAGGTGTCCAAGGGCTACGGCGACCGGCTGCTGATCGACAAGCTGTCCTTCATGGTGCCCCCGGGCGCCATCGTCGGCATCATCGGTCCCAACGGCGCCGGCAAATCGACGTTGTTCCGCATGATCCTGGGCAAGGAAAAGCCGGCCTCGGGAACGATCAAGATCGGCAAGACGGTGAAGATCGCGCATGTGGACCAGTCGCGCGACGCGTTGCAGGACGAGAAGACGGTGTTCGAGGACGTCTGCGGCGGCCAGGACATGATCACCGTGGGCAGGTTCCAGATGCCCTCGCGCACCTACCTCGCGCGCTTCAATTTCCGCGGCGCCGACCAGCAGAAGAAGGTGGGCCAGTTGTCAGGGGGCGAGCGCGGCCGGCTGCAGCTCGCCAAGCAGCTGGTCTCGGGGGCGAACGTGCTGCTGCTCGACGAACCATCCAACGACCTGGACGTGGAAACCCTGCGCGCGCTGGAGGAGGCGCTGCTGGAATTCGCCGGCAGCGTGCTGGTGATTTCGCACGACCGCTGGTTCCTGGACAGGATCGCGACCCACATCCTCGCCTTCGAGGGCGAGTCGGTGGCGACCTTCTTCCCCGGCAACTACCAGGAATACGAGGCCGACAAGAAGAAGCGCCTGGGCGAGGAGGGCGCGCGCCCCCATCGCCTGAGGTTCAAGGCCCTGAAGGGGTAAGGAGAGGGAAGGCGCTGAAGACGCCGGGTTCGCCGACCGGCATTGCCGCGGCAAGATGCTGCGGTCCCAGTTCCGCGAGCGAATTCACGCCCAGCAGCGCGAGGCAGACGCGGATTTCCTCTTCCAGCAGTTCGAGCGCGCGCACCAGGCCGTCCTCGCCCGCGGCAGCCAAGCCGAGGCAGGGCAGGCGCCCGAGGCCGACGGTCTTCGCCCCCAGGGCGATGGCCTTCACCACGTCCGAGCCGCGCATGAAGCCGCCGTCCACCCAGACTTCGGCTTTCCCCTTTACCGCGGCGATCACCTCCGGCAGCACCGTGGTGCTGCCCAGGCAGTGGTCCAGTTGCCGGCCGCCGTGGTTGGAAACGTAGACCACTTGCACGCCATGCTCGACCGCGAGCATCGCGTCCTCGGCGGTGGCGATGCCCTTGAGGATGAGGGGCATGTCCGGGTGCTGGTCCTTGAAGCGCTTGACATGGTCCCAGCTGAGTGAGGCCTGGAACGCGGCGCCCTGGGCGGCGTCGGCACGCCAGGGCTTGACGAAGCGCCCCAGCAGGTCGCGCTCGCGGCGGCTGTAATGGGCGGAATCCACCGTGAAGCAGAACGCGACGTAGCCGTGATCTCGGGCGCGGCGGATCTGCTCCTCCACCCAGGCTTCGTCGCCACGGACGTAGAGCTGGAAGACGCGCGTGGTGTCGGCCGCGGCTGCGGTCGCTTCAAGGCCCGGCTGGCAGACGGAGGAGAGCATTTGCGGCACGCCAAATCGGGCCGCTCCGCGGGCCGCCGTAGCGGCGCCGCCCTCGACCATCGACTCAAGGCCCCCAATGGGCGCGAGCATCACCGGCAGGCGCATGCGCCTGCCGACCCGTGGCGACAGGAACGGGGCGGTCGCGTCCAGCTGGCGCATGTCGCGCAGCACGCGCGGGCGGAAGGCGAGCGCATCCAAGGCCTGCCGGTTGCGCTTCACCGTGGTTTCGGTCTCGGTGCCGCCGACGAGGTAGGCCCAGGGGCCGGGCGCAAGCTGGCGCCGCGCCGCGGCGACGATTTCCTGCAGGGTGAGAAATTCTTCGTTCATTTCGCGTGGCGTCCGGGCATTCATCGAGGCTGGAATCTAGCATCGAAGGGTAGACTGGCGCTGCCGCAGGCCCCCTCGTTTCGAACAGGAGCCCGAATTGAAGCTGCTGACCTACCGCCTGAAGAAAGGCGGCGCGCCCCGGGTGGGCGTGCTGCTGCAGGGAAACCGCATCGCGCCGCTGGCGGCGCCGGACATGCTGGCCGTGATCGCCGCGGGACGAAAGGCGATCAAGGTGCCCGCGAAGGGCCTGGTCCCGATGTCCGCGGTGAAGCTGCTCGCGCCCATCCCGCGCCCGCGCAAGAACGTGTTCTGCGTCGGCTGGAACTACCTGGAGCACTTCCAGGAAGGCGCCAAGGCGCGCGCGCCGGGCGTGGAGCTGCCGGCGCACCCGACCTTCTTCACCAAGGCGCCGACCGCGGTGAACGGCCCCTACGACCGGGTGCCGCTTCATGCGGGCGTGACGCAGAAGGTGGACTGGGAGGTGGAGCTGGGCGTGATCATCGGCAAGGGCGGCAGCAACATCACCGAAGCCAACGCCATGAAGCACATCTTCGGCTACTGCGTCATCAACGACGTCTCGGCGCGCGAGATCCAGCGCCAGCACGGGAACCAGTGGTTCAAGGGCAAGAGCCTGGACGGCCACTGCCCGATGGGGCCCTGGATCGTCACTGCCGACGAGGTGAAGGACCCGTTCAACCTCGATCTTCAGACGCGCGTCAACGGCGTCGTCAAGCAGAGCTCCAACACGCGGCACATGTACTTCAAGCTGCCGCGCATCATCGCCTCGCTCTCCGCGGGCCTGACCCTCGAGCCCGGCGACATCATCTCCACCGGCACCCCCGAGGGCGTCGGCCACGCCCGCACCCCGCCGGAGTTCCTGAAGAAAGGCGACCTGCTCGAGACCGAGATCAAGGGCCTCGGCCTGCTCCGGAACCGCATCGGCTAGACGACGGAAATCAGGGACAGTCCACGTTTTCCGCGGAAAACGTGGACTGTCCCTATTTTTTCAGGGCGGCGAAGGCTTCGTCGACGGCGCCGAGGGTGGTGGCGATGTCGGCGTCGCTGTGGACGATGGAGATGTAGATCTTCTCGTTCGGGTTCACCAGGATGCCGCGGCGGATCATCTCCAGCGCCCAGCGCCAGCCGAGGTCCTTGTCCGCGGTGGTGAGGTCCATCCAGTTGCGCAGCGGCTTCCTCGCCGTGAAGCGCACGCCGAACACCGCGTCCTCGCCGGGACACTGCACCGCGAAGCCGTGCTTCGCGCCCGCATCCTCGATGCCCTTGCGCAGGCGCGAGCCGATGGCGTGCAGGCGGTCATAGACCCCCGGCTTGGCCAGCACGTCCAGCGCCGCGATGCCCGCGGCGGCGCAGACCGGGTTGCCGTTCAGGGTGTTGGTCGCCCACACCACTTCGGCGCGGTTGCGCTTGCGCGCGTCCAGCACCTGCATCACGTCCGCCGAGCCGGCGATCGCGGCCAGCGGGAAGCCGCCGCTCACCGCCTTGCCGTAGCAGGCCATGTCGGGCACCACGCCGTACTTCTCCTGCGCGCCACCCCAGGCGATGCGAAAGCCGGTGACGATCTCGTCGAAAATAAGCACGATGCCGTGCTTCTTCGTCACCTCTCGCACCGCCTCCAGGAACCCGGGCTCGGGCAGCAGCACGCGCTGCAGCGGCTCGACGATCACCGCGGCCAGCTGCTTCGCGTGGCGCTCGATCATCTCGACGGCCTTTGCCGCGTCGTTGAAAGGGCTGACCAGCACCAGGTCGCCCGCCATCGCGGGCACGCCCACGGAATCGGGCTTCGAGCGCGGATAGTCGGAGGGCGTCGCGGGCACCGTGCCCCAGAGGCCGTAGTCGTGCATGCCGTGCCAGGCGCCCTCGAACTTCATCACCTTGTCGCGCCCGGTGCGGGCGCGCGCGATGCGCAGCGCGTAGAACGTGGCCTCGGTGCCCGAGCCGGTGTAGAGCACCTCGTCGCCGCAGGGCACCGCGTCCACGATCTTCTTCGCCAGCCGGATCTCGGGCTCGTTGAGGAAGAAGAAGGTGGTGCCCATCGGCACCTGTGCCTGGACCGCGGCGGTCACCTCCGGGTGCGCGTGGCCCAGCAGCGCCGGGCCGGAGGAGAGGTGGTAGTCGATGTACTCGCGCCCGGCGACGTCCCGGATCCGGCTGCCGGCGCCGCGCGCCACCACCAGGTTGAGGTCCGGGGGAAGCTGGAACAGGCCCAGGCCGCCGCCGGCGAGGTAGCGGCCGGCGTCTGCGAGGAGGGAGGCTTGCGCGGCGTGCGCGCCATTGGCGGGATTCAAGAGGTCTCCTTGTCGTGGTTCATTCCATTGTCGCGCCGGGGCGCCCGAGCGCGTCCTCGGCAAGCCGACGCACGATCCACTCGTAGGCGTCGTCCACCGAATCGGTGCGGTGCACCAGGTCGACGTCGCGCGCCTCGATCATGCCATGGCGCACCAGGGCGTCGAAGTTGATCACTTCCTTCCAGTACCCGGTGCCGAACAGCACGATCGGCATAGGCTTGGTCATGCGCCGGGTCTGCACCAGCGTCAGCACCTCGAACAGCTCGTCCAGCGTGCCGTAGCCGCCGGGGAACACCACCATGGCCTTCGCCATGTAGGCGAGCCAGAACTTGCGCATGAAGAAGTAGTGGAAGTGGAACGACAGCCCGCGCGTCACGTGCGGATTGACCGATTCCTCGCGCGGCAGCGAGATCGTGAGCCCGACATTGCGGCCGCGCGCCTCGGCGGCGCCGCGGTTGGCCGCCTCCATGATGCCCGGGCCGCCGCCGGTGCAGACCACGAAACGGCGCTGGTGCGCGGGGTCCAGCGCCATCGACCAGGAGGTGAGGCGGGACGACAGCGTACGCGCCGCCTCGTACCAGGGCGAGCCTTCACGCACGCGTGCCGAGCCGAAGAACACGATCGTGTCCTCGACGCCCTCCCGTTCCAGCCGCGCCTTGGGCTCGAGGTATTCCGCCAGGATGCGCAGCGCGCGCGCCTCCTTGCTGTTGATGAACTGCGGGTCGCGGTACGACTTGGTGGGCTTCATCCGCGTCCCGCCGTGAACGCGGGCTTCATCCGCGTCCCGCCGTGAACGCGGGCTTCATCCGCGTCCCGCCGTGAACGCGGGCTTCATCCGCGTCCCTCGAATGGCATCTTGGTCGCCTTGATGGTCATGAACAGCACGTTGGTCTCTATCGGGAACCCGGCCATGTGCGCCACCGCCTGGCCGACATGGGCCACGTCCATGAGCGGCTCGACCTTGATCTCGCCGTCGGCCTGCGGCACGCCCTTGGCCATGCGCTCTGCCATCTCGGTGCGCGCGTTGCCGATGTCGATCTGGCCCACCGCGATGTCGTACTTGCGCCCGTCCAGCGCGCCGCTTTTCGTGAGTCCGGTCACCGCGTGCTTGGTGGCGGTGTAGGGCGCCGAGCCCGGGCGCGGCGCGTGCGCCGAGATGGAGCCGTTGTTGATGATGCGGCCGCCGCGCGGCGACTGCTCCTTCATCACCTTGAAGGCTTCCTGCATGCACAGGAACATGCCGGTGAGGTTGATGTCCACGACGTACTGCCACTTCTCCAGCGTCAGTTCCTCGAACGAACTGCCGGGGGCGTTGACGCCGGCGTTGTTGAACAGGCAGTCGACGCGGCCCCATTTCTGCTTCACCGCGGCAAACAGGGCCTTGACCGAATCCTGCTTGGCGACGTCCGTGGGCACGCACAGGGCGCGCTCGCCGGCGCCGGATTCCTGCGCCGTCTTCTCCAGCACGTCCTTGCGCCGCCCGGCGAGGGCGACGTACCAGCCATCCTTCAGCAGCGCCAGCGCCGCGGCCTTGCCGACGCCGCTGCCGGCGCCGGTGACGATTGCGATCCTTGCCATGTGCGGTTCCCTCGCGTGGACAGGCGCGAATGGTAACGCAGGCCCATCGTTCAGGAGCGCTCGCCCCCCTTGCGCGGGCGCTCGTTTCGCCCCTCGCCGCGGGGTTCGCCGCGGCGGGCCGGCATGTCCGCCCCGGGCACCGGGCGTTCCGA
>JALHLN010000029.1 GCA_022844545.1 Burkholderiales bacterium | reverse complement strand
GCAGGGCGTGGCCGGTGCGGGCCAGGGCGAGCGCCTCATGGTCGCCCTCGATGCGCTCGACGAACACTTCCAGCCTGCCGCCGGTGGCCTTGCGGCCGTGCAGGCGCGCCTTGATGACCCTGGTGTCGTTCAGGACGAGCAGGTCCTCGGGCCCGACCAGGCCCGGCAGGTCGGCGAACGCGAGGTCCTGCAGTTCGCCGCTTGCCGCGTCCAGGCGCAGCAGGCGGCTGGCGCCGCGCTCGGCAGGCGGCTGCTGCGCGACGAGCTCGGGCGGGAGCGCATAGTCGAATTCGGAGACGAGCATGGAAGGCGCGCATTATAGAATCCATGCCCTTGCCGGAATGGCGGAATTGGTAGACGCAGCGGACTCAAAATCCGCCGCCCCTAAAGCGTGTGGGTTCGAGTCCCACTTCCGGCACCACTTATGCAGGCAGCTGTTTCGCCCGCTCGCGCTCGCAATGCAGGCGCACCAGCTCCATGCCGTAGTCGTTGCCGTTGGGCGTGCGCACCAGGGTGTGGATGTGGAACTTCTCCGGCTCGCTGTTGCCGAGGAACACCCCGGCGTGGTGGTCGAATTCCACGATCAGCACCGGTCCCTGGATGCGGTAGTAGAACGGGCTGTCGTCGTCGCTGCCGCCGATCCAGCAGAAATGCGTCTGCGCGAGATGGCGCTCGACATCCTGCATGCGCGCCTGGAACGGTCCGGCCGGCAGGTAGTCGAGGTAGCCGGCGACGAGCGCAAGCAGCTTGCTGCGCGACGAAGCATCGAGTTCAGCCCCGGCGATGCCTTCGTAGGGCACCACCCGGTTGTCCTGGAACGCGCCGCACAGGTGCAGTTCGTCGCCGACTGCGACCCGGCCCGGCGGCATCGCCGGGTCGCGCTTGCGCTCGTACAGGCGGGCGCGGCGCTGCTGGGACGGCGGCAAGCCTCGCATCAGTTCCAGCCCGCGGCTTTCCACGTCCTCCAGGACGGCGAGTCCGGCATGCGGGCCGGCGTCGATCCGGTTCGGCTCGGCCCCCATGAACACCGGTGTCACCACCATCTGGCCTTCGACCACGAGGCAGTTGAGGCACAGGTGGTGGCCGTGGAAATTCCAGCCCCAGGGCGCGGTTGCGGACGGCGCGCCGAACAGGTTGAAGTTGTAGCTGAACTCGTTCATGACGCGCGGCGCGTTCACCAGCTCGCCGAGGAAGTGGTTGATCCGCATCAGGCCGCGCGCCTTGTCGTAGCCCCTTGGGCTCAGGCTTGCGCGCAGCACCGCCAGCACCGCGTCGCGCAACTCGGGCCGGATCTCGTCCAGGCGCAGGCCGTGGCGGTGGAGGTAGACCTCCGGGTTCATCCAGCCGCGCCACTCGCGCGCGTCGGGCGCATGGCACAGCCGGCCGCGTTCGTCCGGCGTGGCCGCCTGCAGCAGGCGGTTCGCCGCTTCCGCCATCGCGGCCGCAGGCGCGCCTTCCGGCGCCAGATGGAACAGTCCGGGGACGCGCCGACCGTCGGTCGTGATGCCGAAGAACTCGCTGTCCGCGTAGCGCTCGCGCCAGGTCCGGAACAGTTCCGCCGCGCGCGGGATGCCGAGCACATGCTGCGCCCAGGCCCGGGCGTCCATGTCCGCGATACCGGCGATGCGCGGGTCGTCCGGAGCGCGAAGGTGCGCGCGAAAGTCGCCGCTCACGCTAGACCAGCCCTGGGTACGAGCCACCGTCCAGCTGCAGGTTCTGGCCCGAGATGAATCCGGCCTGCGCGCTGCAGAGGAAGGCGCAGGCGTCGGCGAACTCGGCCGGGGTGCCGAAGCGCTTCGCCGCGATGGTGGCGGTGATGCGCCGGCGCGCTTCCTCGCGGTCGATGCGCTGCGACTTCATCATGCGCTCCGCCATGAACGCCTGGCGCGGTGTGTCGATGCGCTCGGGCAACAGGTTGTTCAGGGTGACGTTGTCCGCGGCGGCCTCCAGCGACATCGCCTTGGCGAAGGCGGTCAGGCCGGTGCGCGCGGCGCTGGAGAGCGCCATCGCCGGCCGCGGGCTCTTCACCATCGCCGAGGTGATGTTGACGATGCGGCCGAACCGACGGGCGCGCATCCCCGGCAGGACGCCACGGATGAGGAGCACCGGCGCGAGCATGTTGGCCTCCAGCGCCGCCAGCCAGGCCGCGTGGTCCCAGTCCTCCACCTTGCCCGGCGGCGGCCCGGCGTTGTTGTTGACCAGGATGTCGGGCTCCGGGCAGGCCGCGAGCAGGGCCTCGCGACCGGCCTCGCTATTGATGTCGGCGGCGACCGTCTCGACCCGCTTCCCGGTCTGGTGCTCGATCAGCGCACGCGCCAACTCGAGCCGATCCTGGTCGCGGCCGTTGATCCAGACCCGACACCCCTCGCGCGCGAGCGCGCCGGCGCAGGCGAGGCCAAGGCCGCTGCTCGAGGCGGCGAGCAGCGCGCGCCGGCCGGCGATGCCCAGGTCCATCTATTCGAGCTTGAGGCCGATCCTGCCGATCACGGCGCCCCACTTGCTGCGCTCGGCGTCGAGGAAGGCGGCGAATTCCTCCGGCGTGCTGCCGACGGATTCGCTGCCGACATCGCGGCGGTAGGCCATGATCTCCGGCAGTTTCGCGACCTTGGACAGCGCCGCGCTCATGCGGTCGATGATCGGGCGCGGCGTGCCGGCGGGCGCCAGCACGCCGATCCAGACCATCGGGTCGAAGCCCTTGATGCCCGCCTCCGCGAACGTGGGGACATCCGGCAGCAGCGGATGCCGCGTCTTGCCCGAGATCGCCAGCGCGCGCAGCTTGCCTGCCTTCAGGTTGCCCATCACCGGCAGCATCGCGTCGAAGATCGCGGAAGTCTGTCCCGCCAGCAGGTCGTTGAACGGCGCGGTGGTGTTGTAGTGGATGAACTTCAGGTCGGCGCCCGCCGCCGAGCCGAACCACGCGCCCGCGAGGTGCGGCAGGGTCCCAACGCCCAGCGTGGCAACCTGCGCGTAGTTCGGGTTCGACCGCGTGAGCGCGACGTACGCGGTCGGCGTCTGCGCCGGCACCGCCGCGTTGACCGTCAGCAGGTAGGAGGTGGTGGACAGCAGGCTCACCGGCGCCAGGTCGCGCTTCGCATCGAAAGGCAACTTGGCGTAGAGCGACGGTGCGGTCGCCAGGCTCGGCGTGCCGACGAGGAAGGTATAGCCGTCCGGCGCCGATTTGACCGCCGCTTCGATGGCGATGCGCGTCGAGGCGCCGGGGCGGTTCTCGACGATCACCGGCTGCCCGAGCAGCGGCGCGAGGCGCGCGGTGATCTGGCGGATGTCGACGTCCGGGCCCGCGCCCGGCGGCACCGGCACGATGATCCGGATCGGCTTGGTCGGGTACTCCTGCGCTCCGGCCGAGGCGCTAAGCGCCAGCAGCGTGGCGGCGATCAGGTGCAGCACGGGATTGCGTTTGCTCGGTTTCATCTCGGTATCCCTCCTTTGATTGAAGCATGTGCAGCAGTCCGACGGCGTCCCCCGCGGTCGCGAAGGTGCCGAATACGTAGTGGTCGGGGCGGACGAGGGCGCCCAGCACGCCCGCCGCGGCAAGCCAGTTCCGGACCAGGCCGTCGCGTTCCCGGATGTCATCGGTGCCCAGGACGAAGACCCGAATGCCCAGCCTGACGGCAAGGGCGCGCAGATCCGGCGTGTCGCACGCCGCGTCCGTCACCAGCCGGAAACAGGGGCCGGTGCGGTCGTCGAGCAGGCATTCGCCGGCCCCCGGGGCGACGACAACGGGCTGCGGGAAGACCTCGCCCGCCATCGCGCTGCCGGCGGCGAGCAGGCCTTTGCGCAACCCGGGAATCATGTCCTGCCGGATGACCAGCGGCGCCGCCCCGCCGCCCCGGGCAATCAGGTCGGCGTCGCGCTCGCGGGCGCGCGCCGGATCGCGCTCGGAGACGAGCCGGCCCAGTTCCTTGGCGATCTGCGTGGTCTGCGCGACGTGCGGGCGGCGCTCCACGACGTAGCTGTCCAGCAGGCGCTCGTCCGCCTCGCCGCGCAGAACGGCATTCAGCTTCCACGCCAGATTGCCCGCATCGCGCAGGCCCTGGCACATCCCCTGCCCGAGGAACGGGGGCGTCTGGTGCGCGCTGTCGCCGGCCAGGAAGACCGGCCCCCGCCGCCATTCCCGCGCGATCAGGGCGTGGAACGTATACGCGGCGGCCCGCCAGATCTGCGCCTGCCCGGGTTCGAGCCAGCGTGTCAGCAGGCCCCAGAGCCGATCCTCGGACAGCGCGCCTTCGCGCGGCTCGCCCTCCAGCATCATGAACTCCCAGCGGCGGTGGTTGCCGGGGCAGACGACGTAGGTGCAGGGGCGTCGGGGCTCGCAGTACTGGACGTTGGTCGTCGGCAGGTGGTCGAGGAACGCCTCTTCCACCTTGAGGTCGACGACGATCCAGGGCACGTCGTAGTCCAGGCTCTCCAACTCGATGCCCAGGCCGCGCCGCAGCGGGCTGGAGGCGCCGTCGCAGCCCACCAGGTAGGTCGCGGAATGGGACCGTATCGCGCCCGAGGGATCGCGCACGTCGAAGGCGACGCCGCCCGCCTGTTCACGGGCACCGAGGAGCTCGTGGCCCAGCGCCACTTGGACGTTCTCCATGCCCGCCACCGCTTGCCGCAGCATCGTTTCCACGCCAGGCTGGTCGCAGGTGTAGTTGGGTGCCCAGCCCTGAGGGTACGGCGGTTCGATGTGGCGCACGCGCTGGATCACCTGGCCGCCGGCCCCGAGGTAGACCGAGTTGCGGAACGGCGCCACATGCGGGGCCAGGTCGCGCGCGATGCCGATCCGCTGGAACAGGCGCATCGCGTCGTGGTCGAACCCCACCGCGCGCGGCTGGTCGTAGATGGCGGCGGCCTTGTCGAACACGCCGACCCTCAGCCCGTGGCGGCCGAGCAGGCCGGCGAGCGTCGCGCCGACCGGGCCGTAGCCCGAGACCGCGACGTCGAAGCGTGCGCCCTCCACCGGGGATTTCATGGGGGTGCGACAATAGGCATCGTGCGCTGTCCCGTCCAATGAATGATTTTGTCCCCGGCGTTGCAGGCCGCTGAACGATGAGCCGGCGCCAGATCAAGGTGCCCCTCGAAGGCATCCGGGTGCTGGACGCCATCGATCGCCACGGCTCCTTTGCCGCGGCGGCGCAGGCCCTGTTCGTGGTCACTTCCTCCATCACCCACGCCATCCGCAACCTGGAGCAGTCGCTCGGCATCAACCTGTTCGACCGCAGCGGGCGCCGCGCGCGCTTCACGCGCGAGGGCCGCATGCTGCTGGAACGAGGCCGCGGGCTGCTTGCGCAGGCGGCGGCGTTCGACGCCGAGGTGCAGCTGATCGCGACCGGGTGGGAGTCGCAGCTGGTGCTCTCGGTGGACCAGGTGATCCGGATGGAGCCGCTCATGCCGCTGGTCGATGCATTCTGCCGGGTGGCGCCGCAGACCTCGCTGCAATTGCGGCGCGAGGCGGCGGCGGGCTCCTGGGACGCGCTGTTGTCCGGCCGCGCGGACCTGGTGGTCGGCGCTCCCGCCGGCGGTCCTCCCGGCGGCGGCTACGAGTCCGCACCGCTATCCCGGATAAGATTCGTGCTCGCCGTGGCGCCGAAGCATCCGCTGGCGCGATTCGAGGGCGTGATTCCCGACAGCGAGCTGGCGCGCCACCGTGCGGTCATCCTCGGCGACACCACGCGCGGCCTGCCGCACTTGCAGTACGGCCTGCAGAGGAACCTCAGCTTTCTTTCGGTGCCCGATACCGGCGCCAAGCTGCAGGCCATCCTGCTGGGCATCGGCTGCGGCTTCCTGCCAGAGCGGCTGGCGCGGCCCCATGTGCGCGCCGGCCGGCTCGCCCTGCTGCGGGTCGAAACGCCGCATCCGCCGAGCCAGAGCACGCTGGCCTGGCGCGCCGGCGAGAACGGCCGGGCGCTCAAGTGGTGGATCGAGCAGTTGCGTCGGCCGGCGCTGGCGCGGAGGCTCTTTTTCTAGCCTCACCGGGGCCGGGGGGATTGCTCCGGATGTCCTGCGTCCCGCACTGGCCACTGTCGTGGGATTGCGAAACGAGATGGGTCAATCTCTGCCACGGATGAGACGGTTTTCTCTGGACATGGCATCGTGCGGGGCGTAGTCTTTTTCGCGCCGGAATCCTCCAGGAGAGCATGAATGGCCAAGGCGCAGTTGCACTTGCTGCCCGCCTCGCGCAACACCATCATGGTGGTGGACGACCAGTCCACCGGCCGCGCCATTCTCGAGCAGGTGGTGAAGAGCCTCGACGACCGCGTCGAGGTGGAAGGCTTCGCGCGTCCGGTCGACGCGGTGGTGTGGGCCGCGCGCCACATCGCCGACCTCGTCCTGGTGGACTACATGATGCCGGACATGGACGGCATCGAGCTGGTGGGCCGGCTGCGCTCGCTGCCCGGCTACGAGCACGTGCCGATCGTGATGATCACCGCGCAGGACGACAAGGCGGTGCGCTACGCGGCGCTCGATGCCGGCATCACCGACTTCCTCACCAAGCCGGTGGACGCGCGCGAGTGCCTGGCGCGCTGCCGCAACCTGCTGACCCTGCGCCGCCAGCAGCTGGCGCTGGACGACAAGCGCCGCCTGCTCGAGGGCATGGTGGACGAGGCCACGCGCGAGATCCGCGAGCGCGAGAAGGAAACGCTGCTGCGCCTGGCGCGCGCCGGGGAGTTCCGCGACGAGGAAACCGGCTACCACCTGATCCGCATGGCGCGCTACTCGCGCCTGATCGCGAACGCCATCGGCCTGGAGCGCGACGAGGCCGAGACCATCGAGCTCGCCGCGCCGCTGCACGACATCGGCAAGATCGGCATCCCGGACGGCATCCTGCTCAAGCCCGGGCGCCTCGACGCCCCGGAGTGGGACGTGATGCAGCGCCATCCGGTGATCGGCCACGAGATCCTCAAGGGCAGCGCCTCGAAGTACGTGCGCATGGGCGCGCTGATCGCGCTCGGCCACCACGAGCGCTACGACGGCAAGGGATACCCGAACGGGCTGGAGGGCGACCACGTGCCGCTGTGCGCGCGCATCGTCTCGGTGGCGGACGTCTACGACGCGCTCACCTCCAAGCGCCCGTACAAGAAGGCCTGGAAGCCGGAGGAGGCCTTCGAGTACCTGCGCGCGCAGCGCGCCAAGCACTTCGACCCGCGCCTGGTGGACGCCTTCCTCGGCATGAAGGAGAAGGTGGTCGAGGTGCAGCGCGACTTCCAGGACGCCTCGAGCGAGATGGGCGGGGGCGGATGAGGGCGGCGCTGCAGGCGCTGCGCGCGCGCCTCGCCGCGCGGCCGGACACCGAGCACGAGCAGGCGATCGTGCGGCTGGTGGTGGGGCTGCTCCTTGGCGCGTACCTGCTGCCCGATGGGTTAAACGTACGGGAATGGGTCGCGCTGCAGGCGCATTACCTTGTCTACCTGACTTACCTCGCCGCCGCCGCTGTTCTGCTTGCTTGGAACCTTTCTTCAAGCACCGTCTCGCACCTTCGCCGTTGCGCCGGCGTGATTGCGGACATGGCGACGGTGACCTGGTTCATGTGGCGGTTCGGCGATCCGGCGCTGCCCCTGTTCCTGGTCTACGTATGGGTAACGCTGGCCAACGGCTTCCGCTACGGCCCGGCGTACCTGGTAGGTACCCTGGCGGCGAGCCTGACCGGGTTCGTCGCCGTGATCCTTCTGACGCCGTTTTGGCAGGAGCATCTCGTTGCCGGCGTGGGGCTGGCGCTGGGTCATTTCGCGCTGAGCCTGTACGTGCTGTCGCTGGTGCGGCGCATGTTCGACGCGCTGGCGCGCGCCGAGGCAGCGAACCAGGCCAAGCGGCGCTTCATTTCAGTGGTCAGCCACGAACTGCGCACGCCGCTCAACGCCATCCTCGGCATGGCCGACCTGCTGCGCGACACGCCGCTGTCGCGCGAGCAGGCCGACATGCTGCAGACCCTGCGCGGCTCCTCGCGCGTGATGCTGGGGCTGGTGGAGGAGGTGCTCGATTTCTCCAAGATCGAGGCCGGCAAGCTGGCCCTCGAGCGCACCGACTTCGACCTGCACGCGCTGGTCAACAGCACCTGCCGCATCCTTTCGGCGCAGGCGGCGGCGAAGAACGTGGAGTTCGTGGTCTCGATCATGCCGGAGGTGCCCCCGGCGCTGCGCGGCGATCCCCACCACCTGCGCCAGGTGCTGATCAACCTCGCCGGCAACGCGGTCAAGTTCACCGAGCAGGGCAGCGTGACCGTGCACGTGAGCGCGCAGTCGGAGACGGAATCCGGCGTGGTGCTCAAGTTCTCGGTCCGCGACACCGGCATCGGTATTCCCCCCGAATCGCAGCTGCGTATCTTCGAGAGCTTCACGCAGGCCGACCAGACCACCACGCGCCGCTTCGGCGGCACCGGGCTGGGCACCACAATCGCCAAGCAGTTGGTGGCGCTGATGAACGGCCGCATCGGGGTCGAAAGCGCGGTCGGCCTGGGCAGCACCTTCTGGTTCGAGGTCGCGCTGGAGAAGCAGCCCGAGCGCGCCGGCGCCGGCGCCGGCGAGCTCGCCGGCGCGCGCGTGCTGCTGGTGGGCTTCCCGCCGGCGCAGCAGGAGGCGTTGGAGCAGGCGCTCGCCGGCTGGGGCGCCTCGCCCGTGGCGGTGGCCGATGTCGAGGAGGGCGTGACGCGGCTGGTCTCGGAGATCAGCCTGGCGCAGCCCTACCACAGCGCCATCCTCTACACGACCGAGAAGGATCTCAGGCGCGCGCAGCGCTTCCGGCGCTCGGCGCCTGAGCCGGTGCCGGCGCTGGTGCTGGCCGTGGAGCGCTCGGGCGGTGTGCAGCGGGTCGCGGCGCTGGCGGCGGGGTTTGGTTCCGTGCTGGAGCTGCCGTTCGACAAGCGGCAGTTTTTCAACGTGCTGCACTCGGTCAGCGCCGGCGAGGAGCCGCGCGAAGGCGTGGTGCGCCTGCAGGATTACGCCCGCCGCACCCCCGGAGCGCGCGGCCTGCGGGTGCTGCTGGCCGACGACAACCCGACCAACCGCGAGGTCCTGGGACGGATCCTGGAGCGCGGCGGCCACACGCCGACGCTGGTGGCCGACGGCGAGCGCGCGCTGGACGCGCTGGAAGGCGCCGCCTACGACATCGCGATCATCGACCGCAACATGCCGGGCATGGGCGGCATCGAGACGGTGCAGGCGATCCGCCTGATCGGCGACGCCGGCCGGGGGCGGATGCCGGTGATTCTGCTTTCGGCGGACGTCACGCCGGACACGAAACGCGAGTCCCTGGAGGCCGGCGCGGACCTGTTCCTGGGCAAGCCGGTCGAGGCTGCGCGCCTGCTCTCCGAGATCCATGGCCTGTGCTCGGGCAGGCCCGCCGAGGGCTCGCGCGTCACGCTGATGGAGCGCGCGCGGCCGGCGCCCCCGGCGCATCCGGATGCGCCGGAGGTCGTGAACGCCGAGACGCTACGCGACCTGGAGGAGCTGGGCTCCTCGCCCGCGTTCATGGACAAGCTGATCGGCGTCTTCACCGCGGACAACGTCACCCTGCTGGGCAAGATCGAATCGTCGCTGGGCGCGCGCAATGTTCCGGAGTTCCGCAGCCACCTGCATGCGATGAAGGGCTCGGCCGCGAGCATGGGGGCGGAACGCCTCACCTTCCTGTGCCGGGACATCGGCCGGCTGTCGGACGCGGAGATCAAGCTGCAGATCGCGCCGCTGCTCAACTCGCTGCGCGAGGAACTGGCCCGCACGCGCGAGGCGCTGGAGCGCTACCTGCAGGAGCGGCAGAAATCCGCCGGCTAGGTGCCGCCTCTCGCCTGGCCGACCGCGCGCGCGACCGGTTGCCCCTGATTCCGCGCGACACGGGTGTCCTGCGGAACACCCGCCGCCATCCGGATCGCGGCCGTGGTCTGTCCCTTGCCATCCGGCTGCCAGCCCGGAGAGCGGAACAGGTACCCGACCACCTCGCTCAGGCTGCGTGCGCGGCGAACGTCCCGGATCATGTCGACCCAGCCTGCGAACGCGATCTTGAGCGGGTTGAGCGTGTCGATCTGGCGCACCAGGCCGTAGGTGCGTGCGACGCCGTTCTTCTCCTCGGCGAAGGTGCCGAATAGCTTGTCCCAGATGATGACCACGCCGCCGTAATTCCGGTCCAGGTACTCCGGGTTGACCGCATGGTGGACCCGGTGATGCGACGGGGTGTTGAACACACGCTCCAGCAGGCCCAGCTTCGGCACCGTCTCGGTATGCAGCCAGAACTGGTAGAGCAGGTTGGCCGCATACATGAAGCCGACCGCGCGCGGGTCGAACCCGATCCAGCACACCGGAATCAGGAACAGCCAGGGGCCGGAGAACAGGTTGGTCCAGCCAAGACGGTAGGCCACGGAGAAGGTGATCTGCTGCGCCGAGTGGTGCACGCTGTGCAGCGCCCACATCCAGCGGATCTCATGACTGGCGCGGTGCAGCCAGTAATAGGAGAGATCGACGAGGATGAACAGCGCCACCCAGCTCTCCCAGCGGTCCATCGGAATGTCGAAGGGCCGGAACTGCCAGACGGCGATGTAGACCGCCACCATGACGCCCTTGCTGACGGCTTCGCTTGCCAACCGGCCGACCATGACCACAAGGTTGGAGGCGGTGACGCGCCAGCCGTAGGGTCGGTGGAGCGCAAAGCGGTAGTAAAGCGCTTCCAGACCTATCGCGATCAGGAATACAGGTAGCGCCATCGCGTAGAGTTTGATCGGGTCCATGTGAATCTCCTTCGCTTCAGGGTGATTTCGCCTAGAAATGAATGGTCGTTGCGCGGGTCTGGGCGATAGAATCGCGTCTCCTGTCACGGAGAGACGCATGTCGTTCTTCATCGAGCTTGTCGAAACGTCCGACGCCAGCCGCAGGGAGCTTGAGAACACGCCTCGCGTGCACGCGATGATCCACCAGGGCTTGACGCTGGCGGAGTACCGCGCGTTCCTGCATGACCTGTTCCACATCGTCTGGCATTTCTGCCCGGTGATGGCGGCGGCGGCGGCGCGGCTGGACGACCGGCACCGGCAGGTGCGTTACGAGCTGTACGAGCGCATCGAGGAGGAAAAGGGGCACGAGGACTGGGTGCTCGAGGACGTGGCCGCGGTCGGGGGCGATGTGCGTCAGGCGCGGGAGGCGCCGCCCAGCGCCCCGGTTCAGGCCATGATCGCGTTCAACTACTACAGCGCTGATCGCGTCCATCCCTGCGCGGTGCTCGGAATGCTGTACGTCCTCGAAGTGATCGCCTCGGTCTACGGCGGGCGCGTGGCAGATTCCATCGCACGCGCGATCGGCGTGGACCCGGCCGGCGGCCTCGAGGGGCGCGGCTTCCGGTTCCTGTCCTCCCACGCGACCATGGACGCGGACCACATGGCCAAGCTGAACGTGCTGCTCAAGACGATCGACGACCCTGCGGCGCAGGCGGCGATCATCAACGCGACACGCGTCAACTTCCACCAGTTCTCGCAACTGTTCGGCGAGCACGGCTTCGTATCCCATCTGCGCGGCTAGAGGGCGGCGAGCGCGGGCGCGGCCTCGGCCGCCTCGGCTGCGGCGCCGACGTCCACCACGGTGCCGCGTTCCATGCGCTCCATCTGCGCGCGCACCACGCGGCCCATCATGCGCAGGTCGCGGTCCTCCAGACGCAGGGCGCAGTCGACCCAGGTGTCGGTGATCGCGTCCAGCTCCTCGCGGGTCACCGGGAACACCTGGCGGCGCACGCGCATCACCGCGGCGTGGCCGTTGCGCCGGCGCGCGTGACGCGCGATCCAGTCCTGCACCGCCGCCTCACCCTCACCTGGCCCGGCCAGAACGTCGACTACGCCCATCTCGTGCAGCTCCGCCGCTGAGTAGACGCGGCCCGAGAGCATCAGGCGCTCGGTCAGGCGCGGTCCCACCTTGCGGGCAAGCAGGCTGTAGGCGCCCATCCCCGGGAACAGGTTGAACAGGATCTCCGGCAAGCCCATCTGCGCGCCTTCCTCGGCCACGACCACGTCCGAGGACAACGCGCACTCGAGGCCGCCGCCGAGCGCGTCTCCCTGCACCATCGAAATAGTGATCATGCCGGGGGCGTTGTAGTTCTCGATGCGGGCGTGCATGTTGTCGATGCACAACCTCGCGTAGTGCACAAGCGCCTCGCGATCGCGGGACTTGATGAGGAGCACGAACAGCGCCAGGTCGCCGCCCAGGTTGAAGATGCGCGGCGCCCGCGAACCGCAGACGTAGAAGTTGACCGGCCGCAGTTCGCCCTCGAATTCGATGGCGCCGTGGTTCTGCGCCAGCGTCTGGTCGTGCTCACGGATGTCCTTCAGCAGGCCGAGGCTGAAGCAGGCGGTGCCCCTGGGGTTGAAATAGCCCCAGATGGTCCCAGTGGCCGGCTCGAATTCGGTCTGGTACTGCGAGTGGCTCCGGCCGTACGGAGCGCGCAAGCCTGCGGCGTCGTTCATGTTGCTCATGGCGTTTCTCCCAAGAAGTCCCCCTTTCGGAGGTGTTGCGATCCCAGACGCCGGGCGTCAGCCCCGCGCCTCCCGGAGCCATTAAACGCCCCTTGCGTGGCCTCGGCAATTACAATCTCTTGCGATTCCCGGGGGTTCCGCCGGGCGGGTAGCATCTCGTTTTCAGAACATCGGACAGAATGATCAACACCAGCTACGCCCGGCGGGGCATCGCGGTCGCCTCGCATTCCCTCGCATCGCAGTCCGCGCTCGCCGTGCTGCGCGAAGGGGGCAACGCCATCGAGGCGATGGTCGCGGCGGCCTCGACCATCGCCGTTGTTTATCCGCACATGAACGGCATCGGAGGCGATGCGTTCTGGCTCATTTCCGCACCAGGGGAATCTCCAACCGCGATCGATGCCTGCGGTTCCGCGGCGCGCGCGGCGACCGTGGAGTCCTATCGGGAACGAAGATTGGACGGCATTCCGGCGCGAGGTGCGCTTGCCGCGAACACCGTCGCCGGAACCGTCGGCGGCTGGGCGCTCGCGCTCGAACTGAGTCGCGCGCGATGGGGCGGAAGCGTGCCGCTCGCGCGCCTGCTGGAGGATTCGATCCACTACGCCGAGGCCGGCGTGCCGGCGACCGCCAGCCAGGAGGTGAACACGCGCGCCAAGCGCGCCGAACTGGAATCGGTTCCCGGATTCGCCGCGCGCTTCATGCCCGGGGGCGAATCGCCGCGGCGCGGCACGATGTTCCGTCAGGCGGGAATGGCGGCGACGCTGCGCCGGCTCGCGCGCGCCGGGCTGGACGATTTCTATCGCGGCGAGCTGGCGCGCGCGATGGCGAAGGATCTCGCCGAGCTGGGCAGCCCGCTCGCGCTCGCGGACCTGGAAGGCTACGCGGCGCGCGAGGTGCAACCGCTCGAGCTCGCCCATGCCGCGGGAATGCTCTACAACATGACCCCGCCCACGCAGGGCGCGGTGTCGCTCGCCATCCTGGGCATCGTCGAGCGGCTGGGCCTTGCGCGCCTCGAGCCCGACAGCGCCGACCACGTGCACGCGATCGTCGAGGCGACCAAGGCGGCGTTCCTCGACATCCGTGATCCGCACCTCACCGACCCGGCGGACATGACCGTGCGGCCGCAGGCGCTCCTGGACGATAAGCGCCTGGACGCGCTGGCGGCGCGGATCGACATGAAGCGGGCGCGGCCCTGGCCCGGCGGATCGAAGCCCGGCGGCACCATCTGGATCGGGGTGATCGACGGCGCCGGCCGCGCCGTGAGCTTCATCCAGAGCATCTATCACGAGTTCGGCTCGGGGCTGGTGCTGCCGGCGACCCAGGTCAACTGGCAGAACCGCGGCTGCAGCTTCTCGCTCGATGCGTCGCGGATCAACTGCCTGCGCCCCGGGAAGAAGCCGTTCCACACGCTCAACCCGGCGCTGGCGCGCCTCGCGGACGGCGGCGTCATGGTGTACGGCACCATGGGCGGCGACGGCCAGCCGCAGACGCAGGCGGCGGTGTTCACGCGCCATGCCGTATTCGGGCAGCCGCTGCAGCAGGCGGTGTCGGCGCCGCGCTGGCTGCTCGGCCGCACCTGGGGCTCGGCCTCCGAGACGCTCAAGCTCGAGTCGCGCTTCGCGCCCGCGGTCGCCGAGGAACTGCGCCGCCGCGGCCACGACCTGGAGACAGTGGGCGCCTACGACGAGGTCATGGGACACGCGGGGGCGCTGGTTCGCCATGCGGACGGCGCCCTGGAGGGCGCGGCGGACCCGCGCGGCGACGGCTGCGTCGCCGGATACTGAGCGGGTATGGAAGAAACGGGAAACATGCGGTAAAGTTTTCCAGTCGTTGTTCGCAGCGCGTTCGGAGGGGGCAGCATGTACGCGATCGTCTACAAGACCGACGGTTTCCCGATCTGCCAGCAGGTCGCGGGAGTGAGCCCGGACCCGGTCGTCACCTGGAATACCGAAGCCGCGGCGAAGGCCTTCATCACCTCCAAGGGCGGCGAAGCCGATTTCCAGCCGGTGCAGCTGACCGACGAGGCGATGGACAGGATCGCGCAGGCGATGGGCTGCCCGGTCGAGTCGATGATGTTCGAGCCGTATCCAACTTAGCCGACCTAGCCCAGGCTGAAGAACTCCCGGCGGCTCTTCATGCCGCGGATGCGCGCGATGAGCAGGTCGAGGTCGGCCTCCCGGCTCACGAAGTCCAGGTTCTCCGAGTTCACGATCAGCACCGGCGCCGCGCTGTAGTGGTAGAAGAAGCGCGCGTAGCCCTCCGCCAGCAGCGCGAGGTACTCCTCGCTGATGCCCCGTTCCCAGGCGGAGGCGCGGCGCTTGACGCGTTCGATCAGGGTACGCGGTTCGGCCTGCAGGTACACAACCAGGTCAGGCGCCGGCGCCTGCGGCCGCAGGGCGTCGTAGATGCGCTGGTACAGCGCCAGTTCGTCGGCCGACAGCGTGATGCGCGCGAACAGCGGATCCTTCTCGATCAGGAAATCGGCCACCACCGGCCGGCCGAAGATGTCCGGCTGCGCGAGCGGCTCCAGCTGCCGCGCGCGCTGGAAGAGGAAGAAGAGCTGTGTGGGAAGCGCGTGGCGCGCCATGTCGCGGTAGAAGCGCTCGAGGAACGGGTTCTCGCCCGGTTGCTCGAGCAGCAGGTCGGCGCCGAAGCGCTCGGCGAGGCGCCGCGCCAGGCTGGTCTTGCCGGCGCCGATCGGTCCTTCGACGGCGAGGTAGCGGAAGCTCGCCACGGCGTCAGGCGATGCGGGCCACGTGCTGCCCGGCGCAGCGCGCCAGCAGCTCGACCGCCCGGCCATGCCCGGGCACCTCGGCATCGGGCGCGATCTCCGCGAGCGGGGCGAGAACGAAGGCGCGCTCGTGCATGCGCGGATGGGGCAGCGTCAGGCGCGGCGTGCCGGCCGCGCCGGCCTCGTGGAGCAGCAGGTCCAGGTCCAGCGTGCGCGGGGCGTTGGCGAAGCTGCGCTCGCGGCCGTGGCGCTGTTCGATCGCCTGCAGTTCGCCAAGGAGTGCCTCGGCGTCCAGGCCGGTTTCCAGGCGCGCCACCGCGTTGAGGAAATCGGGCTGGTCGGCGTGGCCCGCCGGCGCGCTGCGGTACAGCGACGAGCGGCGCGCGACGCGGGTGCGGGGAACCCGGTCCAGTTCGTCCAGCGCGGCTTCGATCTGCCGGCGCGGCTCGCCGAGGTTGGAGCCGATCCCGACGTAGGCCGTCGCCATGCCCGGCGTCAGGCGGCCGGAGCGGCGCCCTCGCCGGGCGCCTTCTTGCGGCGCCGGCGGCGGCGCTTCTTCGGCCCGGTGTCGGGCAGCAGCATGGCGCGGCGCGTGTCCGGGTCGGCGCTCTGGAAGGTGCGCCACCAGACCTCGAGGTCGGCCGGCACCTCGCCGCTGGCGGCGCGCAGCGCGAGGAAATCGTAGGCCATGCGGAAGCGCGGCGACTCCACCAGGTGTTGCGGCCGTTGCCCGGAGCGCTGTTCGAACCGGGGCTGCATCCCCCAGACCTCGCGCATGGTCGCCGTCAGCCGGCGCGTGATCGCGAGCTTGGCGCACTGCACCTCCAGAACCTCGTCCATCGCCGATTCGAGCGCCTGCAGCGAGCGCTCGCCGCGCAACTCGCGCGCCCGCCAGGCCGACAGCACCTCATGCCAGAGCAGCGCGGCAAACAGGAACGCCGGCGACACCGGGCGGCCGGTCTGGATGCGGTCGTCGGTCTGCGCCAGCGCCAGCGTCACGAAGCGCTCGCCCAGCGGCTGCTCCAGGATCACGTCCAGCAATGGCAGCAGGCCCTTCGACAACCCCTCTTCGCGCAACTGGCGCAGGCAGGCGCTGGCATGGCCCGAGAGCAGAAGCTTGAGCATCTCCTCGAACAGGCGCGGCGGCGGAACGTGCTCCAGCAGCGGCGCGAGGCGCTTGATCGGCGCGCGGGTGTCGCTGTCCAGGGTCAGGCCCAGCTTGGCGCCCAGGCGCACCGCGCGCAGCATCCGCACCGGATCCTCGCGGAAGCGCGCCTCGGGATCGCCGATCATGCGCAGCCGGCGCTTGCGCAGGTCGGCCAGGCCGCCGTGGTAGTCGATCACGTCCTCGGAAGCCGGATCGTAGTAAAGCGCATTGACGGTGAAGTCGCGCCGCAGCGCATCCTCCTCGATGGTGCCGAAGACGTTGTCGCGCAGCACGCGGCCGTGCTCCGACTTCTCGGCTTCGCCGGTGTCCGCGGCGCGGAACGTGGACACCTCCACCGTTTCGCCGCCGATCATGACGTGCACCAGGCGGAAGCGCCTGCCGATGAGCAGCGCGCGGCGGAAGAGGGGCTTCACCTGTTCGGGCCGGGCGTCGGTGGCGACGTCGAAGTCCTTGGGCTTGATGCCCAGCAGCAGGTCGCGCACCGCGCCGCCCACCACGTGCGCCGCGTAGCCGCGCTCGGCCAGCGCTTCGCAGACCCTGAGGGCCGCGGGACTGATGGCATCGCGCGCCAGGCCGTGCTTGCCCTTGGGCATGCGCACCGGGCCGGCCTGCCTGAGTCCGAAGACGCGTTGGATGAAGCGCTTGATCACGGGGGTGCGGATTATCGCAGGGAAATCACCGGCCAGCCCCGGGCCCGGGCGGCCGCGCCCAGCGCCTCGTCGGGGTCCACCGCCACCGGGCGGGTCACCCGTTCCAGCAGCGGCAGGTCGTTGTGCGAATCGCTGTAGAAGCTGGACACCGGGAAATCCGCCAGGCGATGGCCGAGGCCGGAGAGCCAGGCGTGCACGCGCTCGATCTTGCCTTCGCGGAAGCAGGGCGTGCCGGCGACGCGTCCGGTGTAGCGTCCCGCCACCCGTTCGGGTTCGGTGGCCACCAGGTGGCCGATGCCGAACGCGCGCGCGATGGGCGTGGTGACGAAGCTGTTGGTGGCGGTGACGATGGCGCAGAGATCGCCCGCGTCCTGGTGGCGGCGCACCAGCGCGCGCGCCGCCTCGCCGATCATCGGCGCGATGCGCTCGTCCATGAACTGCGCGTGCCAGCGCGCGAGGTCCTCCCCCGGATGGTCCGCCAGGGGGCGCAGCGCGAAGCCGAGGAATTCGTGGATGTCGAGCGTCCCGGCCTTGTACTGCTCGTAGAAGGCGGCGTTCTGCGCCTCGTACGTCTCGCGCGCAAGCACGCCGCGGTCGATGAGGAACTGGCCCCATTCGTAGTCGCTGTCGCCCGCGATGAGGGTGTTGTCGAGGTCGAACAACGCGAGGTTCACGAGGATTGCGCCTCCCTGAGCGTCTCCCGCACCAGCGCCAGCGTCAGCGGCCGCTGCAGCTCGAGCGAGCGCCGGTCCAGGCGCTGCATGATCGCGAGCAGGCTGGGCAGGTCGCGGCGCACCTGCGCGAGCAGGTAGTCGATGACCTCGGGCGAGATGCGCAGGCCGCGGCGCGCCGCCTCGCCGGCCAGGTAGTGCGCGCGCGCCTCGTCGCTCAGGGTCCTCACCCGGTAGACCAGGCCCCAGGCGAGGCGGCTCTTCAGGTCCTCGCGCAGCGGCAGCAGGTTGGGCGGCAGGCTGCCGGCGCACAGCACCGCGCCGCCCGTTTCGCGCGCGGCATTGATGCGGTTGAAGAGATCGACCTGCCCGGGCTCGTCCAGCGCCTCGACGTCGTCGGCGGCCTGGACGCCGGCGGCGGCGCAGGCCGCGAGGAGATGGCTGCGGCCCGAGCCGGGCTCGCCCCAGAGGTAGACGATGCTCTCGGCCAGGCGGCCGGCGCAGAGCTCGCGCAGCCGCTCGAGCAGCTCGGCGTTGTCGCCGGGGACGAAATTCTCGAGGGTCGGGTCGGGCGGGGGGGAGATTTCCAGCGCCAGCTGCTTCATTGCTTGCCGGTGTAGAGCGAGCTCTCGAGGTAGGCGCGGCGCAGGTGGCGCAGCGCCACCAGCAGCGCGGCGCTGGCCGGCAGCGCGAGCAGGATGCCGAAGAAGCCGAACAGCTGGCCGAAGGCGAGCAGGGCGAAGATCACCGCCACCGGGTGCAGGCCGATGCGCTCGCCCACCAGCCAGGGCGTCACCACCATGCCTTCGAGCATCTGTCCGGCGACGAAGGCAAGCCAGACCCAGGCCAGTTCGGCAAGGGAGCCGAACTGCAGCAGCGCGGCGATGGTGCCGAGCACGAAGCCGGCGATGGCGCCGACATAGGGAATGAACACCAGCATGCCGGTGAGCAGGCCGATCGGCAGCGCGAACTCCAGCCCGGCGAGCCACAGCGCGCCGACGAAATAGGCGCTCATCACCAGCATCACCAGCAGCTGGCCGCGCAGGAACTCGGCCAGCACGGCGTCGATCTCGGAGAGGATGATGCGGGCGCGGTCGATCTGGTGGCGCGGGATCAGGTGCTCGGCGCGCGCCACGATGCCGCGCCAGTCGCGCAGCAGGAAGAACAGCACCACCGGGATGAGCAACAGGTTGACGGCGATTCCCAGCAGCGCCATGCCGCCGATGTGCACCGAGCCGAGGAGCCTCGGCACCAGGTCCTGGTTGGACTGCAGCGCGCCGCCCAGCAGCTGCTTCAGCATGCCGAGGTCGAACTGAATCTCGCGGCCCAGGTGCTGCGCGAGCCACGGCGCGGCGACGCGGTTCAACCAGTCGAGGAACGCCGGCAGGCGCTCGGCCATCATGCGGAATTCCTTCGCGAACAGCGGCAGCACGACCAGCAGCAGCGCCACCAGCGCGACCAGGCACAGCAGCAGCACCAGGACCACGGCGACGGTCCGGTTGACGCGCCGCCCGGCGATGCGCCCCACCAGCGGGTTGAGGATGTAGGCGAAGATGGCGCCGGCGAGGAACGGCGCGAGGATCGGCGACAGGAGGACCAGCAGCGCGACGATGACCGCGCCGATGGCGAGCCAGGCCCAGAGCTTCGGATTCGCGCTGAGTGGAGAAGAGGAATTCGCGCCGTTCATTTCACGTAGAATCGCCCGACAAAAGACCATTCTAGCCTGCCATGTCCAAAGGCCTTTCCTACCGCGACGCGGGCGTCGACATCGACGCCGGGGACGCGCTCGTCGACGCCATCCGCCCGTTCGCGAAGCGGACCATGCGGCCCGAGGTGCTGGCGGGCATCGGCGGCTTCGGCGCCCTGTGCGCGATCCCGAAGAAGTACCGCGAGCCGGTGCTGGTCTCGGGCACCGACGGCGTCGGCACCAAGCTGAAGCTCGCCTTCCAGCTCGGCCGCCACGACAGCGTCGGCATCGACCTGGTGGCGATGAGCGTGAACGACGTCCTGGTGCAGGGCGCGGAACCGCTCTTCTTCCTCGATTATTTCGCCTGCGGCAAGCTGGAGCCCGGCGTCGCCGCCGAAGTCATCAAGGGCATCGCGCGCGGCTGCGAGCAGGCGGGATGCGCGCTCATCGGCGGCGAGACCGCGGAAATGCCCGGCATGTACCCGGCGGGCGAGTACGACCTCGCCGGCTTCTGCGTCGGCGTCGTCGAGCGCGAAGCCATCATCGACGGCAAGTCCATCGCGCCCGGCGACGCGGTGCTGGGCCTCGCCTCGAGCGGTGCGCACTCGAACGGCTACTCGCTTCTGCGGCGCATCCTGGAAAATTCGAAGGCGCCGGCGGGCATCGACCTGCTGACCCCGACGCGGATCTATGTCAAGCCGATGCTCGCGCTGATGGCGTCGCTCCCGGTGAAGGGCATGGCGCACATCACCGGCGGCGGCATCACCGGCAACGTGCCGCGCGTGCTGCCGGCGGGCACGCGCGCGGTGATCGAGCGCAAGGCCTGGCCGCGCACGGAGCTGTTCGACTGGCTGCAGCGGGCGGGCGGCGTCGCCGAGGACGAGATGCATCGCGTGTTCAACTGCGGCATCGGCATGGCCGTCGTGGTCGCCGAAGCCGACGTTGCCAGGGCGATACGGAACCTGGAGTCGGCCGGGGAAACGGTTTATCGCATCGGGCGCATCGAGCGCCACGACGGGGAGCCGGACGCAGTCGTGATTTGAGCGGCCCGGGGCGTGTCAGCGCCCGCCGCCGCGCCCCTGGTTGCGCCGCCCGCCGCCGGGCTTGCGCTGCGGGCGCTGCCCGCCGGGCCGGAAGTTGC
>JALHLN010000028.1 GCA_022844545.1 Burkholderiales bacterium | reverse complement strand
CCGCCCGCGCGGTGCAGGTCGGTGGCGACGTAGCGCCCGGACGGTTTCAGGTCGCACAGCACCGGCACGCGCCGGCTCATGGCTTCGAAATCGCCGAGCGTGAGCGCCACCCCGGCGGCAACAGCGAGGCCATGGTGTTGGCGGTGTACATGCCGCCGCAGGAGCCCGCGCCCGGGCAGGCGCGCCGTTTGACCTCCAGCAGCTCCGTCTCATCGATGCGTTTCGCGATGTACTCGCCCACCGCCTCGAAGGCGCTCACGATGGTGAGATCGCGGCCTTTATGGCGAGCCGGCTTGATGGTGCCGCCGTAGACGAGCACCGCCAGGATGTTCAGGCGCGCGATGGCGATCATCGCGCCGGCCGCTCTGAAGGCGGCCTCGGCGCGCCCCGGGTGACGATTTTGCTTCTGCGGTTGTCGGTCATGATGACTTACCCTCATTCTGCATGTGCGGATTGCACGCATTCATTCGACGAGCCTCCACGCCACCGTTTCTCCGGCGCGCAGCGCCACCAGGACATCTTCGCCGGGATTGAATTCAGGCGGCACCGTCCAGCGCCGCCGCTCCAGGGTGAGCGTCTCGCGGTTGCGCGGCAGACCATGGAAGTCGGGGCCGTGGATACTGGCGAACGCCTCCAGCTTGTCCAGCGCGCCGGCCTGCTCGAACACCTCGGCGTAGAGTTCCAGCGCCGCATGCGCGCTGTAGATGCCGGCGCAGCCGCAAGCCGACTCCTTGGCGCGCCGCGGGTGCGGGGCGCTGTCGGTGCCGAGGAAAAACTTGGGGTTGCCGCCGGTCGCGGCGGCGATGAGCGCCTGGCGGTGCGTCTCGCGTTTGAGCACCGGCAGGCAGTAGGCATGCGGACGGATGCCGCCGGCGAACATGGCGTTGCGGTTGAGCAGCAGATGGTGCGCGGTGATGGTCGCCGCCACGTTCGCCGGCGCGGCGGCGACAAATTCCACCGCCTCGCGCGTGGTGATGTGCTCGAGCACCACCTTGAGGCGCGGGAAACGCTCGACGATGGGGATCAGATGCCGCTCGATGAACACCGCTTCTCGGTCGAAGACGTCCACGTCCGCGTCGGTCACCTCGCCGTGCAGCAGCAGCGGCAGCCCCGCCTCCGCCATGGCCGCGAACACCGCCTCGCAGCGCGCGAAGTCGCTGACGCCGAACGCGGAATTGGTCGTCGCGCCCGCGAGAAAGGCCTCGCCCACCGCGTGCACCAATCCGCTCGCCTTGGCGCGCGCGATCTCCCCGGGCGAGGTGTCCTCGGTGAGATAGAGCGTCATCAGCGGCTCGAAGCGCATCCCCGTCGGCAGCGCCGCCAGGATGCGAGCGCGGTAGGCGCGCGCCTCGTCCACCGTGCGCACCGGCGGGTCGAGGTTGGGCATGACCATGGCCCGGGCGAAACGCCGCGCCGTGTCCGGCGGCACGGCGGCGAGCAGGGCCCCGTCGCGCAGGTGCAGGTGCCAGTCGTCGGGGCGGGCGAGGGTCAGGCGCTTCATGGTCACGGGTTGCAGTAGTCGCAACGCCCCGGGTCGGCGGAGCCAGGCTCGCCGCGCTCGCGCGTCTCGCGCTGCGCGCACTTCAGGCAGGCGTGCACCTCGGCGCGGGTCTCGCGCGTGGGCGCGCCGCAGTCGGCGCAGGGCAGGCCGGCCACGCGCTCGACGAGCCAGAAACCCGGCGCGCCGCAAGCCGGACACAGGGACCGGAGTCTGGCGACCAGATCCTCGGCCGCCAGGCGGATCGTCTCCATGCGCGTGGGATTGGCGTGCGCCCGCAAGTCGCTCTCCAGGAACACCTGGCCGCTCGCCGATTGCGCCCGCGCCCGGGCGAAGGCCGCCTCGAGCTCCGCCCAGACGGCGATGCCCTTCTGGATGCGCGGATCGTTCTCGCCCTCGGGACGCACGACCAGGTGATGCGCGGGAAACTCCGCCTGCCGGGCGAAGGCGCAGGCTGCCGCCCAGTCCCCGGTGAGCAGGTGCACGTGGTTCGCCTTGCCCTGCGCGCGGCCCGCGATCTCCAGCCCCTGTTCGTCGTCGATGAAGACCAGGAATTCCACGTTCCAGGGAAACAGCCCCGCCATCGGGTCCGGCCCGAACGAACCTTCGCTGGCGAGCCCGAGCGGCAGCCCGGCGAGCTCCATGCCGATGCGCGCCTTCCTGCGCGCCGCTTCGAGCTGCGTGCCCGCGCGCGGGATATCGCGGCTGAAGGTGCCGAGTTGGTCGGTGTCGTAGCCGCCGACCCGCTCCACCCGGCAGCCGAGCGCTGCATCGAGTACCGGGGCGATCACCCGCTCCTTGCCGTGCTGGGTGAGCAGCGCGAGGCGCCGGCCGGCGTGGGGGGATGCGGGATGTTCGGCCCTCGCATCCATCAGCGGCCCCGCACCAGGTTCATCACCTGCGCCATGTCCAGGCTGCGCGCCTGCTGCTCGATCTGCGGCAGGTATTGCGCCTGCATCTGCTTGGCCGGGCCGAGCAGGTTCTGGAAGCTGTCGCGCAAAAGCGCCGTGCTCATCACCCGCCCGCCGGCGTAGTAGCGCTTGGCCAACTGGCCCAGGGCGTAGGTGGTGGCGAAGGAGAAGGCCATGCCGGTGGCCGCGCTCCCCGCCTTGCCGAAGGTCTTGCCCGCCGCCTTCCCCAGCAGCCCGCCCAGGAGCTTGCGGCCGAACTGCTCCAGATATTGCGAGGTGAGGCCGACCCCGGCGGCGGCGATGAATTCCTTGATGTGGCCCCGGTCGAGCGCGACGCCGTGGGCGCGGCCGATGCCGTAGACCATCTTGATCTGCAGCGGAATGATGGCCATCGACGCCCAGGATTGCGGCAGCAGTTCCAGCGCGCCGTTGAGCAGGGCGTAGTTGAGGATCGACTGGTCCAGCTCGGCCTCGGACACGCTCGGCTGCGCCGCCACCACCGGGCCGGGCGCGGCCTCGGACAGATCGACAATGGCGTCGGCTTCGCGCTCGAAGGCCGCGGTCCGCCCGGCGTCGAGCTTGAGCAGGGCTTTCAGCCCGTCCAGGAAGCGGCTCTCGGCCTCGCTCTGGCGGCCGTCGGCATCGCACACGCACACCGCCATTTCGTAAGCCAACTGGCGCTCGCCCGGATCGGCCAGCGCGGTCGCGGCCGCTTCCAGCGTCACCCGCTTGAGCAGCACGTCCTGGTACAGCCGGGCCAGATCGGGCGCGCCGGCCTCGGCGGCGAGGGAATCGGCGATGCGGCGGATTTGCTCGCGCTCGCGCTCGTGCTTGGCGCCGTCGGCGAAGGCGGCGTGGAGGGCGATGGCGAGAATGCATTTCTGCTGTTCCGGGTTCATGGCTGGCCTTTCATGGTATGCGGCAAGTCGGTGGGTTTCAGTCCGCTCGGCTCGCGGATGACGCGCGCCAGTTCGCGCACGCTCCAGCCAATCAGACCTTTTTCCTTCGCTCACCGATTAATCGTATGGCCCAGGGAATTGCGACGAGGATTAACAGGGCTATAAGAGTAGCCAGAACGGCTGTCGCTTCCCGCCCGATTCCCGCGGCCACGCCGATTGCCGCAGTCAACCATATGCCTGCCGCGGTGGTCAGCCCGCTGGTTGACACCTGATGGTTTCCCAGGATGATGGCTCCAGCCCCGAGGAACCCCACGCCAGCGATCAAGCCCTGCATCACACGGCTTATGTCCGCAAGCGACGCCCCGGCCTGTTGGGGAACGAGGACGAAGAGTGCCGCCCCGACCGCAACCAGCATGTGCGTTCGCACTCCCGCGCTTTTCCCCTTCAGCTCGCGCTCGTATCCCAGCAGCCCGCCAAGGGCCGCCGCGACCAGGAGGCGCAGGGTGATACGGGTCATCTGTGCCACATCCGGAATATCGGAGAACTCCGACAGCACCGTATTCCATATCTCATGCCACACACCCGTCATGGTTTCGCCTCCGCCGTCTGCGCCCGCTGGCGCGCCCAGAGCACGAGCAGCGTCACGGCCGTCAGCGGCAGCACGAAGCCGAGCATGACGCCGCTGAACGCCGGCAGCCTCGCATGCTCGGTGGCCGCAAGGATGAGATAGGACACATAGGCCGCGTAGTAGGCGAGGAACAACGCCCCCTCCCAGCGCGCGATCAGGTGGCCGGTGGCGAAGAGCGGCAGGCAGGCGAACGCCACCGCGATCATCACCGGCAGGTCAAAGCGGATCAGCGACGGCGCGACCGCCAGCCCGCCCGGCGTGACCAGGGCGGCGATGCCGGCGATCGCGAGGATGTTGTAGAGGTTGCTGCCGACGATGTTGCCGACGGCGATGTCGCGCTCGCCGCGCAGCGCCGCCACGATCGAGGTCGCGACCTCGGGCAGCGAGGTGCCGGCGGCGACGATGGTCAGGCCGATCACGACCTCGCTCACCCCCAGGGCGCGCGCGATGGCCACCGCACCGTCCACCAGCCAGGTGGCGCCGATCACCAGCAGCGCGAGGCCGGCGATGATGAACGCGATCTGTAGCGGCAGCCGGTCCAGCCATGCGCGCTGACCTTGGCCGAACTCCTGCGCGTACTGGGCCTGCACTGCCGCGCTTTCCCGGCGACCCAGCCGGATGGCGAATACGGTGTAGGCCACGATGCCCGCGGTGAGCAGCAGGCCGTCGAACAGGCTGATGCGGCCATCGAGCGCCACGATCCACAGCAGCACCGAGACGCCGATCATCAGCGGCACGTCGAGCCGCACGAGCTGTTGCGATACCGCCAGCGGCACGATCAGCGCCGAGACGCCGAGGATGAACAGCACGTTGAAGATGTTGCTGCCGACGATGTTGCCGGCGGCGATATCGGCCTGTCCGGCCAGACCTGCCTGCACGCTGACGGCCAGTTCCGGCGTACTGGTGCCGTAGGCCACGACGGTGAGGCCGATGACCAGCGGCGAGATGCCGAAGCGTAAAGCCAGCCGGCTGGCGCCACGCACCAGCAGTTCGGCGCCGGCCACCAGCAGCGCCAGCCCGAGCGCGAACAGAACCATCTCCATGAGATTCATGAAATCATTGCCTCCGAATAGAAATCAAGCGCTTTCCGTTCATGGCATCGCGCCGGAATACTCGCGCGCGGCGATCAGTCGCGCCCACGCCAGCGGGCTCCAGGCCGAATCGGCGAAGACAGCGGCGGCAATCGTCATTATGGCGGTCGCGAGGGGCGGCAGGAGGAGCAGCCAGAGCGTCTCGATCCTGCCGCGCGCCGGAACGCGTTCCTCCGGCCAGACCGCGGGCGCGGGCCGGGCCCATGCGCGCCACAAGATGGGCAGGAAATAGGCGGCGTTGAGCACGCTGGAGGTCCACAACACCCAGCCCGCCCAGTGCATGCCCGCCTCAGCCGCGCCGTCCAGCAGCCATGCTTTACTCACCGCGCCGGCCGTGAGTGGCGCGCCCATCATGCCGAGCGCGGCGATGCTGAAGGCGAGCGTCGTGAGCGGCATGCGCCGGCCCGCGCCATCCAGCTCGCTGACCTTGTGCACGCCGAGGGTTTCGGCGTAGTTGCCGGCGCAGAAAAACAGTGTGATCTTCATGATGCCCTGGTGCACCAGATGGACCAGACCGCCCACGGTGCCCACCGGGCCGAACAGGGCTGTTCCCAGGACGATATAGGACACCTGACTCACGGTGGAATAGGCCAGGCGCTTCTTCAGGTCGTTTTGGAACAAGGCGCGAAAACTCCCCCAGACGATGGTCACCGCGGCCACCGCTGCCAGGGGTGTCAGCAGATCGAGAGACTGGGCGAACTCGACGCCATAGACCTCGTAGACGATGCGCTCCACGCCGAAGGCCCCCGCCTTCACCACCGCCACCGCGTGCAGGAGGGCGGACACCGGCGCGGGCGCCACCATCGCCTGGGGCAGCCAGCCGTGCAGGGGCACAAGGGCCGCTTTCACTCCCACCCCGGCGATGAGCAGCAGAAAGACGAACTGCAACTGGCCACCGTAGTCCGGCCCCAGAGCCGACAGATAGCCGCCGTGGGCGAAGTCCACCGACCCCGTGAGGCCGTGCAGCCAGACGATGCCGGTTAGCAGCAGGGCCCCGCCTCCCAGGGTGTAGGCCAGATACACCGTGCCGCCCCGCATGGCCTGCGGCGTGCCGCGATGCACGACCAGGGGGTAAGTGGCAAGGGTCAGCAGTTCGTAGAAGACGAAGAAGGTGAACAGATTTCCCGCCATGGCGATGCCCATGGTGGCGGTGACGCACAGACTGAAGAAGCCGAAGAAGCGGCTGCGGTGGGGCGAGCCTTCGAGGTAACCGATGGCGTACAGGGTGGTGAACAGCCACAGCACCGCTGACAGGGTGGCGAACAAGAGCGCCAGGGCGTCGGCCTTGACCACCAGATCCAGACCCGGCAGCACGGTGTGGCGGAATCCGTAGATCTCTCCCGCGCTAACCCCGGCCAGCAACACACCCACCAGGATGAGCTTAGCCACGGCCCCGAACAGGTTCAGAGTCGTGCGCAGGCGGATGCGGGACTCGGCCAGGACAAAAATGATCAGCCCTGGCACCAGGGAAGACGCCAATATCGCCAGAATCAGGGCTTCGTTCAAAGCCATCAGCTTCCCGCTGCCAGCAAAGACATCAGCTCAACGCCCTGAAGGCCCAGCAGCATGCTGGCCGTGGCCAGAACGAAGGCGGTCCATTCCATGCTTCGGGGCACGGGGTGGAAGGGGCTGTCCGCCGGCGCCAGCAGGAAGGCCTGGCGCAGCACCCGGAACACATAGGCCGCCGCCAGCAGGCCGCCTGCGATGACCACCGCCACCCAGCCCCACTGGCCGTGGGTGAGCGCCGCCTCGATGAGCAGCCACTTGGCCAGAAAGCCGCCGGAAGGCGGCAGGCCCATGAGGGTCACGCCGGCCAGACCGAAGGCGAACAGGGTCAGCGGCATCCGGCCCGCGACCCCCGCCAGGCCCTCCAGAGTGTCCCGGCCCGTGGCCAGCATCAGCACCCCCACGGCGGCGAACATGGCCGCCTTGGCCAGTCCGTGGGCGATGGCCTGCATGACCCCCGCCTGCAGCGCCAGACCGTCCGGGGCCAGCAGGGGGAAGACCAGGAACAGATAGCCCAGTTGGGCGACCGTGGACCAGGCCACCAGCATCTTGATGTGGACTGTCCGTAGAGCCTGCCATGATCCCCAGGCGATGGCCGCCGCTCCCAGCAGTCCCAGAGCAGTGGCGGCGGTTGCCGCCAGCGGCGCGAAGACTTCGAGCGACAGGCGCAGGATCAGGTAGAACGAAGCCTTGACCACCAGCGCCGAGAGCAGCGCCGACACCGGGGCCGGCGCGCCGCCGTGCGCGGGCGGCAGCCAGTAGTGAAAGGGAAAGATCGCGGTTTTCAGCATCAGTCCGGCCAGCATCAGCCCGCAGGCGATCCAGACGGCGGCGGGCGCGCGCGCGTCCACCAGCGGCGCCAACGTTTGCAGCGAAACGGTACCGTGGGCGCCGTAGATCAGCGCCACGCCGAGCAGATACATCACCGACCCGACGAGCGCGGCGAACAGATAGCGCAGGGCGGCCGCGACCTGCCTGGCCGAGCCGCCCGCCGCGACCAGGCCCACGGCGGCCAGACCGACCAGTTCCAGCGTGACGTAGAGGTTGAAAAGATCCGCCGCCAGGAACAGCGCGTTGAGCCCGGCCAGCAGAAAACCCGTGAGCGTCCAGAAATAGCGTACCGCCGGCGCGCCATCGGCGAAGTAGGCGCGGGCGTAGACGGCCAGCGGCAGGGCGATTGCCTGGGTGAGCACCAGCATGAGGGCCGATAGGCCGCCCACCGCGAGATCGATGCCGAGCGGCGCGCCCCAGCCGCCGACTGCGTGGGTCCTCGCGCCGCCGTCGATGACGTCGGCGGCCAGTTGCAGCGCCAGTCCGCACTGAGCCAGCAGGGCTGCGATCGCCAGCCGGGCGCCGCGGCCCGGCCCGAGGAGGAAGGCAGCGGTGGCCCAGAAAAGCGGCAGCAGGATGAGCCAGGCGATGGGGTCAGTCATCGTCCGTTGCGGATAGCGTGGTGCGCCCGGTCAAGCGGTGCAGCCGCCGCGCCAGAGCGAGCGCCAGAGCGGTGGAGGCCACCGCAACGACGATGCCGGTGAGCACCATGGCCTGCGGTACGGGATCTGCGCCGCCATCGCGCTGGGCGAGCCCGACCAGGACAAGGAACGCGCCGCTGCCCATGACGTTGAAGGCCAGGATGCGGCGCAGCAGAGGCCCGATCAGCACGACGCCCACAAGACCCATGGTAAACAGCACGGCGCCAGCGCCGGCGAAGATCATGCCGCCGCTCATGCTTCGTCCCCACTATCGCGCGACAGCGCCAGAAACAGGCCGGCCAGGATCAGCCCCAGCGATACGGTCAATCCGGCTTCGATCAGCAGGATGAGGCGGCCGGCCTGCGCGGGCGGGTAAGCAAGCACCGCGCCCTGCGCGAGCAGCGCCCCCGCCACAACGAGAAAAATCAGGAAACCGGCGGCCAAGCCTGCTCGCAGACGCAGCCCCGGCGCGCCCCAGCCGGGTAGTATTCCGGTCAGATGCAGCAGCACGGCGGCGGCGCCCAGCACGGCGCCCGCCTGGAAGGCGCCACCGGGCTGGATCGCGCCGGCCCAGAGCAGATAGACCGCCACCAGCACCATCAGCGGCGCGGCGAGACGGGCAAACATGCGCTTGACGGGTTCGCCAGGTGCCGGCGCAGGCGGGGTCGCGCGCGCGCCGACGGCCAGCACCCCCAGCAACGCGAGCAGCAGCACGCCGACTTCGAGCAGCGTGTCGTAGCCGCGGAAGTTGAGCAGCACCGCCGTGACGGGGTGCGCGACACCGCTTGCCGCCATGTTCGCCTCGACCGCCGCGGGCAGATGCACCCCCGGCGCGGGCAGGTCCAGCATGGCGAACACCAGCGCGCCCGCGAACGACGCGGCGGCGAGGATGACTGCCGCGCGCTTCAGCAGGGGGATCATAGTGCGCTATCCCTGCGCGCCCGCAGCGCGCCCACGGCGTCGAGCAGCAGCGCGCCGGTGAGGCCCGCGCCGATGGCGGCCTCGGCGAGCGCGATGTCGGGCGCGGCGAGCCGCGCCCAGGCGAGCGTCAGCAACAGGCCGAAGACGATGAAGAGGATGGCGGCGCGGAAGATGTCCGGCGTGGCCAACGTGCGCCAGGCGCTCCACAAAAGCGCCGCGGCGAGCAGGAGGTCGAAGGCGAGGGACGTGCTCACGGTTCCTCCTCCCCGCGCCACGGCGCAATGCCCAGGGTCTCGGCGCGCTGCGCGATGGCGTAGGTCACGGCGGCGCTCGCGGCGAGCGCGAGCGGCCAGATCAAGAGGAGTTTCAGCGCGGCGGCCAGCGTCTCGGCGCGCAGCGCCAGCCCCGCCAGCACGAAACCCAGGCCCAGGTTGTCGGCCTTGGCCAGCGCGTGCAGGCGCGTGTAGATATCCGGAAAACGCAGCAGGCCGACGGTGCCGGCAAAATAGAAGAAGGCGCCGATGAAGAGCAGGGCGGCGCTGGCGAATTCAATCACCCGATATTCCCCGCCAGGCCCGGCGCGCGAAGGCGATGCCGGCGATGGCCGCCAGCAGCGCCAGGGTCAGCGCCACATCCACCAGGGACGGCAGCCGCATCGCCGCCGCCAGCAACACCAGCACCCCCACCCCCGTGCTGCCGAACAGAAGCGCGGTCAGCATGCGGTCGGCCGCGGTCGGCCCGCGCTCGGCGGCGATCAGCGCCGCGACCAGGTTGGCGAGCAGGAACAGGGCCACGGACAATTCCAGGCCTGTCATGACGCCCCCCCACGCGCCACGCCGAACAGGCGCGCGATGTGGACTTCGAGCGCCCTGAGCTCCGCCGCCACCGGCAGACGCGCATCGAGCACATGCACCCGGAGCCTGCCGTCGTCGGACAGCCGCGCGCCCAGGGAGCCGGGCATCAGGGTGATCGCGTTCACGAGCAGCAGACGCGGCGCGCCCGGCGGCAGGGCAAGCGAGATCTCCAGGATGGCGGGTCGCAGGCCGGGCCGCCGGCGCAAGGCCATGACCGCGACCTGCAACCCCCCGCGCAGGGAATTCCACAGGAAAAAGGCAAGGAAGCGCACGAGGGCTGCGATGCCGATGCGTCGCCGTACCGGCGGCAGCAGCCGCAGACTCGCCGCCGCCGCCGCCACGGCGCCGACGGCGCCGAGGCCCCAGGCGTCGGTACGGCCATCGGCCAGCACCCACCAGAGCAGGGCGAAGGCCAGTCCGCGCACGAGGAAGGCGCCGAGCGGAAGGTTTCGGATCGTCATGGCCGGAAGCCGCTTTCTTCTCTTGGAGCGATCATGCGGAAGGAACCTGTACTTCAGTTTGCGAAGGCCGCGGGCAGGATAAGGGAAATCGAGGCACGTTGCCGTTCGGGGCGCATGGAAGTCCGCGGAGAAATGGAGGGCGTTCGGTTCATGCCGTGCCCAGACGCGCCCACAGGTCGCTCAACTCCGCCGCGAGCACGACCGCCCAGGCCAGGATGGCGATGCCGGTGGCGGCGGCCGCGATGTCCTTGATGATGCGGATCTTCTCGTCGTGGCGCGTCTCGACGAAGTCGCACAGCGCCTCGATCGCGGTATTGAACAGCTCCGCCGCCAGAACCACGCCGGTGGCGAGCAGGATGATGGCGGCGTCCACCCAGGCGTGCAGCCAGAGCGCCAGGCCCAGGACCAGCACCGACAACACCGCCTTGTAGAGCACGCTGAAATCGTGCAGCACCGCGTAGCGCAGGCCGGCGAGGACCACGGCGAGCTTGCGCAGCGGGCGATAACCGGGCTCGCCGGTGCCGAGGAACTTGTTCCTCATGTCGCTTCAGCTCCGCCCGCGCGGCACGGCCGCGCGCTGGCGCGCCCACAGCACGATCAGCGTCACGACGGTGATCGGCAGCACGAAGCCGAGCATCACGCCGCTTAGGGGCGGCAGCGCCGCGTGCCGGGTCGAGGCGAGGATCAGGTAGGCCACGTAGGCGGCGTAGTAGGCGACGAACAGCGCACCCTCCCAGCGCGCGATGCGGTGGCCGGTGGCGAAGATCGGCAGGCAGGCGAAGGCCACCGCGGGTTTGCGCAGCGGGCGATACCGGGCCCGCCGGTGCCGGGGAACCTGTTTCTCATGTCGCTTCAGCTCCCGTCGCGCGGAAACACGCTCTCCAGCCGTTCGATGACATCCGCTTCCGCACCTGAGACCTTGGACCGCAGCACCGGGATTCCCCCACTCGCGCCCGCCACGGCGCTGGCCCGGCCCAGCAGCCCCTGTTTCAGCGCCGCCACTGCCGGCCGATCCATCTGCTCGCACAAGCCTTGAACGAGCTGTGCCCAGGCAGTGAACAGCTTGGGGGCGGGCCTGCGAGTCAGCCAGCTCTCCAGCACCGCCCGTTCGATCGAGCCCGGCGCGAACCCCGGCGGATCCACCCGCTGCAGGATCGCGCGCCGCTCCTCCAGATCGAGCGATCTGTCCGCCCAGGCCACCTCGACCAGTGGCACGAGCGACAGCGCCGTCACGATCCTGGGGTTGATGCCAAAAGCGATCAGCCGGTCGAGAACCTCGGGGTTCTTGATGCCGGATGCTCTGGCCATGGCCTCGCGTGCACTCTCATGCGGAGAGACCTGTTGCATTCTCTCCACGAGCGGCGCGTGTTCGCTCCGGAAGAACGCCACCTCCAGGTTACGACCTCGTTCTCGCACAATCTCTGGCTTCGAAGACATCGCCTTTCCTCCTTTCATGCCTTTGCCGTGCAGCCGGTTTGCGCCCTCAGTGCCCGTGTGCCCGGAAGAATCATGCCGGCGGCGTCGGCGAGAGGCGAAGCGCCTGTTGAGCCACTGGCGGTTTGAACTCCCCGTCGACCGGAGCATCCGGTCGATGCGGGGTATGGCCGACGCCATCAAGGTCGTAACGCGGATACCAAGGCCGATGATCCGGGCGCCGGGAGGTGGCGGACATGGTCATGTCGTCATTTCGATCGTCATCGAATCGGCCGTGGCGCCTCCGTGCGCGAGCCATTTCCGGGCGAATTGCGCCCCCGGCAGCGGACGGTCGAAGAGGTAGCCCTGGCCCAGCTCGCACCCCATGGCGAGCAGCATATCCCGCTGCCCGGAGGTTTCGACCCCTTCGGCCAGACTCTTCATGCCGAGGTCGCGCGCCATGGACAGCGTGGCGGCGACCACGGCGCGGGCGCTGGGCTTGGCGCCCATGTCGCGCACGAAGGACATGTCGATCTTGACCTTGGCGAGCGGGTAACGGGTCAGATACGACAGGGAGGAATAACCAGTGCCGAAATCGTCCACCGACAGCGTGAACCCGGCCTGCGTCACGGCCAGCAGGCTGCGCAGGGCTTGCGCCGGTTCGGCCAGGCCATGGGTCTCGGTGATTTCCAGCTCGAACTGCGCCGGCGCAAGCCCCGCCGCGGCGACCGTGCGCGCGGCGCGGACCGCGTAATCCGGATGGATGAGGTGTTGCGCGCCGACGTTGATCGCCAGGCGTCCCGGCAAGCTCGAGCCCTGCTCGCGCCACAGCTTCATCTGCGCGCAGGCGTTGGCGAGCACCCAGTCGTCCAGCTTCCCGCCGAAGCCACGGCGCTCGGCGAGCAGGACGAATTCCGCCGGACTCACCCAGCCGAATTCCGCGTGCCGCCACCTCAGCAGGACTTCGGCGCCGGCGAGGCCGCCGCTCCCGAGCTCGACGAAGGGCTGGTAGTACAGTTCGAGCCCCTCCGTGTCCAGTGCGCGGCGCAGATCGGCGACGAGCGTCGCCTGGCGCCGCGCCGCCGCGCTCATCTCCGCCTGGAAGAAGCCGCAGCCCAGGCGCGTCTGTTTCGCATGATCGATGGCAATGTAGGCATGCTTGATCAGTTCATCCGGGCCGGCGCCATCCTGCGGATACAGGGCTATTCCGGCGGTCGCGGTGAGCGACACCTGCCGTCCGTGCACCGACAGCGGCGCGGCCAGCGAATCCCGCCAGCGTTCGGCGACGGCCTGGGCATCCGCCTGATCGCGGACGGTGGCGATCAAGGCGAAATCGTCGCCTTCGAGGCGGGCGAGCACCTCCTCCTCGCGCAGGGCCGTCCTGAAACGCTGCGCGGCTTCCGCGATCACCTGATCGCCGCAATCGCGTCCCGCGGAATCGTTGATTTCCCTGATCCCGTCGAGGTCCAGAAGCACCAACGCCAGCGTGGCGGAATCCCGTTGCGCCCGGGCCAGCGCCCGCCGCAGGAGTTCGCCGAACAATGTCCGGTTGGGCAAGCCGGTTAACGGATCGTGGAACCTCAGGTGTTCGAGGCGCGCTTCCATTTCCTTGTGCCGGCTGAGGTCGAGCAGGACATGGACGCGATGGTTCCGGCCCGGCCCGGGCGAGACGGGGTTGACCGACAACCAGACCGGATAGGTTTCACCGTCCTTGCGCCGCACCAAGGCCTCTCCCTGGCAAGGCGAGCCGCTTGCGAACCCCGGTTCGGCGCTGGCGCACAGCATGCGCCATGGCCGCCCGACGATTTCCGCCTCGCCGTAGCCGGTTTGCGCCGTCAAGGCCCGGTTGACCTGAACAATCACGCCGGCGGCGTCGCTGATGACGATGGCCTCCGCCGCCGCGTCGAAAACCGTCGCCGCCAGCCGCAACTGCGCCTCGGCATGCCGGGCCTGCGTGACATCGGCATCGACGGCGAGAATGGCCCGGGGATCGCCCGAGGCAGCGCGGATCAGCGTCCAGTGACACTCGACGATCAACGCCTCTCCCCGCCGGTTGCGCTTCACGATGTCGCCGGTCCAGGAACCGGCGGCGAACAGCGCCTGGCGGGCCCGCCGGTAGGCATCGGGCTCGGGCATCAGCAGGTCGGGAGCCAGGCGTCCGACGGCTTCCTCGGCGCTCCAGCCGAACAGCCGCTCGGCGCCCTTGTTCCAGAAGCGGATGCGGTCGTTCACGTCCCGGCTGAGAATCGCGTCCGCGCTCTGATCGAGCAGTGCTGACTTCTCGATCAACGATTCAAGGTCGGCGTCACGTTGTTCCATGTTCAGCATGATAGGCGTTCCTTGACCGCGGCGCCCCGCCCCGCCTGCCGCGCCGGTCATGACCGGGCGGGTCCGAAGGGCCGCCGTTCCCCGAAGGTGTCCTGAAGGGCGCCCGAGAACAGGTTGTCGGCCAGCGTGACGGCGCCCAGAACGACCGCGACGAAAATCGCCAGCGAGATGGCCGCCGCGATCAGCCCGGCCAGCAAAAGGATCCCGTCGCGCTGCAGCAGCGCGAGCGAAAGGAGGGCGATGGAAAAGGCGGCCGGCCAATTGCCGAACGGAACCGGCAAGATGAGCGCGACCGCGAGCACGACGCAGATCAGGCCGATGAGGAATTCGTCCCGGCCGCGGGCGAGCGGCCAGTATCGCGGGCGCACGAACTTCTCCAGCCAGAACAGGCGCGGCACGATGCGCCGGCGCAGCATGTCGAGATGCGCCTCGGTCAAAGGCCGCTCGAGCAGGCGTCTGGGCAGCCAGACGGCCTGACGCTGCAGCATCATCTGCCACGCCAGAATGAGCGCCGGAACGCCGCTTACGACGCTCGTGCCGGGCGGCAGCGGCAGCATGTTGAAGGCGGCGACCAGGAACAGCGAGGCGGCGAGGCCACGCTCGGCCAGCCAGTCGCGCAGGCGCCCGAAACGGCTCGGCACCGGTTCGTGAGCCGCGAAATGGATCAGCACGTGCGACAGCGGCCGGCGGTTCGGGAAGCTCCGGATCTTCTCTCGCCATCGCCGCGTTCGGGCGCGAAACCTGCCGGGCGGCATCTCGTGTTCTCCGTCCCCCCTCCGTCCCGAGATGATACTTGCCCGGGAGGGAATCTCGCGCTGTCGGATCAAGCCGCTCGAATGAGGTTCAGTGGAACGGGTCGCGCAGGAAGGACTGGCGCGTCCAGCCACGCGCCGCGGCGTTCGCGGCGGCGGTCGATCTCGATGCCCCGGGGTTCGCTGATGACCGGGCTCAGGTCTTCGCCGACAGGACACCTCATGGTGCCTTGCCTCTCGGGTATACGGTTCACGGCTTCGCGGCCGCGCCCCGCCGGCGCAGCCATTTCTCCGCGCCCACCACCGGCAGGATGACGGCGCCGACGAGCACGCTCGCCAGGATATCGCCGGCGGAAAGCGGCGCCGAGTCGAAGATGGCGTGCATGAACGGGGCGTAGACGAACAGCGCCTGCAGCACGAGGATCGCCGCGATGCCGGCGAAGACCGTGGGGTTGCTGAACAGGCCGATGCGCAGGATCGAATCGCGCAGCGAGCGGCAGTTCAGCATGTAGAAGATCTGGAACATCACCACCGTGGTGACGGCCATGGTCTGCGCCTTGGCGAGCGCCTCGGCGCCGCTGCCGCCGGCGGCTCCGTACTCGTAGAGAAACAGCCCGACCGCGCCCGCGGTCATCAGGAGGGCGACGACGAACGTGCGCATGACCACGAAGCCGCTGAGCACCGGCGCCTGCGGGTCGCGCGGCGGCCGGCGCATGACATCGGGCTCCTTGGCCTCGAACGCCAGCGGCAGCGCCAGCGCCACCGCGGCGACCAGGTTGATCCACAGCAACTGCGCCGGCGACATCGGCAGCAGCAGTTCGCGCACCGTCACCGTGGCGCCATCGAGCACGCGCGTCACCTCGTCGAAGGGGAAGAACGCCACCGCCCACATCAGGATCAGCGCCAGCCCGAGGTTGGTCGGCAGCACGAACGCGAGCGATTTGATCAGGTTATCGTAGACGCGCCGGCCTTCCTCGACCGCGGCGGCGATGGAGGCGAAGTTGTCGTCGGCGAGCACGATCGCCGCCGATTCCTTGGCGACGCTGGTGCCGGTGATGCCCATCGCCACCCCGATGTTCGCCTGCTTCAGCGCCGGCGCGTCGTTGACCCCGTCGCCGGTCATGGCGACCACCTGGTCGCGCGCCTGCAGGGCGCGCACCAGCTTCAGCTTCTGCTCCGGGGCGACCCGCGCGAAGACGTTGCACGACTGCGCCGCCTCGTGCAACTGCCGCTCCGACATGGCGGCGAGCTGCGCGCCGTCGAGCGCGCGCGGCGCGCGCGGGTCCGCCGGAAGGATGCCGATCTCTCCGGCGATCGCCTGCGCCGTCGTCCTGTGATCGCCGGTGATCATCTTGACGGTAATGCCCGCGCGGTGGCACTGCGCGATCGCCGCGATCGCCTCCGGGCGCGGCGGGTCGATCATGCCCTGCAAGCCGAGCAGAACGAATCCTCCGCCCACGTCCCGCATCTCGATGCCGCTCGCGCCGCGCGCCGGCTTGGCGGCGAAGGCGAGCACCCGCATGCCCTTGGCGGCCAGCGTCTCCACTTCGCGCAGCACGGCCGCCGGGTCGAGCGGCGCGCCCGCCGCATCGCCGCAGCGCTTGAGCACGGCCTCCGGGGCGCCCTTCATCACGATGCGGCCGCCGTCCTGGGCGTGCAGCGTGGCCATGAACTGGTTCTCGGACTCGAAGGGAATCGCGTCCAGGCGCCGGTGCCGTTCCCTCGCCTTGCCGGCGTCGATGCCGATCTTCTCGGCGGCCACCACCAGCGCGCCCTCGGTGGGGTCGCCGTGGACCTTCCAGTGTCCCTCGAGGTTTTCGATCGAGGCGTCGTTGCACAACGCCCCGGCGAGCAGCAGCTCGGCCACCTCGGCCGGCGGCAGGACCGCGGCAGCGCCCCGCTGCAGGCGGCCCTTGGGTTCATAGCCGACGCCGGTCACGGCGACGGCCCCCGAGGCCGGCGTCCAGATCTCCTGCACCGTCATCTCGTTGCGCGTCAGCGTGCCGGTCTTGTCGGAGCAGATCACCGTCGTGGAGCCCAGCGTCTCGACCGCCGGGAGCTTGCGCACCACGGCACGCCGCGCCGCCATGCGCTGCACGCCGATCGCCAGGGCGATGGTGACGATCGCCGGCAGCCCCTCGGGAATCGCGCCGACCGCCAGCGCGATGGCGAAGATGACCGTTTCGCGCAGCGCCGGGATCCATTGCGCCCCGGTCTCGGCCATCGTGCGCCAGGTCCCGAAGGCGAGCATCGCCAGCGCGATGACGACGATCGCGATGGTGATCATCCAGCCGATGTTCGCCAGCGCCCGGGTCAGCGGGGTCTCGAGATCGGTCGTTTCCTTGAGCAGCGTGGAGATGCGGCCAAGCTCGGTCCTCGCCCCGGTCTCGACCACCACCGCGGTCCCCGTTCCGTAGGTGACGAGCGTGCCGCCGTAGACCATGCAGGCGCGATCCCCGATCCCCGCCGCGCTCGCGACCGGGGCCAGCCGCTTCTCGGTCGGCACCGACTCGCCGGTCAGCGCCGCCTCCTCGACCTGGAGGTTGCGAAGCTGGATCAGGCGCAGGTCGGCCGGCACCTTGTCGCCGCTCGCGAGCAGCACGATGTCGCCGGGCACCAACTCGGTCGCCGGCACGGTGATCTTGCGGCCCTCGCGCAGGACCGAGGCGTTCTCCGGCACCATGCGCGAGAGCGCCTCGATCGCCTTGCCCGCCTTGAATTCCTGCACGAAGCCGATGATCGTGTTCAGCACCACCACCGCCAGGATCACGAGGCCGTTCTTGACCCCGCCCGTGGGGTCCACGGCCATCGCCACCGCGGCCGACGCGATGAGCACCCAGATCAGCGGGTTGTTGATCTGCCGCCACAGCAGATCGAGCGCGGTGTCGCGCTTGCCGCGCGGGATGACGTTCGGTCCATGGCTCCGGAGCCGCTCGGCGGCTTCGGCGGCGCCGAGGCCCTCGGCGCGCGTCCGCAGCTCGCGAATCGCGTCCGCCGCTTCCCGCGCATGCCAGGCGCTCGCCGCGGCGGCGGCACCCGCGCCGGCACTCACGGGCCGGTCTTCGCCCTCGGCGGCAAGGCGCTCGCGCTGCGGGCGGCCGTGCGAACTCGTCCCGGACGCCGCGATCGCGGCGGATGTCCCCTTGGGGTTGACGCTATTCATGGCGGAATTTCCTCTGTCGAAGCTTCGGTTGAGTCGGTCTTGCGGCGAACCGCTGCGGCGCTGCGGCCGCGGCGCGATGCTTGCCGATCGCGTTCATGAAGCCCCCGCGCTCAACTGGCGGCGGCGAGCAACAGCGACGCGAGGGCGGCGCCCAATCCCGCGGCGAGGCCATAGCGCTCCACCGCGGTCGCCATGCCCCCCGCGATGACGACGACGGGGACGGGCGTCAACTCGATCACCCGGTTGGTGGTCGAGCTCTCGATCCAGCGCAGCAACGAGCTCTTGCGCGCGGTGCTCATGACGATACGGTCGCAGCGCAGGCGGCGCGCAAGTTCGCTGATGACACGCGCCTTGTCGCCGATCTCCATGTGCACGCGATAGGGCACGCCCTGTTCGTCCAGCAGCCTTCGCCCCGGCTGCAGACCCAGGGTCGACTGCTCCCGGTAGTACGCATGGCGCTCGGCCGCTCCGAGGAAGCGCGCGATGTACTGCGAGAATGGCCGCTGCACGTTCAGCAGGTGAATTTGCACCGCCGGGTTCTTCCTGAATTCGGCGATGGCGTGCCGCACCGCAGGTAGCGAACCGGCGGAGTCATCCACCGGGACGAGGATTCTCGACATGACGCGGCCTCCTTTCCGGTTGTCGGCGTCGTCGGGGCATCGCGGCCTCGCTCCCCAAGCGCTTTCCGGCATCGGCCGCGACGGGCGCCTGCGCCCACAGCCAGGACAGCGGGGCGATACCGGCCCGGACGAGGAGGCCGGGAAGGACGAATCCGGCCGCCCCCAGGATGAGCCAGCTGCGGGTCCGAATGCCGCCCAGCCATGCAGCCAGCAGGCCCGGCAGTCGCATCCGATTCAGTCCGTTCATTGGCATCCCGTTCCGGATTCGGAGCCGAAGTCGTTGCGCGCGCGCCGCAGCCGGCGGTCCAGCGTTCGTCCGGCCCGGTCGGCGGCGCGACTGATCGCGACGTACAGATCGGCCTCGGTGTCCTCGACGACGACATCGGGCAGTCCATGCAGGCGGATTTGCAGGCGGCAGTCCTTGTCCACCCCGCCGCGCGGACCATTCAGATCCGACAGCCGCACGATGGCGCGCGCGATCCGGCCCTCGAAGCGCGACAGGGCAAAGTGCAGCCGGCGCTGCACGTGCGCGCGCAGGGCATCGGTTAGTTCGAACTTGACCGCTTGAATCTCGATCTGCATCGGGTGCCTCATCGCGTCGCCCGGGGGGGTGAAGCGCAGCGCATTCTGACTTCATTCTTCCTTCGGCAGAAGTCGATATTTCTTTGGCGTTCGTTCGTTGCAGACTGATGATCGAGGCCGGCGGTGCGCGCTCGCGGGCGAGCCGCTCCACGACACCTGTTGGCCACCCGGCACCGCATCTCCGAGACGACGAAGCGAGGTCCCGCCGCGGACAGCAGCCCGGCGCTGTACTTGCCGCTGCACGCGTCGAACACCGGCGCAGGGTGCAGCGTGAAACCGCGCTCGGAAAGAATGCCGGCCGGTCGAATAGTCGAATATTCTTCGCCTTTCAACCGCCGCAGACCGATGATGCGGGAGGCCGAGCGTGATCAACTACAAGCAGCTTCGCTACTTCTGGGCGGTCGCTCGTGCCGGCAGCATCGCGCGCGCCTCGGAGCGGCTCTGTCTGACCCCGCAGACCATCAGCGGCCAGATCGCTGAACTCGAGCGGGCGCTTGGCACCGACCTTTTCCGCCGTGCCGGCCGGCGGCTGGAGCTGACCGCCGCCGGCAAGCTCGCGCTGTCGCATGCCGACGAGATCTTTCAGATCGGAGCCGAACTGGAGGGTTTGCTGAGCAATCGTTCGGTGGGCGCCGAGCTGCTGTTGCGGGTCGGGGTGGCCGATGTGATTCCCAAGTCGATCGCCTACCGGCTGCTGGCGCCGGCGACGGCGCTGCCCGGCCCGATACGCCTGATCTGTCAGGAAGACAAGCTGGAACGGCTGTTTGCGGAACTGGCCATCCACAAGCTCGACTTGGTGATCGCCGATCGGCCGCTCCCGGGCGAACTGGGGGTGCGAGGCTACAACCACCCGCTGGGCCGCTGCGCCGTCGATCTGCATGCCGTGCCGGCGCTGGCGGCGCGCTACCGGGCAAAGTTCCCGCAATCACTCGACGGTGCCCCGCTACTGTTGCCGGGCAGCGGTGCCGCCATGCGCGGCGCCATGGAGCGCTGGTTCGGCGAGCAGCGCATCCGACCGCGCATCGTCGGCGAATTCGACGACACTGCGCTGATGAAGGCCTTCGGCGCCGCGGGCGTCGGCCTGTTTCCGGCGCCGGCCGCGATCGCCGAGGAAGTGCGGCGGCAATACGGCGCGGAGCTCGTCGGCCGCGTCGAGGACGTCGTGGTCCGGTATTACGCGATTTCGGTCGAGCGCCGGCTCACGCATCCGGCGGTCTTGGCCGTCAGCCGCGCGGCGAAACAGGCGTTGACCGCCGACAATGCTGTCGCCGAAAGTTAACCGGCCGCCACTGAAGTTGCAACCTGTTTGACGCACGACGCTAGCCCGCCGCCTAGGCCGCGCCCCTGGTGGCGACCAGCTCGCCCGCGTCGTCGTGCGGCTCCATGTGCGTCACCGCGATGCGGCTGCCCGCCACGTCCAGGGTCGCCGCTGCCGCGGGCGTCCGCGCCTGTTGTGGACAGCGATTCGCGACGGCTGACGCGCATGCCTACGCCGATGCGGGAAGGGCCACGATGGTCACCGGAATCGCCGACCGCCGAAGGATCTCCTGCGATATCGAGCCCA
>JALHLN010000027.1 GCA_022844545.1 Burkholderiales bacterium | reverse complement strand
CCCTAGGCGAGCTCGCCGACCATGCCGACATCGTGGTCGAATGCGCGCCCGCGGAAGTGTTCCTGCAGATCGCGGAACCGGCGCTGGCCAAGGGCCGAACACTGGTGGTGATCAGCGTCGGCGCCCTGCTCGCCCACCCGGAGGTGAAGGACCTGGCCGCGAAGCATGGCGCGCATATCGTGGTACCGAGCGGCGCGCTGCTCGGGCTGGACGCGGTGCAGGCCGCCGCCGAGGGCGTGATTCACTCGGTCACCATGGTGACGCGCAAGCCGCCCAACGGGCTGGAAGGCGCGCCGCACCTGGTGCAGAACAACATCAGCGTCAGGGACCTGAAGGCGCCGCTAAAGGTTTTCGAAGGCAGCGCGCGCGAAGCCGTGAAGGGCTTTCCCGCGAATGTGAACGTGGCCGCGGCGCTGAGCCTCGCCGGCATCGGGCCGGACCGGACCACGATCCAGATCTGGGCCGATCCCGCGGTGACGCGCAACCTGCACACCATCACCGTAGTGGCCGACAGCGCCGAGTTCAGCTTCTCCATCGCCAACGTCCCGAGCGAGAACCCGAAGACCGGGAAGATCACCGCGCTCAGCATCATCGCGGCGCTGCGCAAGATGGGCAGCCCGCTCCGAATCGGCACTTGATGGCGGCGCCGCAAGCCCGCCTCGCCGCCGACATCGGCGGCACCTTCACCGACGTCGTGCTGGAGCACGCCGGCCGGCGCCACACCGCCAAGGTCCTGACCACGCCGCGCGCGCCGGAGGAAGGCATGCTCGCGGGCATCGCGCAGGTGCTCGCCGCGGCCGCGGTCTCATCCGCGCAGGTCGGCGTGCTCATCCACGGCACCACCCTCGCCACCAACGCGCTGATCGAGAGGAAAGGCGCGCGCACCGCCCTGGTCACCACCGCGGGCTTCCGCGACGTGCTCGAGATGGGCTACGAGAAGCGCTACGAGCACTACGACCTGGAGCTGGAGCTGCCGGCGCCGCTGGTGCCGCGCGAGCTGCGCTTCCCGGTCGCGGAACGGGTCACGGCGCGCGGCGAGGTCCGCGTGCCGCTGGACGAGGCCGCGCTGGCCGGCGTGGCCGTGGCGCTGCGCGCGGCGAAGGTCGAGGCCGTCGCCGTCGGATTCCTCCATGCCTACGCCAACGACGCGCACGAGCGTAGAGCCGCCGAACTGCTGGCCGCGGCGCTGCCGGGGGTCTCGATCACGCTCTCCTCGGCGGTCTGCCCCGAGATCCGCGAGTACGAGCGCCTGTCCACCGCCTGCGCCAACGCCTACGTGCAGCCGCTGATGGCGAGCTACCTGGAGCGGCTCGCCGCGGAACTGAAGCGCCGCGGCTTCGCCTGCCCGCTGTACCTGATGACCTCCGGCGGCGGCCTCACCACCCTGGAAACCGCGCGCCGCTTTCCGGTGCGCCTGGTCGAGTCCGGCCCGGCGGGCGGCGCGATCCTCTCGGCGGGCCTCGCGCGCGAGGCGGGCCTGTCGGAGGTGCTGTCCTTCGACATGGGCGGCACCACCGCCAAGATCTGCTTCATCGCCGAGGGCCGGCCGGAGCGCTCGCGCAAGTTCGAGGTGGCGCGGGTCTGGCGCAACCTGAAGGGCAGCGGCCTGCCGGTGCGCATCCCGGTGACCGAGATGGTGGAAATCGGCGCCGGCGGCGGCTCGATCGCGCGGCTGGACGAGTTGGGCCGCATCCTGGTCGGCCCGCACAGCGCCGGCGCCGAGCCCGGGCCCGCCTGCTACCGGCGCGGCGGCACGGCACCCACGGTCACCGACGCCAATGTCGTCCTCGGGCGCATCGACCCGGAAGCCTTCGCCGCCGGCACGCTGGCGCTGGACCGGGCCGCCGCCGAGAAAGCGCTCGCCACCACGATCGGCGCGCCGCTCAAGCTGGACGCGCGCTGGGCGGCGGCAGGCGTGGGCGAGATTGTCGAGGAGAACATGGCGAGCGCCGCGCGGGTGCATGCCATCGAGCGCGGCCGCGCCCCGGAGCGCTGCACCATGATCGCCTTCGGCGGCGCGGCGCCGCTGCACGCCGCGCGCCTGGCCGCCAAGCTGGGCATCGTGAAAGTGCTGGTGCCGGTGGACGCCAGCGTCGGCTCGGCGGTGGGATTCCTGCGCGCGCCGGTGGCCTTCGAGGTGGCGCGCAGCCTGGCGCAGCGCGACGACGCCTTCGACGCGACGGCGGTGAACCGGATGCTGGCGCGGATGGCGGAGGAGGCGGCCGCCATCGTCCTCGCCGGGGCGGGCGGCGCAACGCTGCGCACGCTGCGCGCGGTGGAAATGCGCTACCTGGGGCAGGGACACGAGATCGCGATCGCGCTGCCGGAGCGCGAGCTCGGCGCGGCCGACGCCGGCCTGCTGCGCGAGGCTTACGAAGCGCGCTACCAGGAACAGTACGGCCTGCGCATCTCCGACGTGCCGGTCGAGTTCCTCACCTGGACGGTGACCGTGTCCACGCCCGAGCTGCAGGCGCCCGCGCTCGCCGCCGTGGCCGCGACCGCGGCGACCGCGCCCGGGACGCATCGCGAAGTGTTCGACCCGGCGACCGGAAAGCTGGAGAATCTGCCGGCGTTCCGTCGTGCGGACCTCGCCGCCGGGGCGGCGCTGGACGGGCCGGCGCTGGTGGTGGAGCCGCAGACGACGACGCTGGTGCCGGCGGGCTGGCGGGCGGCGGTCGGCGCCGCCGGGCACCTGATGCTGACGAGGACCTGATGAGCAAGGACAACGGGGCGATGCGCGAGGAACTGGTGCGGCAGGTGCTGTGGAACCGCCTCATAGCCGTCGTCGAGGAGCAGGCCAACGTGCTGCTCAAGACCGCATTCGGCGCCATCACGCGCGAGGCAGGCGACCTCTCTGCGGGCGTCTACGACACCAAGGGGCGCATGCTGGCGCAGGCGGTCACCGGCACCCCAGGGCACGTCAACACCATGGCCACCGCCGTGGCGCACTTCCTTGAGCGTTATCCCGCGGAAACTCTCAAGCCCGGCGACGTGCTGGTCACCAACGACCCGTGGATGGGCACGGGGCACCTGTTCGACTTCGTCACCGTGACGCCCGCGTTCCTCAAGGGCCGCCTGATCGGGTTCTTCGCCTCCACCTGCCACGTCATCGACGTCGGCGGCCGCGGCTTCGTCGCCGAGGCCACCTCGGTGTACGAGGAAGGCGTGCTCATTCCCCACATGAAGATGATGGAGGGCGGCAAGCCGAACGACACCTTCTTCGCGATCCTGATGGCGAATTCGCGCGAGCCGCTGCAGGTGCGCGGAGACCTGCTGGGACTGGTGTCGTGCAACGAGGTCGCGGCGCAGCGCCTCGCGGCGATGCTGGAGGAGTTCGGGCTGGAAGAGCTCGACACGCTGGGCGAGCACATCATCGCCACCTCGCGCGCCTCGATGCTGGCGGCGATCCGCAGGCTGCCGCGCGGCGCCTGGACCGCGTCCATGAAACTGGACGGCTACGAGGCGCCGATCGTGCTGCAGGCGAGGCTGCAGGTGTCGGGGGACGGGATCCACGTCGATTTCACCGGCACCTCGCCCGCCTCGCGCTTCGGCATCAACTCGCCCCTCTGCTACACCGAGGCCTATACCTCGTTCGGCGTGAAGTGCATCGTCGCCCCCGGCATCCCCAACAACGCCGGGTCCCTCGCGCCGGTGACCATTTCCGCGCCCGAGGACTCGATCGTGAGCCCGCTGCGGCCGCGTGCCGTCACCGCGCGCCACGTCATCGGCCAGATGCTGCCCGAGCTCGTGTTCGACTGCTTCGACGAGCCGCTGGGCGGCAAGGTGCCGGCCGAGGGCGCGGGCAGCATGTGGATCCTGGGCATGTCGGGCGGCCCGCAGGTGGAGGGCGCGAAGCCGGAAGCGACGCGCTTCAACGTCATCTCCATCGGCATCGGCGGCATGGGCGCGCGGCCCGGCAAGCCGGGGCTTTCCACCACCGCCTTTCCCAGCGGGGTCGGCGCCATCCCGGTGGAAATCACCGAGGCGCAATCGCCGCTGCTGTTCCGGCGCCGCGAGCTGGCCGAAGGCTCGGGCGGAACGGGGCGGCAGACCGGCGGCATGGGCGTGCGCATCGAGATCGAGAACACCGAGCCCGCGCCCTTCAGCATCGCCTGCGCCACCTTCGACCGCCGCCACCACCCGGCGCGCGGCCGCGCCGGCGGCGGCGACGGCGCGGTGGGCCGCGTCCTGCTCGCCAGCGGCAAGGTGCTGCCCGGCAAGGAAACCTACGTCGTCCCGGCGGGCGACTGCCTGATCGCGGAAATGCCCGGCGGCGGGGGCTATGGACCGCGCTGAGGCCATGGACGCCCCGCGCATCGACTTCCCGGCGATGGAAGGCGCGCCGGCGCTTGCGCGCTGGCTGGGCCTCGCGCCGCGCTTCGACGTCATGGCAACCCTCGAAATGGGCCCGGTCTGCTACACGAAGCTGCTGGGCAAGCGCATCTACTTCGTCAACGACGCCGAGTACGTGAAGCGGATCCTGCTCGACAACGTCGCCAACTACCCGAAGTCGGTCACCTACCGCAACAACCTGCGCCCGTTCCTGGGCGACGGCCTGCTGATATCGGAAGGCGAGTTCTGGAAGCGCCAGCGCCGTCTCGCGCAGCCCGCGTTCCACCTGCGGCGCCTGAAGGTGCTCGCCGGGGCGATGGCGGACGCTTCCACCCGCATGACCGCGACCTGGGAGCACGGCCGCGTCATCGACGCCATGGCGGCGATGAACGCGGTCACCATGGACATCGTGGCGCGGACCCTCTTCGGCGCCGACGTCAGCGGCGACATCGGCGCGGTCTACGACGCCATGACCGTGCTGGGCGAGGAGACCGGGCGCGTGCGACCGACTGCGTTCTTCGACCTGCCGGAGTTCATCACCCGCCCGCGCGGGCGCAGGTTCGCCAGCGCCGTGGCGACGCTGGATGCCATCGTCAACCGCATCGTCGCGGATCGCCGCGCCTCGGGTGAAACCCGCGATGACCTGCTCTCCATGCTGCTGGAGGCGCGCGACGATGAAACCGGCCAGGGCATGACAGACAAGCAGCTGCGCGACGAGCTGGTGACGCTGTTCCTCGCCGGGCATGAGACCACCGCCATCGCACTCACCTGGACCTTCCACCTGCTGGCGCAGGACCCGCGCGTCGAAGGCCTGCTGCAAGCCGAGGTGGACGAGGTGCTGGGCGACCGCGCCGCGCCCTCGTTCGACGACCTCGAGCGCCTGCACTACGCGCGCATGGTCGCGGAGGAAGCGATGCGGCTGTATCCGCCGGCCTATGTCTTTTCCCGCCGCGCCGCGGGCGAGGACCGGCTCGGGCCCTTTCGCATGCCCGCCGGCGCGCACATCGTCATCAGCCCCTACGCCCTGCACCGCCGGCCCGACTACTGGCCCGAGCCCGACGGCTTCTGGCCGGAGCGCTTCGCGCCGGGCGCCCGGACCGACAGGCCGAAAATGGCCTACCTGCCCTTCGGCGGCGGGCAGCGGATCTGCATCGGGAATTCATTCGCCATGATGGAGCACGCCATCGTGCTGGCGACGGTCGCGCGGCGCTGGCGGCTGGAGTCCATCCCGGGGCGGGAGGTGAAGACCGAGCCGCGCATCACGCTCAGGCCCAGGGGCGGGCTGCCGATGCGGCTGCTGCGCCGGGACGCCCCAAATGTGCACGATCGGTAACATCGAACGCCACTTCCCGGCGGACCTGAAGAGGCTCTGCCGCGACCTGGAGCCGCGGCTGCGCGCCGAGCTCGCGCGCCAGCGACCCTAGCTGGCGGGAGTGACCAGGTCCGCCTTCGTCGCCGGAAACGAGAATGCGGCGCCGGGATGCGAGGGCAGTTGCGCTTCCCAGGCCGCGACCTTGGCCCGCATCGCCGCCAGCCGCTTCGGCTCGCGCCCGCCCAGGTTCGCCCGCTCGCGCTCGTCCCGCGCCAGGTTGAACAGGAACTCGTTGCCCTCGACCGAGAGGTACTTCCAGTCGCCGGCGCGCAGCGCCTTCTGCTCGCGGAAGAGCATCTTCCAGTACAGCTCTCGCGCGAAGGTCTTCTTCGGGTCTCGCAGCACCTTTAGAAGGCTCCTGCCGTCCAGCGGATAGTCGCGGTGCGCCTTCACGCCCGCCGCCTCGAGGAACGTCGCCACCCAGTCCATGGTGACCGCCTGCTGCGCGGCGACGCCGCCCTTCTTCACCGCCGCCGGCCAGCGCACGATGTAGGGCACGCGGATGCCGCCCTCGAGCAGGTCCATCTTCTTGCCAACCAGCGGCCAGGTGTCCGAGAAGCGCTCGCCGCCGTTGTCGCTGGTGAAGACGACGATGGTGTTGCGCTCGGCCTTCGCTGCCTTCAGCGCGGCAAGGATGCGACCGATGCCCTCGTCCATCTGCCGGATCATGGTGAGGTAGGTCGCCACCGAGCCGCCGTCGAAGTGGAAGATCCGCGCGAGCCGCCGCGCCTCGGCGGCGTCCGCGCGCGTCTCCCAGGGCCAGTGCGGGGCGTTGTAGTGCACCGACAACAGGAACGGGCTTTTCGACTTGCGGCGGATGAAATCCACCGCGCGATCCGAGATCAGGTCGGTGAGGTAGCCCTTCTCGTGCGTTTCGTTCTCCCCGTCCCACAGGTCGTGGTTGCCCGCGGTGTCGCGGTGCGTGTGGTAATCCATGCCGCCGGACAACGCGCCCCAGAATTCCTCGTAGCCGCTCTTCAGCGGGCCGAAATGCGGCGGGTAGCCCAGGTGCCACTTGCCCACCAGCGCGGTGGCGTAGCCCGAATCGCGCAGCAGCGAGGGCAGCGTCGGGTGCGACGGCGGCAGGCCGAGGTTCGGGTCGCCGCGCGCGGTACTGCGAATGGGTTCATCCGCGCCGCCGCGCAGCCGGTGCTGCCAGCGCCCGGTCATCAGCGCGAAGCGCGTGGGCGAGCAGACGCAGGAGTTGGCGTAGCCCTGCGTGAAGCGCAGGCCCTCGCGGGCCATGCGGTCCAGGTTGGGCGAGCAGGTGTCGAAGGGCACCCCGCTGGCGCGCGGACGGCCGCCGTAGCAGCCGAGGTCGGCGTAGCCGAGGTCGTCGGCGAGGATGAAAACGAAGTTCGGGCGGGATTCCATCCCGCCGAATTTAGCCTACTTCTTCGCCCGCTTCGACTCGTAGGCCGAAACCGCCTTCTTCAGGTCGCTGTATTCGGCGCAGCCGAACGTGCACAGGCCGTCCAGCGCCTTCAGGTGCTCCTTCGCCTTGGGCAGGTTGCCCACCATCAGGTAGGCCTCGCCGATGTACTCGTGCGCGCCGCGGTGCTTCGCGTCGAGCCTAAGTGCCTCGTTGTAGTGCTTGAACACCAAGTCCATGTCGCGCGTGCCGGCCTTGCGCATCGCGTAGGCGTAGAGGTTGTGGTAGTCGGCGCTCGACTGCGCCAGCTTGTCGGCCGCCAGCGCCCCCCGCAGGATGCCCTGCGCGCCCGGCCAATCCTGCCTCGCGATCGCCGCGCGCGCCGCCTCGAGCTTCTTGTCCTTGTCCTTGTCGCCGTCGGGCGAGGGGCTCGGCGTGTCGGCGGCCCAGGACGTGCCGGCGGCGAACAGGGCTATCATGAGCGCATGGCTGAGGCGGGCTTTCATCGCTGGATCCTCCTGCTGTTGACGGTCGTTACGTTAACATGCGCCGCGCCCGCCGCATTCCCCGCGCCCGCCGGCCGCGAGGCCGCCCTGGCCGATCTCGAGCATGCCGTCACGGAACGCCGCGCCGAGGCCGTGGTCTGGGTCGCCAACCACGGCACCATGGCCGACCAGCCGCTGCTGCTCAGGCGCCTGCGCGACGAAAGCGCCTTCGTGCGCGGCTACGCCGAGCAGGGCCTGTGGCTGCTCTGGAGCCGCTCGGGCGAGGCGGAGATCGACCGCCAGATGGCGCGCGGCGTCGAGCAGATGCAGGCGGGCCGGCTGCCCGAGGCGCTTTCCACCTTCAGCGCGGTGATCCGCGCCCGCCCCGGCTTCGCCGAGGGCTGGAACAAGCGCGCCACCGCCCATTACATGGCCGGCAACTTCAAGCAGTCGCTCGCGGACTGCGACGAGGTGCTCAAGCGCAATCCGAACCACTTCGGCGCCCTCTCCGGCTACGGCCAGATCTACTTCCAGCTCGAGGACTACGAGCAGGCGCTGCGCTGGTGGCGGCGCGCGCTCGAGGTCAACCCCAACATGGTGGGGGTGGAGATCAACATCCGCATGACCGAGGAGCGGCTGAAGCACAAGCGCGGCCGGGCGATCTAGGACGCGGGCTCCGCCGGGCGGCCGATGAGGTGGCCCTGCAGGAAGTCGCAATTGCAGGCCTTGAGCAGTTCGCGCTGCGCCTCGGTCTCCACGCCCTGGGCCACGACCTTCAGCCCAATGGCGTGCGCCAGGCTGGTCACGGCGCAGATGATGGCCATGCCGTCGGACCCCGGCGCGGCCTCCGCGACCAGCGAGCGGTCCAGCTTCAGGCGGTCGAGCGCGAAGCGCCGCAGACGCATGGTGCTGGAAAAAGCGCTGCCGAAGTTGTCCAGCGACAGCGTGACGCCCAGGTCCCTCAGTTTTCTCATCGTCGCCTCGGCATGGTCGGCGTGAAGCATCGCGGTGGACTCGCTGACCTCCAGCTGCAGCAGCGCCGGCGGCACCCCGGAATCCTTCAGCACGCCGGCCACCAGCTCGACCAGGCGCGGATCGGCGAACTGGCGCGCGGACAGATTGACGCTTACCGGCCGCGCGCGCTCCGGGCCGACGAAACCGATCCAGCGGCAGGCCTCGCGCAGCACCCATTCGCCCAGGCGCAGGATGAACCCGGTGTCCTCGGCGAGCTGCACGAACTCCTCCGCCGCCAGCATGCCGCGTGCCGGGTGCTGCCAGCGCACCAGCGCCTCGTAGCCGACCACCTCGCCGCCGCCGGCCACCACCATCGGCTGGTAGTGCACGCGCAGCGCGTTGTCCTGCAGCGCGCGGCGCAGGTCGGCCTCGATCGCGACGCGCCGCGAGGCGGCGAGGTTCATCTGCTCGGTGAAGAACTGGTAGCCGGCGCGCCCGCTCTCCTTGGCGTGGTACATCGCGGCATCGGCGTTGCGGATCAGGGTCTCGGCGTCGCGGCCGTCGTCCGGGAACACGCTGATGCCGATGGACACCGACACCTGCAGCTCGCGGTCCTCCACCGTGATCGGCAGCGCCACGGTATCGATGATCTTCTGCGCCACGCCGGCGGCATCCGACGAGCGCGTCACCTCCGGCAGCACCACCACGAACTCGTCGCCGCCGATGCGGCACACCGTGTCGCCCACGCGCAGCTGCTTCACGAGGCGCTCGGAAACCTCCTTCAGCAGCACGTCGCCCACCGCGTGGCCAAGGGTGTCGTTGATCGCCTTGAAGCGGTCCAGGTCCACGAACATCACCGCGGTCGGCTTCTGGTTGCGGTCGCCGCGCGCGATCGCCTGCATCAGGCGGTCCTCCAGCAAGCGCCGGTTGGGCAGGCCGGTGAGCGGGTCGTGGTCGGCCAGGTGCTGGGCGCGGGTCTCGGCCTGCTTGCGGTCGGCGATTTCCGCCTCCAGCCTGCGGTTGGCCGAGACCAGTTCCTGGGTGCGGTCGGCCACGGCGCGCTCCAGCGCGTCACGGGAGAGGCGCTCGACGGTGACGTCCTCCACGATCCAGATCCATTGCTGCTGCGCATCGCCCTGATCCACGCGCTTGCCGACGGTCCGGCCGATGAACGTCGAGCCGTCCTTGCGCCGGAACGCGGTCTCGGACTCAAAGCTGCCTCCGGGGGCCGTGTCCTCGTACGCGCGCGAGCCGACCGCCTCCGCCTGCGGAGACTCCGCGTGCAGCGCCGAAACGGTCATGCCCGCCAGTTCGGCGGGGTCGTACCCGACCATCTCCGCCCCGCGCCGGTTGCAGCGCTGGATGACATGGTCCTTGACGAACACGATGCCGACCGCGGCGTTCTCGACGATCAGCTCCTGCTCGGCGAGCGCGCGCCGCACGCGTTCGCCCGCCTCGCGCTCCGCGGTGACATCCTCGAAGCTCCAGATCCACTGCTGCTCAGCCTCGCCGGAATCGATGCGTCGTCCACGGGTGCGGCACAGGTAGGTCGAGCCATCCTTGCGCCGGAAGCGCCATTCGGAATCGTGGATGCCGCCGGGCGCCGTGGTGCCGTATGCGAGGGCACCGGCCTTTTCCCAATCCCCGGCGTCGTCGAACAGCACGGCGCTGGAGCAACCGACCAGATCCACCGCCTCGTACCCGGTCATCCCGAGCAGGTGCCCGTTCACCCGCTGAATGCGGCGGGCGCGAACGAACGCTATGCCAACGGTGGCGTTGTCCAGGATCAGTTCCTGGTCACGCAGCGCACGCTTCATGTCCTCGTCCGCGCGCTTGCGGTCGGTGATGTCCTCGAACAGCCAGACGTAGCCGCTCGCCGGGTCCCCAGGATGCACCGCGCGGCCCGATACCCGGCACCAGAACCCGGATCCATCGCGGCGACGCAACCAGTGCTCCCGCGTGCTGGAGATTCCGCCATCCAGCTCGATGTAGTTCTTCCCGGCGGCCGCGAACTGCTCATCGGTGAAGTACAGCTCCCGGGTCGACATCTCGGCCGCCTCGCCCGGCGCGTAACCGATCATCTCCTCGAAGCGCTGGTTGCAGCGCGCCACTTTCCTGTCGCGCACGAAGGCGATGCCGACCACGACATTGTCGGCCAGAGCCTTCTGCTCCGCGAGCACGCGCTGCAGCTCCTCCTCGGCGCGCTTCTGGTCGGTGATGTCCTCGGCGAGCCAGACCGAGCCGCGCTCGGGGTTGGCGGAATCGATGGCGCTGCCGGTCATGCGCGACCAGTAGTGCGACCCGTCCTTGCGCTTCATCTGCCTGATGTTGACGAAGCTGCGGCCCGCGGCGAGCACGGCGTAGCCCTCGCCCGCGCGCCGGAAATCGTCCTCCGAGACGTACAGTTCCGCGGTGGCGCGGCCGATCAACTCGCCCGGCCCGTAGCCGTGCAGCTCCTCGAAGCGCCGGTTGCAGCGCACGATGCGCCGCTCGCGCACGAAGCAGATGCCGATGGAGGCGGTGTTGAGGATCGCCTCCTGCTCGCGCAGCAGGCGCGCCACCTCGTCCTCGCGACGCTTCCTCTCGGTGATGTCCTCCGCGATCCAGATCGTTCCCTGCCGGGTATTCGCCGGATTGATCGCCTTGGCGATCAGCCGGCAGGGAAAGGTCGAGCCGTCCTTGCGCCGGATCTCCCACTCGATGTCGAGTTGCCGGCCGGCGCCCAGCACCGGCACCGCGAGCGAGCCCAGCGCCTCGTAGCTCTCGCGCGAGGGGTAGACCACGTCGCCGCCCTGGCCGATCAGCTCCTCGGGGGCCCAGCCCAGCATTTCCGCGAACCGGGTGTTGCAGAGGAAGAACTTGCGGTCGCGCGTGAAGGCGATGCCGATCGAGGCGTTGGCGAGGATCGCCTTGTACTCGCTCTGGGCGTCGCGCGGCAGCCCGGCGTAGCTGGGCTCGACCTGCCCCGCCGCCGCTGGCACCGCGTCCACAGGGCCGGTGCGGTCGTTCATCGCCGCTGCAGCTGCTCGAAGTCGGCGGCGAAGCCTCGCAGGCGGGCGGCGGCGGTCCGGCGCTGCTCCGCGGTGAGCGTCCGGTCAAGGGCGGCGATCATCCCGGCATAGGCGGAGCGCCAATCGCGAAACGCGGCCTCATAGGCCGGCTCCCGACCACGGTCCCACGCCGCGGCCCAGTCGGGGAGCCGCCTGCGCGCCTCGCGCGCGCGCAGCATGGCTACCAGCTCGGCCTGCCGCCGCCTGCGGTCCCGATCGCGCATCTCGTTCACCATGGGGGCGCTGTCATTGTAGCGCCGGACCAGCGTCTCCTGCTCCTCGGCCAGGGGGCCGAACCAGTCCTCCAGGCGCTCGACGGTCCGCTTCAGGCGCCGCTGGCGCCGCTCCGCCGGGCCGCCGCGCAGGTGGTCGCGCTCGAACTTGCGGTTCTCCTCGCGCAGGCGCTGCTCGAAGTGCTGCAGCTGGTCCGGCTCCAGACGGTCGAGCAGAGGTGCCGCCTCTGCGGCGCCGGCGCGCAGCCCTTCGCGGGCCTGGGCCTCCAGCGCGGCATAGAACCACTCCACGTCGGCCCGCGCGAGGCCGCGCTCCACGCGCGCGGCGGCCTCCCCGGCGATCTTCACGTACTGCGGCAGCGCCGTGGCGCGATGCCAGCCGAGGAAGGCTCCGATCCGCCGGTCCAGCTCCTCGGAGGCGCTGTCGTGGAAATCGAAGTAGCTGTTCGCCTGCCAGCGGAGCAGCGTATCGGCATTGCTGTAGGCGACGCGGATCGCGCTGCAGCCCTGCAGCAGCGCGAGCGCGGCGACCAGCGCGAGCGCAGCCAGGCGCCTCACCAGAAACTCTCCACCGTGATCTGCCCGGGGGCGCGGCGCCGGTGCTTGCGCAGCCCGCGCGCGGCGAGGACCGCCTGCACGTCCTTCAGCATGTCCGGGTTGCCGCACAGCATGAACTGGGAGTCGGCGCGGATCGGGACCGCGGCCGCTTCCAGGCGCCCGTCTCCGATCGCGGCCGGAATGCGCCCCTCTAGCGCGCCGGGGACGCGCTCCCGGCTGACCATGGGCACGTACCGGAAGCCCGCGCCCCTCTCGCGCCGGATGCCGTCGATCATGTCCCGGTACACCAGCTCCGTGGCGTGGCGCACGCCGTGGACGAGAATCACGCGCCGGTAGCGGCTCCAGCATGCGTCCGTGCGCAGGATGGAGAGAAACGGCGCGATGCCGGTCCCGGTCGAGACCAGCCACAGGTCCTCCGCCTGCGGCACCTCGTCCAGCACAAGGAAGCCCGAAGGATTGTCCGCAACGAACAGGATGTCGCCGGCCTGCAGCCTTGCCAGGCGCGGCGACAGCGGACCCTCCGGCACCACCACGCCGTAGAACTCCAGCACCGGATCCTGCGGCGGATTGACGAACGAGAATGCGCGCGCGACACGTTCCCCGCCGACATCGAGCGCGATGCGGACGAACTGCCCGGCCCGGAAGGCCAGCCCGGGCGCCTCGACGCGCAGCGAGAACAGCGCCGGCGTCCAGTGGCGGTTCTCGATCACCTTCGCTTCCAGCCAGCGGCTCATTGGATGCGGTAAGGCTCCAGCTGCAGGTCGGCCAGATCCGGTCCCAGCATGACGATGGCGCCGCGGCGCCGGTTGTCGCCGGTGTCCGAGAACTCGAAGCTGTAGGTTCGCTTCAGGCGCACGCGACCTTCCTCGTCGCGCGCGAGGCGCAGCGAGGCGAAGACCACGGTTTCATCGAGCAGCTGCACGCCGTAGCGTTCGCAGGCCCGGCGTCCGGCGGCCAGGGCGCGTTCGCGGGCGCGCAGGCTGTCGATCCAGAACAGCGCGCCGGCAACCATGGCAAGCAGGGCGGTCGCTTCCCACATCTACCGGGCGGCGGACCCGCAGCGCGCGCCGGCAGTGGATCCGATCATGCCGTCCTCGGCCGGCCGCGCGCAGCGCCGCGCCACAGCAACCTGACGCCGTACTTCGAAAGCGCGCGGTCGCGCGTGACGAGCGTCATGGACTCGCACAGCGCCTGCGCCACCAGCATGCGGTCAAATGGATCGCGGTGGTGCGGCGGCAGATTCGCCACGCTTGCGGCGTGCCGCAGGCTGATCCCGAGCGGCTGGATCCCGGAGTCCGCGAGCGCCTGCTCCAGATCCGGCGCAGCGAAGCCGAGTTTGCCGATCGCCACCTTGATCGCGATCTCCCAGGCGCTTGCCACGCTGGCGTAGACCTCATTGTCGGCGGTCCTGACCGCGCGCCTCGCTGCCGCCGGCAACCGGTCCGGCGCCGCCAGGACCCAGATCAGGGCATGGGTGTCGAGTAGCAGCCTCAATCGCGGCCCTCGAAGGCCGCGAGGATGTCCTCCGGCAGAGGATCGTCCCAGCCCTTGCGAAACCGGATCCTGCCGCGCAGGAGGCCGAGCCGGCGATTCGCGCGCGCCGGCCGGTAGCCGACGATCCTGGCGACCGCCTTGCCATGCCGGGAAATGACCACGTCCTCGCCCAACTGGGCGCGGTCCACCAGTTCGGAGAGGCGGGCCTTGGCGTCGTGCAGCTGGATCGTTTCCATATCTGGTCAGTTTAGACCAGATTTCCCGCGACGTCACGCCTCCGGGACCAGTGCGCGGATCAGCTTGAGCAGGTCGAACGGGCTGTAGGGCTTGGCGAGGTAGGCGGTGGCGCCGGCCGCCTTCGCCTTCTGCTCGTCGCCCGAGAGCGCGAACGACGTGATGGCGATGATGGGGATGCCCGCGGTCGCCGCCTCGGCGCGCAGGCGGCGCGTCGCCTCCATGCCCGAGATCTTCGGCAGCTGGATGTCCATCAGGATCAGGTCCGGAAGGATTTCCAGCGCCTTCGCCACGCCCGCTTCGCCGTCGAAGGCCTCGACCAGCTGGTACTTCGTGCGCTTGAGGAGGTCGCGCACGATCTTCCGGTTCATCTCGTTGTCCTCGACGTACAGGATCGTGTTCCCGCTCATGATGTTTTCACCCGCAGCGGCACCTCGATGTTGAAGGTCGAACCCCTGCCCAGCTCGCTTTCGATCCAGATGCGCCCGCCGTGCATCTCGACGAACTTCCTGCTGATGGAAAGCCCCAGGCCCGTGCCGCCGTACTCGCTGGCGATGGTGGCGTCGGTCTGCTTGAATTCGGTGAAGAGGCTCGCGATCTTGTCCCGCGGGATGCCGATGCCGGTGTCCGAGACCCGATACGTCAGCAGGCCGTCCTTCTCCTCGACCGAGATCTCGATTCTGCCTGCCTTGGTGAACTTGATCGAGTTGCCGGCGAGGTTCATCAGGCACTGCGTGATGCGCCCGCCGTCACCGTAGGCGAGCGGCAGGTCCTCCGGCACCGTGGCAAGGAACTCCAGGCCTTTTTCCGCCGCCAGCGGCCGCAGCGTCGAGTGCACGCTCCCCACCAGGTCGTGCACCGAATAATCCTGGAGCGACAGTTCCATCCGCCCGGCCTCGATCTTGGCGAGGTCCAGCACGTTGTTGATCAGGCGCAGGAGGTGCTTGCCGCTTTTCTGGATGTCCTCCAGCGGCTCCTTCATGTCCGCCGGCACCTCGCCGTAGACCTGGCCGAGGATCATCTCGTTGAAGCCGAGGATGGCGTTGAGCGGCGTCCTCAGCTCATGGCTCATGCTGGCGAGGAAGTTCGACTTGTGCCGGCTTGCCTGCTCGAGCTGGCGGCCCTTCTCGGCGATCTCGCGGAACAGGCGCGCGTTCTGGATCGCCAGCGCCGACTGGCCGGCGAAGCTGCGCAGCAACTCCACCACCTCCGCGGCGAATTCCCCCGGCTCCTTGCGGATCACCATCAGCGCGCCCACGATGTGGTCCTCGCGCAGCAGCGGCACGGCGAGGAGCGCCCGGAAGCCGGCGCGGTCGAGCAGCCCGCGCAGGTGCGCCGGGTAGTCCGGCGCGTGCGTGTCCGGCACCTGAGTCGGTTGCCGGATCTCCACGCTGCGCCCCACCGCACCCTCGCCCCTGCGGATGGTCGCGCCGCGGAATTCCGCGACGCCGGACTCGTCGAAGCGCTCGGAGGCGCGCAACAGGAACAGGTCGTTTGCCTGGTCGTATTCGTAGATCACGCCGGCGTCCAGGCCGCTCAGCTGCACCGCGCGGCCGACGATGGTCTTGAGCACCGTGTCGAGCTCCAGCGTCGAGCTGATCGCCTGGCCGACCTCGCTCAGCGCGGTCAGCTGGCCGACCGATTTCGTCAGCGCTTCGGTGCGTGATTGCAGTTCCTTGAACAGCCGTACGTTCTCGATGGCGATCACCGCCTGGTCGGCGAAGGTCTTCACCAGGGCGATCTGCCGCTCCGTGAACAGTCGCACCTCCGGGCGGTAGATGCCGATGCTGCCGATCACCGAGCCGTCCTTGAGCATCGGCACCGCGAGGAAGGTCCGCGCGCCGCCCAGGTCGGCCATCTTGACCGCGACCGGTGACCCCTCGGCGTAGGCCTGCGTTTCCCTGACGTCCGCAACCTGCACCGGTTGCCGCTCCTCAGTCATGCGCGCAAGCGAAGAGCCCGGCGGCGGGGCGAACGGGCCCCGTTCTTCGAGCCAGCGGGTGAAATCCGGATTTGCGCCGAGATGGGCGCCGGTGCGGAACTTTTCCCCGTCATACAGATTCAGGATCCCAAGGTGCGCGTCGCACAACTTGGTCGCGTTGCCGAGGATCGCGTCGAACACCGGCCGCAGATCAGCGGGCGAGCTGCTGATGACCTTCAGGATCTCCGCCGTCGCCGTCTGCCGCTCGAGCGCCTCCTTGGTCTCGTTAAAGAGGCGCGTGTTTTCGATGGCGATCACCGCCTGATCCCGGAACGACTGCGCCAGCGCGATCGCCTTGTCGTTGAAGGCGTTGGCCCGCTTGCTGCCCAGCACCAACACCCCAACGCAGGCGTCGCCGCGCAGCAGTGGCAGGTACAGCGCCGAGTTCAGGCCAAGCTGTTGGTGCCGCACCTGCTCGTGCGGGGGAAGTTCGATCGCCGACCAGTCGCTCACGTGCAGCATGGTCTTGCTCACGATCGCGCGCGATGGAAAGTTGGCCGCCGGGTCCACCGACATCACCTGCGCGCCCGGCACCGGTATCAGGCCGGCCGGGGTGGCCATGGCCTTGGGCGAGTAGGTGTCGCCGCTGACGGTCTGCACCAGGGCGATGTCGCAGCCCAGGCGCCTGACTGCGGTGGTCACGATCGCCTCGAACACCGGCTGCACGTCGGTGGGCGAACTGCTGATGACGCGCAGGATGTCGGCGCTAGCGGTCTGGTGAGCCAGCGCCTCCTGCGTCTCGTTGAACAGCCGCGCGTTCTCGATCGCGATCACCGCCTGGTCGGCGAAGGTGGCAAGCAGCTCCATCTGCTTCCCGGTCATCGCACCTACTTCCGGCGAGGTCACCGTGATGACGCCAACGGTCTTGCCGTCGCGAATCAGCGGAGCACCAGCATTGGCACGGAAGTTCCAGGTGTGCGCATGCTTGCGTGCAAAGGGGGGCGCGTCCGGACCACGAAGGTCGGAAAATTGAACGGCCCTGCCAAAAAGCGCGACCTGACCAACCAGGCTCTCGTTGTCGATGGGCATGACTTCCTTGACCGTTTCCGCCCGGATCCCTTTGCTCTGCGCCCTCAGCCGCAAACCTGCGGGCTCCGCGATTCGCAAGCTCGCGCGGCGGCCGAACAGGCGCTCGGCGCTATGCACGATGGCATCGAACACCGGTTGCACGTCCGATGGTGAGCTGGCGATAACCCTCAGGATTTCCGCCGTCGCCGTCTGCCGCTCGAGCGCCTCCCTGGTCTCGTTGAACAGGCGCGCGTTCTGGATCGCGATCACCGCCTGGTCGGCGAAGGTCCTGAGAAGAGCGAGCTGCTTCTCGTCCAGGCCGCCCGCCTCCTTCAGCATCACCCCGATCGAACCGATCGGCTCGCCGTCGCAATACATTGGTGCCTGGACCATCGAGCGGATGCCCAGCCGGCGGCCGTTCTCCCGGGCGTACGCCGGCACGCCCGGCGCCTCGGTGTCCGCAATGTTCACGAGCCTGCGCTCGAGGATCGCCGTCCCGCTGGCGCTGTCGCGGCTGAGCGGCATGCGAAAACCCTTGCCGACTCCGCCCATCCCGGCAGCAGCCTCGATCACCACTTCCTCCCCGTTCACGATGCCGATCCCCAGCCCGGCGCCGGCAAACAGCTTCATGCCGCTTTCCACGATCGCCTCGAACACCGGCTGCACGTCCGTCGGCGAACCGCTGATCACCTTGAGGATCTCCGCCGTCGCCGTCTGCCGCTCCAGCGCCTCGCGGGTCTCGTTGAACATCCGTACGTTCTGAATGGCGATTACCGCCTGGTCGGTGAATGTCCTGAGGAGCGCAATCTGCTTCTGCGTGAACAGTCCCGCGTTCATACGCCCCACCCAGATCGCGCCGATTCCGCGACCCTCGAAGAGCATCGGCGCGAAGATGATTGCGCGCATCCCCACGGTACGGCAGCCAGCGACCACTCCGGGTGGAACGCCGTCCGCCTCGATGTCCGGATAATGGGCGACGGTGGCATCGAGAATGGCGGCGCCCGAACCCGACTCGCGCGACAGCGGCAGGGGATAGACGCCTTTCAACTTCTCGTAGTCGCGGCCATGGTACGCGGCCAGGTCTATTTTTCCGTCGGCGGTGGCCAGCGTGATGCCCACCACGTTCCCCTCGAACAGCTTCTCGCACCTCTGCAGGATCTTGTCGAACACGGGCCTGGTGTCCGTGATCGAACCGCTGATCGTCCCCAGCACATCGGCCGAAGCCCTCTGTTGCTCCAGCGCCTCCTTGGTCTCGTTGAACAGCCGCGCGTTCTGGATCGCGATCACCGCCTGGTCGGCGAAGGTCTTGAGAAGGCGGATGTCCTTGTCGGCGAATGGCGCCGGAGGAAACCGATGCACGCCGATCGCGCCGATTCCCTTGCCTTCCCAGAGCATCGGCGCGTACATGGCAGAGTAATTGATGGGCTCGCCCCCAAGGCTGGCGGAGGCGCGCAGACCCTCCGGAACGCCAGGACCGTTGGCGACATCCGGGTAGTGCAGTACTTCGCGCTTGTGAATCGCGTACCCGTGGATGGAATCGCGCGCGGGCCGGGGAAACTGCGACTGAACGATCTTGCGCTGCTCGATTTCCCTTTCGCTCAAGTCGGCGCTGGCGAAATCCTGCACCATGTGGATCATGCCGTCGTCACGGAGCAGCGCCACGTTCGCGTAGCGCACGCCGAAAAGCTTCTCGCAGCTGCGGATGATCTTGTCGAACACCGGTCCGGTATCGGCCACCGAGCTGCTGATGACCTGAAGAACCTCGGCGGTGGCCGTCTGCCGCTCGAGCGCCTCCCGGGTCTCGTTGAACAGCCGCACGTTCTCGATCGCGATCACCGCCTGGTCGGCGAAGGTCTTGAGCAACTCGGTCTGGTGCTCGCTGAACCTCCCGGCAACGGGACGGTTGACGGAAATGACACCGATCGCCTCGCCCTCCCGCAACATCGGCACGCTCACGACGCTCCGCACGCCGCGCGTACGGGCACTCTCCCGGAAGGGCTCGGAATAGCTGGTGTCGCTCTGGATGTCGTCGACCAACACCGGGCTTGCGCTCAGGACCGCCCTTCCCATGTGCCCTTTCCCCGTGATCGGCGATGGCCACAGCTTCTCCAGCGCGGCGTCCGCCGCCTCGTTCGTGGAGGTGTAAGCCGCGAGCTGAAGCAGGTCGCCGTCGCGGCGCGCGACCAGCGCCGCGCCGCCGTCCAGAAGCCGCCGTGCGCTCGCCGCAATCGCGTTGAACACCGGCTGCACATCGGACGGCGAACTCGCAATCACCTTTAGTATCTCCGCCGTCGCCGTCTGCCGCTCGAGCGCCTCCCTGGTCTCGTTGAACAGCCGCACGTTCTGGATCGCGATCACCGCCTGGTCGGCGAAGGTCTTGAGCAGCTCGACGACGTGATCGGAGAAGTAGCCCGGTTCCTTGTGGGCGAGCGTGATGGCGCCCATGGCTTTCCCCTCGCGAAGCAGCGGCACGGCGAGCATGCGGCAGACGCCGCCGGCATCGACCGCCTTTGAGAGGTAATAGTCCGGAATCTCGCGGACGTCGGGCAGGTGCACGACCTGGGAGGTCCGAATCGCCTGAGGCCCCGCCGAGTTCCGGTCCAGCGCGCACGGAAACGCGCTGCGGATCGCTTCCGCGCCCCCGGGATGCACGTTATGCATTGCGACGAAATGCACGAGCTGGCCGTCTAATCGCGTCACGATGCCGTCATGCGCACCGCTTAGCGCAACCGCACGCTCGGCAATGATGTCGAACACCGGTTGCACATCGGACGGCGAGCTCGCGATGACCTTCAGGACCTCGGCGGTCGCCGTTTGCCTCTCAAGCGCCTCCCTGGTCTCGTTGAACAGCCGCACGTTCTCGATCGCGATCACCGCCTGCGAGGCGAACGTCTGCAGCAGCGCCTCTTCCCTGGCCGCGAACGATCCGGCCGCCTCGCGCGTGACGTTGAGCACGCCGATTACCTGCTCGCCGTGCAGCAACGGCACCATCAGGGAGCTGCGGTAGCCGCGGCGTCGCGCGACCTCGCGTCCGGCGGGCCTGACGAGGGGGTCGTCCAGATGGTCGCGAATTGAGATCGGGCGCCGCTCGAGCGCGGCCTGCGCGATCGCCGTGCCCGGCTCGACCGGCTGCGGGAAGAAGCGCTTCAGCTCCTCGTCCGCTTCCGGGGAGATCGGGGTGAAGGCCGAAAGGTGCAGCTGCTCGTCTGCCACGCGAATCAGCGCGGCGGTGCGCCCCCCGAGCAGGCGCTTGGAGCTGGCGACGATGGCATCGAAAACCGGCTGCGCGTCCGCCGGGGACCGGGCGATGATTCTCAGGATGCCCGCGGTCGCTGCCTGCTGCGCCTTCGCCGCGGCAAGCCGCCGCTTCAGCCCGGCCTCGCGCCGGGCGCCGGTCGAAGCGGGGCCGCGCCGCGCCCGCGACGATGCCTTGCGTCCCGCCCCCCTCTTTGCGGCCATCGGTTCTCCCCCGTACCGCTTGCCCGCGCCATGATAGCCGCGCCGGGCCGGCGCGGGCACCCGTCCCGCGCTACGCGAACCAGTGCTGCGCCGGTTTCGAGAAGAAGTCCTCCAGCGGCACGCCGCCTTCCCCGATCAGCCAGGTGTCCGCGCGCGGATAGCGCTTGCGGAACGCGGCGAACCCGGGCGCCTTGCCGCCGCGCCCGCTCTTGACCTCGATCGCCCAGGT
>JALHLN010000026.1 GCA_022844545.1 Burkholderiales bacterium | reverse complement strand
CCACCAGTCCAGCTCGGAGAATATCTCCACTTCATCCAGGCCGGCATAGCCCGCCTGCTCCACCCACCCACGGATGCGCGGCAGGTCGATGACGCCGTCGCCCATCATGCCGCGGTCGTTGAGCAGGTCGCGCGTCGGCACCAGCCAGTCGCAGATGTGGTACGCGAGGACGCGCTTCCTGCCCGCACGGGCAATCTGCGCCTCGAGTTTCGGGTCCCACCAGGTGTGGTAGACGTCCACCGCCACTCCGATGCCGTCGCCAAGCGCGTCGCAGATGTCCAGCGCCTGCTCCAGCGTGTTCACGCAAGCGCGCTCGGCGGCCTGCATCGGGTGCAGCGGCTCGATGGCGAGCGGCACGCCGGCAGCGCGCGCCTCGGGCAGGATCATGGCGATGCACTCCTGCACCCGTTCGCGGGCATGGCCGATGTCCTTCGATCCCTGCGGCAGGCCGCCCACCACCAGCACCAGGCACTGCGCCTGCAGCTCGTGCGCCTCTTCGATGGCGCGCCGATTGTCGTCGCGCCAGTCCTTCGCGGTGAAGAAGCCGCCGCGGCACAGGCCGGTGACGGCGAGGTCGTGGGCATCGATCGCCCTCTTCGCCGCCTTCAGGCCCATTTCGGCGAGCTTGTCCCGCCAGGGCGAGATGCCGCCGAAGCCGTGGCGCGCGCAGCCCTCGATGGCCTGCGCCAGCGTCCACTGCATCCTGACGGTCGCGGTGTTGAGCGACAAGCGCCGCGGATCAGGCGCAGCCATGTGTCGCCAGCAACTGCTTCATGCGCGCGCAGGCGAGCGCCGGGTCCTGCAGCAGGCCGGCGGCGTCCGCAAGGCGGAACAACTCGGCGAAATGCAGCACGCTCCTCGCGCTTTGCTGGCCGCCCACCATGACGAAGTGGTCCTGGTGCCCGTTCAGCCAGGCCATGAACACCACCCCGGTCTTGTAGAAGCGCGTCGGCGCCTTGAAGATATGGCGCGACAGCGGCACCGTGGGGCCGAGGATGTCGTGATAGGTCGCGCCATCCTTCGCCGCGAGCGACGACAGGGCGGCGGAGGCGGCCGGCGCGATGGAATCGAATATGCCGAGCAGCGCGTCCGAGTACCCCTGCGCATCGCCCTCGATCAACTCGGCGAAATTGAAGTCATCGCCGGTGTACATGCGCACGCCCGCGGGCAGGCGGCGGCGCATCCGGATCTCCTTGTCCTTGTCGAGCAGGGAGATCTTAATCCCGTCCACCTTCGCCGCGTTGCGCGCCAGCATGCCCAGGCACACGTCCATGGCCTCGAGGTGGTCCGCCTTCCCCCAGTAGCCCGCCAGCGCCGGGTCGAACATCTCGCCCAGCCAGTGGATGATCACCGGCTGCCTCACCTGGCCGAGGATGCGGTCGTAGACCTTTGCGTAGTCGTCAGTCGATCTTGCCGCCGCCGCGAGCGCCCGGCTCGCCATCAGGATGATGCGGCCGCCCAGCTTCTCGATCGCGGCGCACTGCTCCTCGTAGGCCGCGATGATCCTGTCGATGGCATGCTCGCCCGGCGGCAGGTGGTCGGTGCCCGCGCCCGAGGCCACAACGCAGCCGGGCCCAGTCTCCGCCAGTGTGCGGCGGATCAGTTCCAGCGAACTCTCCCAGTCCAGTCCCATGCCGCGCTGCGCGGTGTCCATGGCTTCGGCGATGCCGAAGCCCCAGGACCACAGGTGCCGCCGGTAGGCGAGCGTGGCGTCCCAATCGATCGCAGCCTCCAGCCAGGGCTCCTTCGGCGAGAATGGATCGGCGACGACGTGCGCGGCCGCGTAGGCGACGCGGGTGAACGGCTTCGCTGGACGGTCGAAGCGCCTTGGTTCGCGAACGGGATAGGTTTCGACCTTCCCGCCTCCGGCGGGAAGGTCGATCGATAAAAGGACGTCACGCTTCATGGCTTGATCTTCGGCACATCCAGCCACTTCTTCTGCTTCCAGCTCTTCAGGCCCAGTTCCGCCAGCTGCACGCCCTTCGCGCCCTCAAGCAGGCCCCAGCGGAAGGTCCGGGTTTCGCCGGCGACATGGCGCAGGAACAGCTCCCACTGCGCCTTGAACGCGTTGTCATTGTCCTCTTCGGGCAGTTCCTTCCAGCCGGCGTAGAAATCGATCGGCTGCGGGATGTCCGGGTTCCACACCGGCTTGGGCGTGTCGGCATAGGACTGCACGCGGCAGCCGCGCAGGCCCGCCACCGCGCTGCCCTCGGTGCCGTCCACCTGCAGCGTGAGCAGGTCGTCCCGGCGCACGCGCACGGTCCACGACGAATTGAAGTGCGCGATGACGTTGCCCTTCAGCCGAAAGGTGGCGTAAGCCGCGTCGTCCGCTGTCGCCCTGTATTTCCTTCCGGCCTCATCCCAACGGAAAGGCAAATGCGTCGCGCCCAGGCAGGACACCGCCTGCACTTCGCCGAACAGGTTGTCCAGCACGTAGCGCCAATGACACAGCATGTCGAGGATGATGCCGCCGCCGTCCTGCTTGCGGTAGTTCCACGACGGGCGCTGGGCGGGACGGTTGCGTGCCGGATCGCCCTCGAACACCCAGTAGCCGAACTCGCCGCGCACCGAGAGGATCCTGCCGAAGAAGCCCTGGTCGCGCAGCTTCGCCAGCTTCAGCATCCCGGGGAGCCAGAGCTTGTCCTGCACCACGCCGTGCTTCACCTTCGCCTTCTTCGCCGCCTTGTAGAGGTCCATGGCCTCGGCGAGCGTGGTGGACACCGGCTTCTCGCAATAAACGTGCTTGCCGGCTGCGATCGCCTGCTTCAGCAGCTTCGGCCGCAGCTGCGTCGAGGCGGCGTCGAAGAACACGCTGTCCTCCTTGGATTGCAGCGCCTGCTTCAGGTCCGTTCCCCAGCGCGCCACGCCGTGCTCCTGCGCCAGCGCGCGGATCTTGTCCGGGTTGCGGCCGATCAGGATCGGGTCGGGCATGAGGCGGGTGCCGTCCTTGAGCGCCACGCCGCCCTGCTTGCGGATGGCGAGGATAGAGCGCACCAGGTGCTGGTTCATGCCCATGCGCCCGGTGACGCCGTGCATGATGATGCCGATGCGCTTCTGGCCCATCATTTCTTCCTCGTCAGGCCGAGGCGTTCGATGATGGCGCGCTCCTTCTCGAACTGCTCGCGCGCCCACTTCGTGTAGTCCTCGCTCGACAGGTACCACAGCGGCTGGTTGTACCGCTCCAGCATCTTGGTGTGGATCGGATCCTCAAGGCCCTTCTTGAACGCATCGTGCAGGACCTTCACCACCGCCGGGGGCGTGGCCGCCGGCACGCCGATGCCGTAGGGGCTGGTGGAGACAATGCCGTAGCCCAGTTCCGTCATGGTCGGCACGTCCGGCCATACCGCGGCGCGCTTCTCGGTGAACACCGCCAGCACGCGCGCGCGGCCCGCCGCCACGTGCGGCACGGCACCGGTGGAGTCCACCGCCACATTCAGGTGCCCGCCCAGCATCGCGGTCAGCATGTCGGCGCTGCCCTTGTAGGGAATGTGGTTCAGCTTGATGCCCTGCGCCGCGGAAAACTCCTCCGTGGCAAGGTGCACCGAGCCGCCGATGCCGTGCGAGCCGTAGCTGATCTCGCCGGGCTTCGCCTTCGCCGCCGCGACCAGGTCCGCCATGCTCTTCCACGGCGCGTCGGTGCGCACGATCACCGCGAACACATAGCCGGAGACGCCCATCACGTAGCGGATGTCCTTCATCGGGTCGAAGGCCACGTTCTCCATGTGCGGCAGGCGCAGCGCGGTGATCGGGATCATGCTCACGGTGTAGCCGTCCGGCCTCGCGTTCACCAGCGCCGCCGCGCCCAGCGTCCCGGTCGCGCCGGGGCGGTTCTCCACCACCACCGGCTGGCCGAGGTACTTCGAGGTCGCTTCGGCCAGCGCGCGGCCGGCGATGTCGGTCGGACCGCCGGCCGGGAAGGTGATGAGCAGCGTGACCGGCTTGGCCGGGAAGGCCTGCGCGGCGGCCAGCGCGGACCAGAATGAAAGTACTAGGGCAAGCAGTGCTCTGGTCATGATTTCCCCTCTATTAACTCGATGGTGATGCCGTCCCAGTCGCGGACGTAGACGATGCGCCGGCCCTTGTTCGGGCCGGCATTGATTTCGCAGGGCGCGGCGACCGCCGTGGCGCCGTGCTGCACCGCCTGCTTCATCGCCTCCTCGACGTTGTCGACGTCGAAGGCGATGTGGGCGAAGCCGGTGTCGCAGGGCCTCGATTCGACCTTGCCGCGCGCGGCGGGAGCCTTGTACTCGATCAGCTCCAGCATGTGGCCCGGCCCGCGCAGGTAGGCGGTGACGACGTCGGCGCCCGCCACCCCGGTGATGTGCGACACCAGCTTCGGGTCGCGCGGGGCGTGCGAGACGACCTGGAAGCCGAAGCCGTCGCGGTAGAAGGCGATCGACCGATCCAGGTCCGAAACCGTAAAACTGGTGTGGTTGGTGGCGATCAGGCGGAAGTTCATCGTCATTGCAGGCTCCGCATGGAACTCCAGTCGGGCATGGCGGCGCTGGCGAAGCCGACGCAGTTGAGCGAGCCGATTTCCAGCTCCCCGCCTACGATCCGTGGCCGCACCGCGCCGTGGCTGCGCTCGTACAGATCCGGATGCGCCGCCAGAAACGCAGCTTGCTCCGATTCCGGAAGGTCTGCCATGCCGTTCACGTAGTGATGGCCGTTGCGCTCGACGTGGGTGAGGCCGAGCAGGGAAACCAGCGCCAGGTCCTGCTGCAACGCGAGACCGGGCTGGATGGTCAGGTCCTCGCCGGTCATGAAGAAAACGGGGTCTGTCCCCGTTTTGTCCCGGTTCCAGTGCGCACAGCGGGCCGCGTTCAGCAGCGACTTGTACAGGCCCTTGCAGGTCTTGGAGGACACGCCCTTGTAGCCCATCGCCTTTGCGCGTGGGAAGGCATCCAGGGCGTCATCCGACTCGTCGATGATCACCGGCTTGCCGATGCCCGCGACCCTGGAAGCCAGCGCCTTGCTGCGTTTCACCGGCTGCTCGATGAACGTGACGCTGTCCACAAGGCGCCCGAGGCGCGGATCGGCCTTCATCGCGGACCACAGTTCCGCCACAGCGCCCATGTCCTCGTACTGCTCGTTTCCGTCCAGGGAGGCCTGATAGGGCTCCTCGATGCGGTCCAGCACCGACGCGATGGCGGCCAGCCGCTCGAGGTCAGCCTTCAGGTTTCCGCCCACCTTGAGCTTGAACCAGCGATGGCCGTAACGCGCCACCACTTCCTCCAGGGTTTCGGGCAAGCCGTCCCCCACGCACGCCTCCAGGTCGGCGGCGGTGACCGGATCCAGCAGGCCGACGGTATGGCGCGCTGCGATGGTCCTTCCTTGCTTCAGCCGGGAGAAGTATCCCGGCAGATCCATGCCTTCGAAAGCGGTCGCACCCACGAGATTGGTTCTGACTGCCTCCTGGAAGGAAACCCTGTGCGCGCGGCACAGCGCGTCGACCAGGGCGCGGTCGAGCAGCGCCGGGCCGAAGTTCTCCACCAGGCCCCTGCCCGGCGACGAATGCGCCCATGCGCTGCGCGGCTCGTGCGCGAGGTAAGCCTCGCGCGCTCCGCGCAGCGATCGCCGCAACTGCCCGATATTGTCCTCGTTCGTCAGCGCCGGATCCTTGTCGAACCACTTGGGCACCAGCATCTCCGCCGCGGCACCCTCGGCGCCCCCGCCGCCCGCCAGTTCAATGCGCACCCTGGCAAAGGCCTGCGGCGCCGCCGTGAGCGTCACCACGCCGAAGCGGAACGGCATCCGCAGGCGCACGTCGCGCTCGAACAGTTCAACCGACGTGATGCGAAATCTCACCTGCGGCGGGGCTAGCGTTCAGCGGAACAGCGCCTTTGCCCAGGCGGCGTTCCAGTCCTGGCCGGCGAGGTCGGTCTCGCGGCCGTCGGCCTCGAAGAACTTGTTCGGGATCTGGAAGATGGCCAGCATCAGCCCGCCCTGCGGGCCACCCCAGGCTTCGTGGCGGCTGCCCGCGGGTCGCCAGACGAACTCGCCCGCCTTGCACTCGCCCTCGCCGCAGACCAGGCTTCCCTCCAGCACGTAGGTCTGCTCGATCAGCGCGTGCTCATGGTCGGGCAGCTTGGCGCCCGGCGCCATGCGCATGAGCACGGTCATCATGCCGCTCTCGGGCTCCATCAGCAGCATCTTGGTGTCGACGCCGGCGAAGCGCGTCGGCTCCCAGGGCAGGCTGGCGACGTCGACAAAGCGCGAGGCCATGGGTGGCAGCGCGGCGTGGCCGGCGGCCTTGGGCGTCACGGCGATCATTTTTTCCGGTGCTCCCCCACTTTGACGATTTTCATGGTGTTGGTGCCGCCGGCCTTGCCGATCGGCTCGCCGATGGTGAGCACGATCAGGTCCCCGTCCCGCACCACGCCGTTGTCCACCAGCACCTTCTCGGCCTCGAACAGGAGTTCCTCGCGGTCGTGGCCGACGTACTTCACCATCAGCGGATAGACGTCGCGGAAGAGCGAGCAGCGGTAGCGCGTCGCCGTCTGCGATGTCAGGGCATAGATGGGCACGCCGCAATTGAGGCGCGACATCCACAGCGCGGTCGAACCCGACTCGGTGAGCGTCGCGATCGCCTTCACCTTGAGGTGGAAGGCGGTGAACAGGCCGGCCATGGCGATGGATTGGTCGACCCGCGTGAAGACGCGGTTGAGGAAGTCCCGCTCCAGGTTGAGCGGCATGGACTGCTCGGCCTCGATGCAGATCCGGTCCATGGCCTCGATCGCCTCCACCGGGTAACGCCCGCTGGCGGACTCCGCCGACAGCATCACCGCGTCGGTGCCGTCCAGCACCGCATTGGCGACGTCGGAGACCTCGGCGCGCGTCGGCACCGGGCTCGCGATCATGGATTCCATCATCTGCGTGGCGGTGATGGTGAGCTTGTTCAGCTCGCGCGCCATGCGGATCATCTTCTTCTGCAGCGCCGGGACCGAGGCGTCGCCCACCTCGACCGCGAGGTCGCCGCGCGCCACCATGATGCCGTCGCAGGCGTTCATGATCTCCTTCAGCGCGGGCTCCACCACCGCCTCGGCGCGCTCGATCTTGGCGATCAGGAAGGCCTTGCCGCCCGAGGCGCGCATCAGCTCCTTCGCCATGTACATGTCGGCGCCGGACTTGGGGAACGACACCGCGAGGTAGTCGGCGTTCAGCTTCGCCGCGGTGCGGATGTCCTCGATGTCCTTGGGTGTCAGCGCGGGCGCGGTCAGGCCGCCGCCCTGGCGGTTGATGCCCTTGTTGTTGGACAGCACCCCGCCGTGGCGAACCACGGTGTGCACTTCCTCGCCGCGAACCTGGATGACGTCGAGCACGATCTTGCCGTCGTCCAGCAACAGCACCGCGCCCTCGGCGACGTCGCGCGGCAGTTCCTTGTAATCCAGCCCGGAGCGTTCCTGGTCACCCAACTCGCAGCCGGCGTCGAGAATGAAGGACTGCCCCTTCTGCAGCGTGATCTTGCCGTCCCGGAACTTGCCGACACGGATCTTGGGGCCCTGCAGGTCGCACATGATGCCGACGGTGCGCCCGGTCTTGCGCGAAATCTCCTTGATCAGCGTGGCGCGCGCGAGGTGGTCCTCCGCGGTGCCGTGGGAGAAGTTCAGGCGCACCACATCCACGCCCGATCGCACCATGCGCTCGAGCACGGCAGGATCGGAGGAGGCGGGTCCGAGAGTGGCGACGATCTTGGTGCTGCGGAGCATTTATCGAAGTGTATCATCGCGTTATGACGAATCCGGCCAACACGGACGGCCTGCTGGTGGCCTGCATGTGCGCCGCTTGGTGCACGACCTGCGGCGAGTTCCGCGACACCTTCGACAAGCTGGCGCGGGACAACGCGGGCGCGACGTTCGTCTGGCTGGACGTCGAGGACGACAGCGCGCTGATGGGTGACCTCGAGATCGAGACCTTCCCCACGCTCGCCGTTTTCCGCGGCGGCCAGCCTCTGTTCTACGGCGTCACCATGCCGCAGGAGGGCGTGGTGGCGCGCACGCTGGCGTCGCTGGCGCGGGCCGAGCGCGCCGCGATGGCCATTCCGGAGGAGATCGCCGGGCTGCCGGAGGCCTTGATGCGCCGCTAGGCGCGCGCTTCCAGCGCCGCCACCGCCGGCAAGGTCTTCCCTTCCAGGAACTCCAGGAACGCCCCGCCCGCGGTCGAGATGTAGTCGATGCCGCCGGCGACGCCGAACTTGTTGATTGCGGCGATGGTGTCGCCGCCGCCGGCGATGGAATAGGCCTTCGAGTCGGCGATGGCGTGCGCGATGGCCTGGGTGCCCCTGGCGAACTGTTCGATCTCGAACACCCCCACCGGGCCGTTCCAGACGATGGTGCCAGCCTCGCCCAGGATCTTCGCCAGTGCCGCGACGCTCTTCGGCCCGATGTCCAGGATCATGTCGTCTGCCGCGACGCCGTTCACTCCGGTGACCGACTCGCGCGCGCGCGCCGACATTTCGCCGGCGACGACCAGGTCCGCGGGCAGCGGCACGTCGGTCGCGGCCATGATCCGCTTCGACTCCTCTAGCAGCCCGGGCTCGGCAAGGGATTTACCGACCTGGTAGCCCTTGGCGAGCAGGAAGGTGTTGAGGATGCCGCCGCCGACGATGAGGCGGTCCACCTTCTTCGCCAGCGCGGCGAGGATGGTGAGCTTGGTGGACACCTTGGAACCGGCGACGATGGCCACCAGCGGGCGCTTCGGATCGCGCAGCGCCTTGGTCAATGCGTCCAGTTCAGCGGCCATCAGCGGGCCGGCGCAGGCGACCTTCGCGAACCGCGCCACGCCATGCGTGGTGGCTTCGGCGCGGTGCGCGGTGCCGAAGGCGTCGTTGACGTAAACATCGCACAGCGCGGCGATCTTCCTTGACAGCACCTCGTCGTCGACCTTCTCGCCGGCGTTGAAGCGGCAGTTCTCCAGCAGCAGCACCTCGCCCGGTTTCACCTCGACGCCGCCAGTCCAGTCGGTCACCAGCTTCACCTCGCGCCCGAGCAGTTCGGCGAGCCGCTTCGCCACCGGCGCCAGCGAATCGCGGGCGTCGAACACGCCCTCCTTCGGCCGCCCGAGGTGCGAGGTGACCATCACCGCCGCGCCCTTTTCCAGCGCCATGCGGATGCCGGGCACCGAGGCACGGATGCGGGTGTCGTCGGTGATCGCGCCGGAGGCGTCCTGCGGCACGTTCAGGTCGGCGCGGATGAAGACCCGCTGCCCCCGGAGCTCGAGGTCGGCCAGCCTCTTGAACTTCATGCCTACTTCGCGTTGTTCAGCGCGACTGCGACGTCCAGCATCCGGTTGGAGAAGCCCCATTCGTTGTCGTACCAGCTGGCCACCTTCACCAGCGTGCCGCCGGAGACCTTGGTGAGCAGGGAATCGACGATGGAGCTGGCCGGATGATGGTTGAAGTCAGAGGACACCAGCGGCTCGGTGGTGTACTCGAGGATGCCCTTGAGGTCGGATTCGGCGGCCTGCTTCAGCGCCGCGTTCACTTCCTCCGCCGTGGTCGCCTTCTTCGCCACGAACGTGAGGTCCACCACCGAGACGTTGATGGTCGGGACGCGGATGGCGTAGCCGTCCAGCTTGCCGTTCAGGTGCGGCAGCACCAGGCCGACGGCGGCAGCGGCGCCGGTCTTGGTCGGGATCATGTTCTGCGAGGCCGAGCGCGCGCGCCGCAGGTCCGAATGGTAGACGTCGCTGAGCACCTGGTCGTTGGTGTAGGCGTGCACCGTGGTCATCAGCCCCGAGACCACGCCGATGCGGTCATCGAGCGCCTTCACCAGCGGCGCCAGGCAGTTGGTGGTGCAGGAGGCATTCGAGATCACGGTGTCCGAGCCCTTCAGCTCGCCGTGGTTGACACCGTAGACCACGGTGCGGTCCACGTCCTTGTCGCCCGGCGCCGAGATGATCACCTTGCGAGCGCCGGCGGCGATGTGCGCGCCGGCCTTCGCCTTGCTCGTGAACAGGCCGGTGCATTCCAGCACGATGTCTACGCCGAGCGCCTTCCAGGGCAGCTTCGCCGGATCGCGCTCGGCCACCACCTGGATGTCCTGGCCGTTGACCTTCATGACGTTGCCGCTCACCTCCACCGTGCCCTTGAAGCGGCCGTGCGCGGTGTCGTACTTGAGCAGGTGGGCGTTGGTCTTGGCGTCGCCGAGGTCGTTGACGGCGACGAACTGGAGGTCGTGCTTCTTCGCGCTCTCGAACGAAGCCCGCAGGATGTTGCGTCCGATGCGGCCGAAGCCGTTGATGGCTACCTTGATTGTCATTTCAGTATGCTCCTGACTGCATTGGCGACGTTCTCCGGCGTGAAGCCGAAGTGCTTGAACAACTCGGGCGCGGGCGCGGATTCGCCGAAGCGGTCGATGCCGACCACGGCCCCGTCCAGGCCGACGTACTTGCGCCAGCCATCGGTGACGCCCGCCTCGACCGCGACGCGCGGCAGGCCCCTGGGCAGCACCGCCTCGCGCCAGGCCGCCTCCTGCCGGTCGAACACCGTGCTCGAGGGCATGGACACCACGCGCACCGGGAAATCGAGCAGCTTCGCCGCCGCGAGCGCCAGTTGCACCTCCGACCCTGTGGCGATGATGACGGCCTTCGCGAACGGGGCGTCGGCGAGGACATAGCCGCCGCGGCGAACGCCGTCGTTCTGCTCGCGCCTCGCGAACGGCAGGTTCTGGCGCGACAGCAGCAGCGCAGTGGGGCCGCTCCTGCGCTCCAGCGCCGCCACCCAGGCGACCGCGGTTTCGACCGTATCGCAGGGCCGCCAGACATCCAGGTTCGGGATCAGGCGCAGGCTCGCCGCGTGCTCCACAGGCTGGTGTGTAGGTCCGTCCTCGCCAAGGCCGATGGAATCGTGGGTAAAGACATAGATGGCGCGCTGGCCCATGAGGGCCGCCATACGCAGGGCGTTGCGCGCGTAGTCGGAGAACACGAGGAAGGTGCCGCCGTAGGGAATCACGCCGCCGTGCAAGGCAAGGCCGTTCATGATCGCGGCCATGCCGAACTCGCGCACGCCGTAGAAGACGTAGTTGCCGCCGCCGGAGGATCCCACCGCTTTCGAGGCCCTGGCCAGGGTCAGGTTGGAGCCGGCCAGGTCCGCCGAGCCGCCGACCAGTTCGGGCAGCACGGGGACGAGCGCCTCCAGCACGTTCTGCGACGCCTTGCGGGTGGCGATCGTCTCGGCCGCGGTTTCCGCCTGTGCCACCAGCGCGCGCGCGCGCTGCTGGAAGTCGCGCGGCAGCTCGCCCGCCGTGCGGCGCGCGAACTCCGCGGCCTCGGCGGGGAACTGCTGCTGGTACGCCGACAGCACCCGTTTCCAGCGGCGCTCGGCACGCCTGCCCCGGTCGCGCGCGTCCCAGGTCCGGGCGATGCCCTCGGGGATCTCGAACGGAGAATACGTCCAGCCAATGGCCTCGCGCGTCGCCGCGATTTCCTTGTCGCCCAGGGGTGCGCCGTGCGCGCCCCCAGTGTTGGCCTTGGTGGGCGCGCCCTTGCCGATGATGGTCTTGGCGCAGATCAACGTCGGCCTGGCGTGCTCCCGCTTCGCCTTGCGGATGGCGCGGTCCACGGCCTCGACGTCGTGGCCGTCCACGTTGGTGATCACCTGCCAGCCGTAGGCCTCGAAGCGCCGCCGCACATCGTCGGTGTACCACTGCCGGATGTGGCCCTTCTCCGAATCGATCGAGATGCCGTTGTCGTCGTAGATTGCGATCAGCTTTCCCAGTCCCAGCGTGCCTGCCAGCGCGCAAGCCTCGTGCGACACGCCCTCCATCATGCAGCCGTCGCCCAGGAACACCCAGGTGCGGTGGTCCACGAGCTCCAGCCCGGGGCGGTTGAACTCCGCGGCGAGGATCCGTTCCGCGAGCGCCATGCCGACCGCGTTGGCGATGCCCTGGCCCAGCGGACCGGTGGTGGTCTCCACGCCGGGCGCGCAGCCGTACTCCGGATGCCCCGGCGTCTTCGAGCCCAACTGCCGGAAACGCTTCAGCTCCGCCATCGGCAGGTCATAGCCGGTGAGATGCAGGAGGCTGTAGAGCAGCATCGAGCCGTGGCCGTTGGACAGCACGAAGCGGTCCCGATTCGGCCAGGCTGGGTTGGCCGGATTATGGCTGTGGTGGCGCGTCCAGAGCGCCACCGCGATCTCTGCCATGCCCATCGGCATGCCGGGGTGGCCGGAGTTGGCGGTCTGCACCGCGTCCATGGCGAGCGCGCGCAGCGCGTTGGCGAGATCCTGATTCGAGGCGATCGAGGGCGTCATGGGTCGAAAGGGCGCAATTATCGGGCAAACCTGTCGTGCGCGGAAGGCGCAGTTCGACGTTCAGGCGTAGCGCTGCGCCATTTTCTCCAGCGGCACGGGCCTGATGCGCGGCGCCTGCCCGGCGCAGCCGAAGGCCTCGAAGCGCGCCTTGCACAGGTCCCGCGCCGCCACGCAGGCCTCCTTGAAGAACTTGCGCGGGTCGAACTCCTCGGGACCCCGGGCCATGGCCCGGCGCATGGCGCCGGTCATCGCGAGGCGGATGTCGGTGTCGATGTTCACCTTGCGCACGCCGTGGCGGATGCCCTCGACGATCGCCTCGACCGGCACGCCGTAGGTCTGCTTTATCGCGCCGCCGTGCGCGCGGATCACCTCCAGCCATTCCTGCGGCACCGACGACGATCCGTGCATGACCAGGTGCGTATCAGGCAGCCTCGCGTGGATATCCTTGATGCGGTCCATCGCCAGCACCTCGCCGGTCGGCGCCCTGGAGAACTTGTACGCGCCATGCGAGGTGCCGATCGCAACCGCGAGCGCGTCCACCCCGGTCGCCGCGACGAACTCGGCGGCCTGCGCCGGATCGGTCAGCAACTGCTCGCGCGTCAGCCGGCCCGCGGCGCCGACGCCGTCCTCCTCGCCCGCCTCCCCGGTTTCGAGAGACCCCAGGCAGCCGAGTTCGCCCTCGACAGAGACGCCGACCGCGTGCGCCATCTCCACCACCTTGCGCGTCACCGCCACGTTGTACTCGTATGGCGCCGGGGTCTTCATGTCCTCCCCGAGCGAGCCGTCCATCATGACGCTGCTGAAGCCCGAGCGGATCGAGCCCTGGCACACCGCTGGGCTCGCGCCGTGGTCCTGGTGCATCACCAGGGGAATGTCCGGGTAGGCCTCGAGCGCCGCCTCGACCAGGCGGCGCAGGAACGCCTCGCCCGCGTACTTGCGCGCGCCGGCGGAGGCCTGCAGGATCACCGGGCTCGCGGTGGCCTCGGCCGCCTGCATGATGGCCTGGATCTGCTCCAGGTTGTTGACGTTGAACGCCGGCACGCCGTAGCTGTTTTCGGCCGCGTGGTCGAGCAGTTGCCTGAGGGAAACCAGTGCCACCTTAGATCTCCTAGCGTTTGCCGAGCGCCTGCTTCCTGCGTTCCATCAGGCGCCAGATCATGGGGGTGAAGATGAGCTGCATCGCCAGGTCCATCTTGCCGCCCGGGGCGACGATGGTGTTCGGCCGCGACATGAACGAGTCGTGCAGCATGGTGAGCAGGTACGGGAAATCGATGCCGCGCGGGTTGGCAAAGCGGATCACGAGAAAGCTCTCGCCGGCGCTCGGAATGTGCCGCGCAACGAACGGGTTCGACGTGTCCACGACCGGCACGCGCTGGAAGTTGATGTGCGTCTGCGAGAACTGGGGAATGATGTAGTGGGCGTAGTCCGGCATGCGCCGCAGGATGGTGTCGGTGACCGCCTCGGTCGAGTAGCCTCGCGTGGAACGGTCCCGATGCAGCTTCTGTATCCACTCCAGATTGATCACCGGGACCACGCCGATCAGCAGGTCGGCGTGGCGCGCGACGTTCACCTCGTCGGTCACCACGGCGCCGTGGAGGCCTTCGTAGAAGAGCAGGTCGGTACCCTCCGGCAGTTCCTCCCACGGCGTGAAGGTGCCGGGGCGCTGCCCGTGGGGCGCAGCCTCCTCGTCGTTGTGCAGGTACTTGCGCGTGCGCCCGCGCCCGCTCCCGCCGTAATCACGGAACAGCGCCTCCAGTTCGGCGAACAGGTTGTTCTCGGGGCCGAAATGGCTGAAGTGCTGGTTGCCGCGCGCGAGTTCTTCGGCCATGCGGGCCTTCATCTCGGCGCGGTCGTAGCGGTGAAACGCGTCGCCCTCGACGAACGCGGCGCTGACGCCTTCGCGCCGGAAGATCGCCTCGAAGGTGCGCATCACCGAAGTCGTCCCCGCGCCCGAGGAGCCGGTAATGGCGATGATCGGGTGCTTGGCCGACATCGCCGCCCCTAGGCCTGCGCCCGAAAAAGGCCGCGCGAGCCGAACAGCGGCGCGTCGTGCGGGCGGACGTTGTGGTCGCGATGGTAATGCTCGATGCGCTCGACCTCGTTGCGCGCGCCGAATACGAAACCGGTCCTCTGGTGCAGGCCCGCCGGCTCGAGCTCGAGGACAGGTCCGTAGCCGGTGCTCGCGCGGCCGCCCGCCTGCTCGATCACCATGCCGATCGGGTTCGCCTCGTAGAGCAGGCGCAGGCGGCCGCTGCGACCCTGCTCGCGCTCGTCGCGCGGATACAGGAACACGCCGCCGCGCATCAGGATGCGATGCGCCTCGGCCACCAGGGACGCGATCCAGCGCATGTTGAAATCCTTTCCGCGCGGCCCGCTCCGGCCGGCCATGCATTCGTCGACGTAGCGCTTGACCGCCGGCTCCCAGAAGCGGCCGTTCGATGCATTGATGGCGAACTCCGCGGTGTCCTCCGGCACGCGCATGTCCGGGTGCGTGTGGATGAACTCGCCGATCTCGCGATCGAGCGTGAAACCGTGCACGCCGCGGCCGAAGGTGAGCACCAGCATGGTGCTGGGGCCGTAGATCGCGTAGCCGGCGCAGACTTGGCGCGCGCCCGGCTGAAGGAACGCGCGCTCGTCCTCGCCTGTCATGCCCTCCGGGCAGGCCAGCACCGAGAAGATCGACCCCACCGGGGCGTTGACCTCGATGCCCGAGGATCCGTCCAGCGGATCGAACGCGAGCAGATAGCGGCCGCGCGGATGCGCCGCCGGAATCCGGTAGGGATGCTCGAGTTCCTCGCTCGCCATGCCGGCCAGGTGGCCGCCCCATTCGTTGGTGCGGAGGAAGATCTCGTTCGCGAGCACGTCGAGCTTGTGCTGTTCTTCGCCCTGGACGTTGCGCGTGCCGGCGCCGCCATGCACGCGCGCCAGCGCACCTTTGCCCACGACGTAGGCAATGCGCTTGCACGCCAGGCGGATGTCGTTCACCAGCGCGGTGAAGCCGCCAGTGGCACCCGGGAAGCGCCGCTGCTCGCCGATGATGTACTCGGTGAGCGTCGGCTCAGGCAGCGGCATGCGCCACCTCGAGCAGCCGGTCGAGGCGCTTCAGGTCAAGCCCTTCCAGCGAGGGCAGCACCAGGTTCGCCGCCGAGAAGTCCTCGTCCCGTGTCCAGCCCGTTGGCGTCACGACGGTCACCAGGCCCGCCGCCTTCGCCGCGCGCAGGCCGTTGAGCGAATCCTCGAAGGCGATGCAGGATTCGGCCGGCAGGCGCAGGCACGCGAGCGTCAGTTGATAGATGTCGGGCGCGGGCTTCTTCGCCTCCACCTGGTCGCCGCAGGATATGACGTCGAAACCGATACCCGAGCCGGGGGCGAGGTTCGCCTGGAGCAGCGCGTAGACGTTGGCGGAGGTCGTGGTGGAGGCGATCGCCAGCCGAAGCCCCGCCGCGTGCGCCGCGCTCAACAGGGACAGCACGCCCGGTCGAAACGGACGCCGACCCCGCGCCACCATTTCGGTGTAGATGCGGGTCTTCGTTTCGTGCAGCGCGGACACCGTTTCCAGCAGGCGCGCACGCTCGACGGCCGGCACGCGCAGGGCCTCGATGTAGTGGCGCAGGCGTTCCTTGCCGCCCGAGACCGCAAGCAACTGCGCGTATTGCGGTGGGCTCCAGTCCCACCACAGGCCGAATTCGATGAAAGCCGCGTTGAACGCCTGGCGATGGGTCTCCTCGGTGTCGGCAAGCGTGCCGTCGAGGTCGAAAATGAGCGCTTTCAGCATCAGCGGGTCTCCCCGGCACCGGCACGGAATACGCGGCTGGCGCGGATGTCGTCGGCCTCGATGGTCATCAGATCACTCGGTACCAGCGCCGCGCCGCGCCGCTCGAACAGGCGGTTCGCCTGTCGCAGCCGCGCGCGGTCGAGCGCGTTGCGGATCGAGCGCGCATTGGCGAAGTGCGGTCGCGCCCTGCGCAGGGCAATGTATTCGCGCAACGCCTGGGCCGCGGATTCGTCCAGCGCGTACTGCATGCGCCCGAGCATCAGCGCCGCGATTTCGAACAACTCCTCCTCGGCATAGTCCGGGAAGTCGACGTGGTGGGCGACTCGCGACGCCATGCCAGGGTTGGAGGAAAAGAACCGCTCCATGCGGTCCTTGTACCCGGCAAAAATCACCACCAGGTCGTCGCGCTGATTTTCCATCACCTGCAGCAGGATCTCGATCGCCTCCTGACCGTAGTCGCGCTCGTTCTCCGGGCGGTAGAGGTAGTACGCTTCATCGATGAACAGCACCCCGCCCATGGCGCGCTTGAGGACCTCCTTCGTCTTCGGCGCGGTGTGGCCGATGTACTGGCCGACCAGGTCATCGCGCGTCACCGCAACCAGATGGCCTTTGCGCACATAGCCCAGGCCATGCAGGATCGAGGCCATCCTCATCGCCACCGTGGTCTTGCCGGTGCCCGGATTGCCGGTGAAGCTCATGTGCAGGGGCGGTGCTTCGGCCTGCAGGCCGACCGAGCGGCGCAGCTTCTCGACCAGCAGCAGCGCGGCGATCTCGCGCACCCGCGTCTTGACCGGGACGAGCCCCACCAGCTCCCGATCGAGCGCCTCGAGCGCGTCGCGCACGTTCGAGTCGCGGTACAGCGCCTCCAGATCGAGCGGCAGGTTCTCCGGGGCGGACATGGGGTTGCTCAGCGCCGCTTCACCGGGCGTCAGTACCGTTCGCCTTCGGGCCGGCCGCTTGCGTAGGAGCGCGTCGTGTATCGAATGCTGCGGCCGTCCGCTTCCGCGCGCTCAAGGCTGAAACCAGGCTCGTTCTTCGGCCGGTTGACAATGAACGACATGCGCGGCGTCTCCCAACCACGGGTCGAGTCGAACGCCATCACGCGGACGTAGTGGTTCGGGAACGTTTGGCGGCAGCCGTTGATCTCCATCAGGATGCCCGCGGGATCCTTCAGGTCGAACATCGGGTTGCCGTACATCTCCCAGTACGTGTTGCGCGGATGCGGGTCGTCGGTGTATTCAACGCTGACGGCCCAGTTTCTCTTCAGGGCGTACTCGATCTGCTTGACGATCTGCGCATCGGTCAGGTCGGGCAGGAACGAGAACTGGCCCTGCGTCACGCGGTTGCCTTGGTTGGTCATCATGGCTTGCTGCTCCCTAGGCTGCGGCCGTGGCAGTCGGCACGAAGTCGGCGGTGTCGGTCGATTCGTAGTTGAAGGTGATCTCGCCCCAGGTGTCGAGCGCGGCCTTCAGCGGCGAGCACCACTTCGCCGCCTCCCGCAGGATCTGCGGCCCTTCGGCCAGGCAGTCGCGGCCCTCGTTGCGCGCCAGGATCATCGCTTCGAGCGCGACGCGGTTCGCCGTCGCCCCGGCCTGGATGCCCATCGGATGGCCGATCGTTCCGCCGCCGAACTGCAGCACCACATCCTCGCCGAGGTAGTGCAGCAGCTGGTGCATCTGCCCGGCGTGGATGCCGCCGGAAGCCACCGGCATCACTTTCAGCAGTGACGCCCAATCCTGGTCAAAGAACAAGCCATGTTCGAGGTTCTGCCTGATGCGCGGCTCGCGCAACGTGTCATAGAAGCCCTTGATCATCAGCGGGTCGCCCTCGAGCTTGCCGACCACCGTGCCGGCGTGGATGTGATCCACACCCGCCATCCGCATCCATTTGCAGATGACACGGAAGTTCATGCCGTGGTTCTTCTGCCGCGAGTAGGTCGAGTTCCCGGCGCGGTGCAGGTGCAGGATCATGTCGTTCTTGCGCGCCCATTTCGCCATCGACTGGATCGCCGTGTAGCCGATCACGAGGTCGATCATGACGATCACGCCGCCGAGGCTCTTCGCGAACTCGGCGCGCTCGTACATCTCCTCCATCGTGCCGGCGGTGACATTGAGGTAGTGGCCTTTAACCTCGCCGGTCGCCGCGCTCGCGCGATTCACCGCCTCCATGCAGTAGAGAAATCGGTCGCGCCAGTGCATGAACGGCTGCGAGTTGATGTTCTCGTCGTCCTTCATGAAGTCGAGGCCACCCTTCAGACCCTCATAGACAACGCGGCCGTAGTTGCGGCCCGAGAGGCCGAGCTTGGGCTTGGTAGTGGCGCCGAGCAACGGCCGGCCGAACTTGTCCAGGCGCTCGCGCTCGACGACGATGCCGGTCGCCGGCCCCTGAAACGTCTTCAGGTACGCCACCGGGATGCGCATATCCTCGAGCCGCAAGGCCTTGACCGCCTTGAAGCCGAAGACGTTGCCGATGATCGACGCCGTCAGGTTGGCGATCGAGCCAGGCTCGAAGAGATCAAGGTCGTACGCGATGTAGGCGAAGTACTGCTGCGGCGTCGCCGTGCCGGGGCCGGTGTTCGGCACCGGGTCGACGCGGTACGCCTTGGCGCGGTACATCTCGCAGGCGGTGAGCCGATCGGTCCAGACCACGGTCCAGGTCGCGGTGGAGGACTCGCCCGCCACCGCGGCGGCGGCCTCCTCCGGGTCCACGCCCTCCTGCGGCGTGATCCGGAACAACGCCAGCACGTCCGTGTCCCGGGGCCGGTAATCCGGCTCCCAGTATCCCATTTGGGCGTACTTCATCACGCCCGCCCTGTAGCGCGCGCTCGCGTCTGCGTCGCCCGTCGTTAGTTGCTCCTGCTTGCCCATCCGGCCTCCGCCTCCGTTGTCTGCCCCGCCTTTGTAGGCCGCGCGGCGCATAAGGGCAATTCATTGTTTCTTATTGTTGATATAAGATTCCCTTAAATGCCGCTCCGTCACGCCAGTTTGCGCAGGCTGCAGGTGTTCGAGGCGGTGGCCCGCCTGCAGTCCTTTTCGCGCGCCGCCGCCGAGCTGCACCTCACCCAGCCTGCGGTCTCGATGCAGGTGCAGCAGCTGGAAGCCGAGGTCGGGCTGCCGCTGTACGAGCCGATGGGCCGGCGCCTGGACATCACCCCCGCTGGCCGCGAGGTCGTGGCATGCGCCCGGTCCCTGACGCTGCGCCTGCGCGAGGCGGAAGAGGCGCTGGCGGCGATGGCCGGCGTTGGGGGCGGCGAGATCTCGATCTGCGCCGTGAGCACGGCCAAGTACTACGTGCCGATGCTCCTGGCCGAGTTCCGGCGCATGCACCCGGGCGTGCGCGTGCGCCTCTCGGTGAGCAACCGCGAGCTGGTCGTGCGCGACCTGGCCGGGAATACCGTGGACCTCGCGATCATGGGTACGCCGCCCCGCGGCCTGGACACGGTCGCGGTGCCGTTCGCGCGCCACCCGATCGCCATCATCGCAGCCCCCGGGCATGTGCTCGCGCGCAGGAAGCACCTGCCGCTGGCGCGCCTCGCCGGCGAGACTTTTCTCATCCGCGAACCGGGCTCGGGAACGCGCAGCGCCATGGAGCGCGTTTTCCGGGAGCGCCGCTTCAGCCCGCGCGAAACGATCGAGATGAGTTCGAACGAAACCATCAAGCAGGCGGTGATGGCGGGCATGGGCGTGAGCTTCCTGTCGCAGCACACGGTCGGGCTGGAGCTCGCCACCAGGCGCCTTGCCGTGCTCGACGTCGCCGGCACGCCGGTGATGCGCCACTGGTACGTGATCCATCGCGAGCGCAAGCGCCTGTCGCCGGTTGCCGAGGCATTCAAGGGCTTTCTCATCGAGCGCGGCGCGAAGGCGATCGAGCAGGTGCTTGGCTGAGCGCGCCGGAATCTATAATCCGGCGATGCGCGAAATGCCCTTTACCAGCCCGGCCGGCTTTGCAGCCGGCGTGGCCGCGCCGGCCCCCGGCGCGGAAGCCCACTGGTTCGTGTTCCGCGGCGACCGCCTGCTGGTGGAACTTGGGCCGCCCAGCCCGCGGCCCTCGGACGACCTCCGGGTGCCGTTCCGGGCTTCCTGGGCCAAGGTGCCGTTGCTGAAAAGCAACAATTGGTTGTGGTTCGAACCGGCCCGGACACTATACCTAGGGCGCCTGGCCGGGATCGACTGCTGGGCCGCAGAAGCCCCCGCGGAGGCGCCGGCGCCCCCGCCAGGCATGGGCTTCGAGAGCCTGCGCGCCCTGTTCTCGGTGCTGGAGGATGCGCATTTTGCGCTGGCCGGCCGCGCAGTCCAGCTGGTGGACTGGGACCGCAACCACCGCTTCTGCGGCCGCTGCGGCGCCGCCACCGAGGCGAAGTCCGAGGAGCGTTCGCGCGTCTGCCCGGCGTGCCGGCTCGCCGCCTACCCGAGGATCGCGCCCGCCGTGATGGCGTTGATCCGGCGGGACGACGAGGTGCTGCTGGCGCGCAGCCCGCACTTCCCGCCGGGGATGTACAGCGCCCTCGCCGGCTTCGTCGAGGCCGGCGAGACGCTGGAGCAGTGCGTGGCGCGCGAGGTCGAGGAGGAGGTCGGCGTCCGCGTCTCCGGCATCCGCTACTTCGCCAGCCAGCCCTGGCCGTTTCCGAACTCGCTCATGATCGCCTTCGTCTGCGACTGGGCGGGCGGCGAGATCCGCCCGCAGGCAGGGGAGATCGAGGCCGCAAACTGGTTCAAAGTCTTGCATTTACCGAAACTTCCGAGCAGAATCTCGATCGCTCGGAGGTTGATCGATTCGGTGACCGACGAGATGCGGGCGGTTTTGCGAGCGTGACTCGCGTGAAACGGGGGCTTTGAACGAATTGAACGACGGCAACAAGTACGGTTTTCCGCCGCGAGGCGGTGACGCTGAGGCGCAGCCTGGAGTATTTGGCGCAGGGTTGCGCCTTCG
>JALHLN010000025.1 GCA_022844545.1 Burkholderiales bacterium | reverse complement strand
CCCGCCGCACGGGCCGGCGGCGACGCGCGCGCTCCTGGCGCGACTTGCGTCGGCGGCCGCCGCCATCGCCGAGGGCCGCGATCCCGCCTCGGATGCGCAGGCCGACACCTGGGCACGGGCGCTCGACCGCCAGTGCCGGGACCTGGTCGAGGACCTGTCCTGGCTCGATGCCGGAGCGCGGGCCACATTCCCTTCGCTGAGGGAACTGGCGGCGCTGCCGGCCGATGCATCGACGCCGTCCATTGCGCGCGCCGCCGCCCGGGCGCGGGCGCGCATGGCCGAGATCGCGCGGCTGTGCGCCCAGGCGGGCGAACTGGCGCAGCCGGAGTTCGACTTCCTGTACGACGACGTGCGGCACCTGCTGGCGATCGGCTACAACGTCACCGAGCGCCGGCGCGACACCGGATCCTACGACCTGCTGGCGTCGGAAGCGCGGCTCGCGGTATTCGTCGCCATCGCGCAGGGGCGGCTGCCGCAGCAAAGCTGGTTCGCCCTCGGGCGCCTGCTGGTCAACGCGGGCAGCGGCCCGACGCTGCTCTCCTGGAGCGGCTCGATGTTCGAGTACCTGATGCCGGTGCTCGTGATGCCGTCGTACGACGGCAGCCTGCTCGAGGCGAGTTGCCGCGCGGCCGTGCGGCGGCAGATCGACTACGGCGACGGCGCCGGCGTGCCCTGGGGCATGTCGGAGTCGGGCTACAACGCGACCGACTCGGCGTTGAACTACCAGTACCGCGCCTTCGGGGTGCCCGGCCTGGGCCTCAAGCGCGGGCTGAGCGTGGACCTCGTGATCGCGCCGTACGCATCCGCGCTTGCATTGCTGGTCGAGCCCGCCGCGGCCTGCGCCAACCTGCAGCGACTCGCGGGCGAAGGCATTCTCGGCCGGCATGGCTTCCACGAGGCCGTCGACTATACGGCGTCGCGCCTGCGTCGCACCGAAACCCGCAGCGTGGTGCGCTCGTTCATGGCGCACCACCAGGCGATGAGCCTGTTGGCACTCGCGCACCTGCTGCTCGAGCGGCCGATGCAGCGGCGCTTCGCCTCCGACCCGCTGTTCCAGGCGACGCTGCTGCTGCTGCAGGAACGCGTCCCCAGGGCGGGATTGCCGGAGGCGAGCAATCCCCAGCTGGTGGACGCGCACGAGCCGGAAGGCCCGCTTGACCTGCCGATGCGCGTGTTCGGCACCCCGGATACCCGGGTGCCGGGCGTGCAACTGCTGTCCAACGGGCGCTACCATGTCATGGTCACCAATGCCGGCGGCGGCTACAGCCGCTGGAAGGATCTCGCGGTCACGCGCTGGCGCGAGGACACCACCCGCGATCCCTGGGGCACGTTCTGCTACCTGCGCGATCCGGACAGCGGCCGGACCTGGTCCTCGGCGCACCAGCCGGTGCTCGCCGCGGCCGAGAACTTCGAGGCGGTGTTCACCGAGCAGCGGGTCGAATTCCGCCGCCGCGACGCGGACTTCGACACCCACACCGAGATCGTCGTTTCCCCGGAGGACGACATCGAACTGCGCCGCATGCGCATCACCAACCGTTCCGGGGAACGCCGGACCGTGGAGGTCACGAGCTATGCCGAGGTGGTCCTGGGATCCGCCGCCGCGGACGCGCTGCACCCTGCCTTCAGCAACCTGTTCGTGCAGACCGAGATCGTGCCTTCGCCGCAGGCCATCCTGTGCGCCCGCCGGCCGAGGTCGCGCGAGGAGTCCACGCCCTGGATGCTGCACCTGATGGCGGTGCATGGGGCGGTTGCCGGCGAAGCGACCTGCGAGACCGACCGCGCGCGCTTCCTCGGCAGGGGAGGCAGCACCGCCGATCCCAGGGCGGTGCGCGACGGCGGCGCGCTCTCCGGCAGCCGGGGCTCGGTGCTCGACCCGATCGTCGCCATCCGCAGGCGGATCACGCTCGAACCCGAACAGACGGCCACCGTCGACCTGGTCACCGGCATCGGCGAGGACCGGGCCGCCTGCCTCCACCTGGCGGAGAAATACCAGGACCGGCGCCTGGCCGACCGCGCCTTCGAGATGGCGTGGACCCACAGCCAGGTCGCGCTGCGCCAGATCAACGTCACCGAGGCCGAGGCGCAGCTCTACGGGCGCCTCGCCGGCGCCGTCATCCACGCCGACCCCGCGCTGCGCGCCGATCCGGCCGTGATCGCGCGCAACCGGCGCGGCCAGTCCGGCCTGTGGGGCTACGCCATTTCAGGCGACCTGCCCATCGTGCTGCTGCAGATCCAGGACCCGGCGAACATCGAGCTGGCGCGCCAGCTGGTCCAGGCGCATGCCTACTGGCGCCTGAAAGGGCTGGCCGTGGACCTGGTGATCTGGAACGAGGAGCGCAGCGGCTACCGCCAGTTGCTGCACGACCAGATCCTGGGCCTGATCGCCGCCAGCCAGGAGTCCGCCGCCATCGACCGGCCCGGAGGCATCTTCGTGCGCTCCGCGGAGCAGATCCCGAACGAGGATCGCGCCCTGCTCCAGGCGGTCGCGCGCGTCGTGCTGACCGACGCCAAGGGAACCCTGGCCGCGCAGGTCAAGCACCGGCCGACGCGGGAGCCGTCGATCGCCCCGCTTGCGACGGACCGCACCCGCGTCGCGGCGCCGCCGCTGGCGCCGCCGGCGCCGCCCAGGGAGCGGATCCTCGGCAATGGCCTGGGCGGATTCAGCGCCGACGGGCGCGAGTACGCCATCACGGTCGCGCCGCGTCGCCCCACGCCCGCACCGTGGGCCAATGTGCTCGCCAATCCCCAGTTCGGCTGCGTGCTCTCCGAGAGCGGCTCGGCCTACACCTGGAACGGGAACGCCCACGAGTTCCGCCTCACGCCGTGGAGCAACGACGCGGTCAGCGACGACAGCGGCGAGGCGTTCTACCTGCGCGACGAGGAATCCGGGCGCTTCTGGTCGCCCACCGCCCTGCCCTGTCCCGGAACCGGGGACTATGTCGCGCGGCACGGCTTGGGCTACAGCGTCTTCGAGCATGACGAAGGCGGCATCGCCACCGAACTCACCGTGCACGTGGACCTGGAACTGCCGGTGAAGTACGCGGTGCTCAAGGTGAGCAACGGTTCGGGACGCGCGCGCCGCCTGTCGGCGACCGGGTACGTCGAGTGGGTCCTGGGCAACCTGCGCGCCAGGTCGGGCCTGCACGTGGTGACCTCGATCGACCCGGGCAGCGGCGGGCTGCTCGCCCACAACGCCTACAACCCCGAATTCGCGGGGCAGTTCGCGTTCTTCGATGTCGACGAGGTGGAGCGCACGCTGAGCGGCGACCGGGCCGAGTTCATCGGGCGCAACGGCAGCCTGCGCAACCCGGCCGCGCTGGGGCGGGCGCGCCTGTCCGGCCGGGTGGGCGCGGCGCTGGATCCCTGCGCCGCGATCCAGGTCCCGTTCGACCTCGCCGATGGCGCGACGCGGGAGATCATTTTCCGCCTTGGTGCGAGCCGCGGCGCGGACAACGCGAGCCGCCTGGTGCAGCGGCTGCGCCGCTCCGGCACCGCGCGGGCCTCCCTGGCGGCCGTGCGCGACTTCTGGGAACGCACCCTCGGCGCGGTGCAGGTCGAAACCCCCGACCGGTCGCTGGACGTGCTGTGCAACGGCTGGCTGCTGTACCAGACGCTCGCCTGCCGGATGTGGGGCCGCAGCGGGCACTACCAGTCTGGCGGCGCATTCGGCTTCCGCGACCAGCTGCAGGACACCATGGCCCTGGTGCACGCCGCGCCGCACCTGGCGCGCGAGCACCTCTTGCTTTGCGCGTCGCGCCAGTTCGGCGAGGGCGACGTGCAGCACTGGTGGCATCCGTACTCCGGACGCGGGGTCCGCACCCATTGCACCGACGACTACCTATGGCTGCCGCTGGCGGTGTGCCGCTATGTTCAGGCGACCGGGGACGCCGCGGTCCTGAAGGAACAAGCCGGATTCCTGGAGGGACGGGCGCCGGGACCAGGGGAGGATTCCTACTACGACCTGCCCACGCGCTCGCAGGAGAGCGCAAGCCTGTACCAGCATTGCGTCCGCGCGATCCTCATGGGTCTGCGGCTGGGCGAGCGCGGCCTGCCGCTGATGGGCTCGGGCGACTGGAACGACGGCATGAACCTGGTCGGCGCCGGCGGCAGGGGCGAGAGCGTCTGGCTCGGCTTCTTCCTGCACCACGTGCTGGTGCAGTTCGCGGCGCTCGCGCGGCTCGAAGGCGACGAGCCCTTCGCCGCGCGGTGCGTCGCCGAGAGCGCGCGGCTGCGGGAGAACCTGGACCGGCACGGCTGGGACGGCGGCTGGTATCGCCGCGCCTACTTCGACGACGGCACGCCGCTGGGCTCGGCCGCCAACGCCGAATGCCAGATCGACTCCATTGCCCAGAGCTGGTCGGTGCTCTCCGGCGCCGGAGCGCCGGCGCGGACGCGCCAGGCGATGGACTCGCTGGATCGGCGCCTGGTGCGCCGCGAGCACGCCCTGATCCAGCTGCTGGATCCGCCGTTCGACAGCGCCGAGGTCAATCCGGGATACATCCGCGGCTACGCGCCGGGGGTGCGCGAGAACGGCGGCCAGTACACCCATGCGGCGATCTGGGCCTCGATGGCGTTTGCCGCGCTGGGCGATCCGGCGCGCGCCTGGGAACTGCTCGACATGATCAATCCCCTGCGCCACAGCCAGTCGCCGGAGTCGGCTGCCATCTACAAGGTGGAACCCTACGTGGTCGCGGCCGACGTCTATGCGGTGGCGCCGCACACCGGGCGCGGCGGCTGGACCTGGTACACCGGGTCCGCCGCCTGGCTGTACCGGCTGGTGCTCGAGTCGCTGCTGGGCCTGAGCCGCTCGGGCGCGAGGCTGCAGTTCGCACCCTGCGTCCCGCCGAGCTGGCCGCAATACCGGATCCGGTATCGCTACCTGGAGACCTGGTACGACATCACGTTCCGGCAGGCCGCCGGCAACGGCTCAGGCGTCGGCGTGAGCCTGGATGGCGAACCCCAGACCGGGCCCTGGATCGCGCTGCTGGACGATCGCCGGGATCACCAGGTCGAGGTGCGCTTCAGCCCGCCTTCTTCGGCGGCTGGCGGTTGAACGGATTGACGGGCGCGACCGGCTTCGCCGGCTGCTTGGGCTTCTTCTTCTCGCGATTGCTGCGCAATTGGCCCTTGGCCATGTCAGAAGCGGAAGTTGCCGGCGCCGAACAGCCCGATCAGCCCGATGGCGATCAGGTAGATGGCGACGATGTAGTTGAGCAGCCGGGGCATCACCAGGATCAGGATCCCGGCCAGCAGGGAAACGAGCGGGGCGAGGGCCAGGGTGATGTTCATTTGCGGCTCCAGAGTCCGAAGACGATCGCGCCCGCGCCGGCGGCGATCAGCAGCCAGCCGAGAATCGGCGGCAGCTGCACGGTGTGCGTCTGCTCGACATTGGCCTTGAGCGGGCCGATCTGGAGCACGTTCTCCGTGGTGGTGTAGGTGTAGTGGTCGTAGCCGAGGACTGCCCCGCCCAGGATCACCAGCGCGATGCCGACGATGAAGATGGTTTTCATCGCTACACATGTACGCCAGTCGCTGCGGGCCTTCCGTGCGGTCTCGCACACAGGCGCGCTGCGTTCGACAGCGTACAGATGAGCCCGAATGCCGCCGCGAAGATGGGTGCCTTCGCACACTGGAGCGGCACCATGAGCCTTGGAATGATTCTGCTGATCGTCCTGATCCTGGTCCTGGTTGGGGCCATCCCCTCCTGGCCGCACAGCCGGAGCTGGGGCTACGCGCCCAGCGGCGTGGTGGGACTGCTGCTGGTGATCGTGGTCGTGATGCTGGTGACCGGGCGTGTCTGAGCCGGCCCAGGCCGTAGCGAAGGAAGCGGTCCGGGTTGCAGCGTCCCTCCACCAGCTTCCCGAGCTGCCGTACGCGCTCGATGCGCTGGAGCCGCATGTCGATGCGCGCACCCTGGAAATCCACCACGGCAAGCACCACGCCTCCTATGTCGACAACCTGAACGCGGCACTGGAAGGCCATCCGGAGCTCCAGGAGCGAACCGCGACCTGGCTGGTGCTCAACGCGAACAAGCTGCCCGACGACATCCGCACCAGCGTGCGCAACAACGCCGGGGGCCACCTGAACCACAGCCTGCTGTGGAAGGCGATGGCGCCGGGCGCGAGGACCCGGCCCGAGGGTCCCCTGGCCGAGGCCATCGAGCGCGACTTCGGCAGCCTGGGCGGACTGCGCAAGCAGCTCGAGGCCGTGGCCCTGAAGGCCTTCGGCTCGGCCTGGGTGTGGCTCGCGCGCGCCCGCCAGGACGCGGGCCGGCTCGAGGTGCTGGTGAGCTCGGGGCACGGCAATCCCCTGACGCAGGGCTACTACCCGGTCCTGGTGGCCGACCTCTGGGAGCATGCGTACTACCTCAAGCACCAGAACCGCCGCGCCGACTACCTGAAGGACTGGTGGAACGTGGTGGACTGGCGCGAGGCCGAACGCCTTTTCGAGGGATCACGCGCGCCCAGCGAGTCGCTGCACTTTCCGTTTCCCTAGCGTGAGCGTGGTTCCGCTCCTCGGGCGCCTCCTGCTGGCTCTGCTGGCCGTGGTCGCGCTTGGCGCCGGCGCGGCAGGGGTCGGCGAGGCGTTCGAAGACCTCGCCCGCTGGCAGGCCGTGCTCGAGCGCGAGCCGGGGAACCGCGACGCGCAGCGGGGCCGGGTCCTCGCGCTGGCGAGGCTCGGCGCGCCACAGCTCGCGCTGGAACTGGCTGACCGGTCGCCCGGTCTGCTTTCGGCGCAGGAGCGCGAAGCGATGGCCGCCGACCGGACCGCGCATCGCATCCGCTGGGGCACCATCGCAGCGGATACCGGCAGGGGCCCGGAACGCTTCGCCGCTCTGGACCGCGCGCTTGCAGAGAGCGATGCCGTTGGCCTGCGCGCGCTCGATCCGGCGGCGACCCTGTCCCGGGTCGAGCGGCAACTCGCGTTCGACCGGCTGGTCGCCCTGCGCGATCGCTTCCGCATGCGCGAGGCAGTCGACCTGCATCGCGCGCTGGCCGCGCGGCCGGACCCGGTGCCGCCCTATGCGCTCTCCGCGGCGGCCTCCGCGCACCTGACCCTGGAGCAGCCGGAGGCGGCGCGCGACCTCTACCGGCGCGTGCTCGATGCGGAGCCGGAGAACCTGGACGCCCGCCTCGGCCTCTTCTATGCGCTGGCGGAGAGCGAAGAGCACGACGCGGCGCTGGCGCAAGCCAGGCATGCCGTCTCGATCACGCCGAAGTGGATCGGGGCCTGGAGCCCGGAAACCACGCACGGGAATCCGCGCTACCCCGGGGTGCTCTCGGTGCGCGCGATGGCGCCCCTGCAGGCCAACCGCGTCGGCGAGGCCGAGGCGCGGCTGCGGGTCCTCGCCAGCCGGATGCCGTTCAATGCCAACGTGCGCACCGACCATGCCAGCACCATGCGCGCGCGTGGCTGGCCGCGCGCCGCGGAGACCGAACTGCGCTGGATCCTCGCCGTGGATCCGGACAACAGCGGTGCCTTGGGCGAGCGCGCGGGCGCCCTGCTGGAGATGCGCGACTGGCGCCAGGCGCAGTCGGCGCTCGCGACGGCGCAGTCGGCCTACTTCGAGCAGGGCCGCGTCAGGCGCGCCGCCCGCCTGGCCGAAGTCCACCGCATGCGGGAACTGATCGTCGAGGGCGATTTCGGCCGCTCCAGCGGCGGGCCGAGCGGCACCCGGGACCATGTCATCGACGCGAAGCTGTACTCAGAGCCGCTGGCCATGGACTACCGCCTGTTCCTCCATGCGCACACCGCGCGGGCCCGCTTCTTCGACGGCACCGGGCGGCGGGACCGGGTCGGCGTCGGCCTGGAGTACCGCTCGACGCGCTTCAGCGCCAGCGGCGAGCTGGCCCACGAGCTGGACCAGAGCGACACCAGCGCCGCCGCGGCGTTCGCGTTCACGCCGGATGACCACTGGACCTTCCGGGCGGCGCTGGACAGCGCAGCGAACGAGACGCCGTTGCAGGCCCGGCGCGCCGGCGTGGATGCGTGGCGCGCCTTCGCGCAGATCGAGTGGCGCGCCCATGAATCGCGCACCCTGGCCCTGTCCTTCGCCCACATGCCGTTCAGCGACGGCAACCGGCGCGACATCGTCGAGGCCCGCTGGACCGAGCGCGTCATCGTCGGCCCGGTGTACAAGCTGGAGATCACCGCCGCGCTGTACGCCTCGCGCAACTCGCTTGCCGGCGCGCCTTACTTCAATCCGTCGCGCGACCTGTCGCCCACGCTGGAGTTCGCCAACGAATGGCTGCACTGGCGGCGCTACACCCGCTCGTTCAAGCACCGGCTCGTCGTCTCCATCGGCAGCTATGCGCAGCAGGGCTTCGGGTCGGGTCCGGTGCGCGGATTGCGCTATGAGCAGGAATGGGCGGCAAACGACCAGCTGAGGGTGCGCTACGGCATCGGCCGCCACGTGCAGCCCTACGACGGCGTGCGCTCCGCGCGCGACTACGCCCAGGTCTCGCTGAACTGGAGGTTCTGACCATGCGACCCCATGCAGGACTTGCGCTGATGGCGCTGTTGCTCGCCTGCGCCGCGCCCATGGCGGGCGCGCAAGGCTCGTTCCGGGTGATCTGCTACCACGAGGTGAGAGACGACGTGCGCGACTACCCGGATGCCTTCGCCACGGACGCCTCGGCCCTCGTCGCGCAGTTCGCCTGGCTGCAGGCCAACGGCTATGTCCCGGTCAGCCTGGAGGCCATCGTCCAGTCCCGCGCCGGGGGCAAGCCGCTGCCCGACAAGGCCGTGCTGCTGAGCTTCGACGACGCCTATGAATCGTTCTACACCCGCGTCTACCCGCTGCTGCGCGAATTCCGCTTCCCGGCGCTGCTCGGGGTGGTCGGGAAATGGATCGACGAACCGAACACCGCGCGGATCACCTACGGCGAGAAAGCCAACGTCCGCAACGCGACGTTCCCCAGCTGGGCGCAGCTGCGCGAGATGGCCGGCTCCGGCCTGGTCGAGATCGCCTCGCATACCTACGACCTGCACCGCGGCGTCCCGGCCAATCCGCAGGGCAACGAGCAGCCGGCGGCGACCACCCGGATCCATGACCCGGCGAGCGGGCGCTACGAGGACGACGGCGCCTGGCGCGAGCGCGTGAGCGCGGACCTCGCGCGCAACTCCAGCCGGATCGAGACCGAGACCGGCCGCCGGCCGCGGGCGATCGTCTGGCCCTACGGCAGCTACAACGGCGAGCTGGTGCGCATCGCGGCCGAACTCGGCATGACGGTGGCGCTCACCCTGGAGGCGGGCACCAACACCCCGCAGGTGCCGCTCACCGCGATCCGGCGCGTGCTGCTCCAGCACAACCCCGCGCTGGTCGACTTTTCGCTGGAGACGCGCGGCCCGATCCATCGCGAGCCCGTTCGCGTGGTGCAACTGGCGCTGGACGCCCTCCACGATTCCGAACCGCTCCGGCAGGAAGCGAAGTTGTCGGTCCTGCTCGAGCGCATCGACACGCTGCGGCCCACGCATGTGTTCCTGGAAGCGGCATCGGACGCCGACGGCGATGGCCTCGCGGATGCCGCCTGGTTCCCGAACCGGCACCTGCCGATGCGGGCGGACCTGCTCAACCGCGTTGCCTGGCAGCTGGCCACGCGCACCGACGTCAAGGTATTCGCCGTGCTGCCGGTGGCCGGCTTGCGCCTCGCGCCGGCGCAGGTCGCCGAGGTCTACGGCGACCTCGCGCGGCATGTGCCCATCGATGGCCTGGTCTTCCTCAGGGAGCGCACGGGCGCAGCCGGTGGCGGCGATTTCGAGCGCGACACCGATGCCCTCGCGGCGGCGGCGCGTCCCTGGCGCGCGCTGAAGATCGCACGGGAAGCGACGCGGCAGCCGCCAGGGCATGCCGGCGCCGACTTCATCCTGATGCCCGACGCGGTCGATCCGTCTGCCGGCCGCTCCGATGCCCGGGTCGTGTACCTGCTGCGCGGCGACGGCGAGGAACCGATCGCGCAGCGCATGGGCATGCTCCAGCTGGGCGGCGCGCTGAACTTCGGCTACCGCGGCGACGACTACCTGCGCGACCGGCCCGCGCTGCCGCGTATCGCTCCCGCCATGTCGCTTCGATACCAGCCGCGCTGAGCCCGCGATGCTCGATGCCCTGACCGCGTTTTCCTACTACTACCCCCTGTTCATGGCGTACCTGTGGATCGCGGGCGCGGTGTTCTATTACTGGCGCTTCGAGCGCCCGCGCGCCGGCGCGCCGGGCGGTCCGCCGCTGCTCGGGGCGTATCCGCTGGTCTGCGTCGTCGTGCCCTGCCACAACGAAGGGCCGCAGATCAACGAGACGGTGGCCTGCCTGCTGACCAGCCGCTACCCGAACTTCGAGGTGGTGCTGGTGGACGACGGCAGCGGCGACGACACGCGGCAGGTGCTCGAGTCGCTGGCATCGCGCCATGCCCGGGTGCGCGTCATCCACCTGGCGCGCAACCAGGGCAAGGCGGTGGCGCTGAACACCGCGGCGCTGATGACCTCCGCGGAGTACCTCGCCTGCATCGACGCCGATGCCCTGCTCGACCCGGACGCCATCGCCTGGATGATGGGCCACCTGCTCGCGAGTCCCCGCGTCGCGGCCGTCACCGGCAATCCTCGCGTGCGCAACCGCACCACGCTGCTCGGCCGGCTGCAGCTGGGCGAGTACTCCTCGATCATCGGCCTCATCAAGCGCGCGCAGCGCACCTACGGCCGGGTATTCACCGTCTCCGGGGTCGTGGTGTGCTTCCGCAAGGCCGCGCTGCACGACGTCGGCTACTGGAGTCCCGAGATCCTGACCGAGGACATCGACATCAGCTGGAAACTGCAGCTGCGGCACTGGGACGTGCGCTTCGAGCCGCAGGCGCTGTGCTGGATCCTCACCCCGGAGACCCTGGGCGGGTTGTGGCAGCAGCGGGTGCGCTGGGCCATGGGCGGGGTGCAGGTGGTGCTGAAGCACTTTCGCTTCGCGCACATCTTCGTCTGGAAGTCGCGGCGCATGTGGCCGGTACTGGCCGAGTACCTGCTGAGCGTGGCCTGGTCCTATGCCATGCTCGCGGTGGCGCTGCTGTGGCTGGCCGGCCTGGTCGTCGAGCTGCCCCCGGAGTTCCAGGTGCCGACGCTGCTCTCGGGCTGGGCGGGGATCATGCTCGGCACCACCTGCCTGCTGCAGGTCGGCGTCAGCCTCGCGCTCGACTCGCGCTACGACGCCACGCCGCTGCGCCACTTCTTCTGGATGATCTGGTACCCGCTCGCGTACTGGATGCTCAGCATGGCGGCGACGGTGGTGGCGGTGCCGCGCGCGCTGTTCCGGCGCATCAAGAAGCGGGCGCGCTGGGTCAGCCCGGACCGGGGCATCCAGGCATGAAGCCGCCGATCATCGACCGCGCCGACCTGCAGTTGCCGGCGCACCGGACGGTCACGGCGCTGTTGACCTTCGGCTTCTGGCTGTTCTGGCTCTACCTCTGGCTGCCCCTGCTCGCGCTGCTGGCGTGGGCTGCGGGGCTGGAACTCGCCTTCCGGTACATGGTCACGCTGGAAGGCTATGAGGAGGTGTTGCGCCTGATCGGGGCATACACCCTCATCATCGTGCTGCTGGGCGGAAGCCTGGTCGGATGGGCGGGCTACAACATCCTGCGCTACGGGCCGCATGAACGTCGCAAGGCCAACGCCACGCCGGATCCGGAGCTGGTCGCTCGCCACTTCGGGCAAGGCCTGGCGGCCGTGGCGGCGTGGCGCGGCGCGAAGCGACTGCATGTCGTGCACAGCGACGCAGGAATCATTGAACGCGTGGACATCCTCCCCGGGGGAGGCCCGCCCTGAGGCCAGGCTATGTGCGCTGGCGCACAGACCCGGTTGCCCGACACCGTCAGCATACCCGCCGCCTCAGGAGAGGCTTGCCGTCCAACCCACTCCGAAAGGTGGCGACCGCCATGCCAGGCACTGTTACCGGTCCGGTTCCCGTGTTCGACCCCCGCCACCGCGAGCTGCTCCTCAAGGCGGGCGCGCTGGAGCAGGCGATCCTCACCAGCCGCAACTTCTCCATCGTCGCCACCGACGAGCAGGGCATCATCCAGGTCTTCAACGTCGGCGCCGAGCGCATGCTCGGCTACACCGCCGAGGAAGTCATCGACCGCATCCGGCCGAGCGACCTGCACGACCCGACGGAGGTGCTGGCGCGCTCGGTCGCGTTGAGCAAGGAGTTCGGCACGCCGATCGCCGCCGGCTTCGAGACGCTTGTCTACAAGGCATCGCGCGACATCGAGGACATCTACGAGCTGACCTATGTCCGCAAGGACGGCAGCCGCCTGCCCGCCCTGGTGTCCATCACCGCGCTGCGGTCCTCCGGCGGAGCGTTGATCGGCTACCTGCTGATCGGCACCGACAACTCCGCGCGCAAGCGCGTCGAGGCGGCGCTCAACGAGGCGATGGAGGTCGCGGACAAGGCCAGCCGGGCGAAGACGGAGTTCATCTCCGGCATGAGCCACGAGTTGCGCACGCCGCTCAACGCGATCCTCGGCTTCGCCCAGCTCATGAGCACGGGCAACCCGCTGCCGACGCCGGCGCAGAAGCGCAACCTGGACCAGATCCTGAAGGCGGGCTGGTACCTGCTGGAACTGATCAACGAGATCCTCGACCTGGCCCTGATCGAGTCGGGCACCGTCACGCTGTCGCGGGAGCCGGTGTCGCTGGTGGAGGTGATTCAGGAGTGCCGCGCCATGATCGAGCCCCAGGCGCAGAAGCGCGGCATCGGCATGAGCTTCCCCGAATTCGACCAGCCGTGCTTCGTGCAGGCGGACCGCACCCGGTTGAAGCAGGTGCTGATCAACCTGCTGTTCAATGCCATCAAGTACAACCGCGCGGGCGGCTCGGTATCCATCGCCACCGAGGAAATCGCAACCAGGTCGGTTCGCATCAGCGTTCGGGACACCGGCGCCGGCCTGAGCGCGCCGCAGCTCGCGCAACTGTTCCAGCCTTTCAACCGGCTGGGTCGAGAGGCCTCCATCGAGGAAGGCACCGGCATCGGCCTGGTGGTGACCAAGCGCCTGGTCGGCCTGATGGCGGGGACGATCGGCGCGGAGAGCGAACTCGGGACCGGCAGCGTATTCTGGATCGAGCTTGGCCTGACCGCCGCGCCGCAGTACGCGGTACGCACGCAGGATCGCGAACCCGTCCACCGCCTTTCCCCGCCGACCGGGCTGCCGCCGCGCACCGTGCTCTATGTCGAGGACAACCCGGCCAACCTCGAGCTGGTCGAGCAGCTCATCGCGCGCCGCCCCGACCTGAGGCTGCTGAGCGCGGCCGACGGCAACCTCGCCATCGAGTTCGCGAAGGCCTACCAGCCCGAGATCATCCTGATGGACATCAACCTGCCCGGCATCAGCGGCATCGAGGCCATGGCGATCCTGCGCGCCGACCCGGCCACGGCGCACATCCCGATCGTGGCCCTGAGCGCCAACGCGGTGCCGCGCGACGTCGAGAAGGGGCTGGAAGCCGGCTTCTTCAACTACCTCACCAAGCCGATCAAGGTGAACGAGTTCATGGACGCGCTGGATGCCGCGCTGGCCAGAGCGGCGTCCACGCCGCGCCCGATCCAGACAGGAGCCCCGTCATGATCACCGAAGCCGAGATTCTCGCCGCGCGCATCCTCCTGGTGGATGACCAGGAGTCCAACATCCTCCTGCTCGAGCAGTTGCTGCGCGAGGCCGGCTACACCGGCGTCACCTCCACCATGGACCCGCAGCAGGTCTGCGCGCTGCATCGCCTGCACGCCTACGACCTGATCCTGCTCGACCTGCAGATGCCCGTCATGGACGGCTTCCAGGTGATGGAGGCGCTGAAGACCAGCGACGAGGACGCCTACCTGCCGGTGGTGGTGATCACCGCCCAGCCCGGCCACAAGCTGCGCGCGCTGCAGGCCGGGGCGAGGGACTTCATCAGCAAGCCCTTCGACGTGGTGGAAGTCCGCACGCGCATCCGCAACACGCTCGAGGTGCGGCTGCTGTACCGCAAGCTGCAGGCCTTCAACCAGGAACTGGAGCGGAAGGTCCAGGAACGGACGGCGGAGCTGCGCGAAAGCGAGGCGCGCTTTCGCAGCCTGACCGAGCTCGCCTCGGACTGGTACTGGGAGCAGGACGAGCACGGAGCCTTCACCAAGGTGTCCGGGCCGGTGCTGGACATGCTGGGAATACGCGTGCCGACGCTGGCGCCGGACGCGACGGCAACGCAGACCGAAGGCTGGAACGACGCCGAACGCCGGCAGTTGCAATCCTCGATCGAGGCACGCCAGCCGTTCCTCGATTTCGTCCTCAGCCGGGTCCACCCCAACGGCAGGCGGCAGCGGTTCCTGGTGAGCGGCGAGCCGATGTTCAACCAGTCCTGCCGCTACATCGGCTATCGCGGGGTCGGCGTCGAACTGGCGGACGGCCGCTAGCATGGGCGCCCTTCCTGTCTCGCACGCGGGCAATGACCCGTCGCACAACCACCTCCTCGCGGTCCTGCCGGCGGAGGAACTCGGCCGCCTGGCGCCGCACCTGGAGTCGGTGGAATTGAAGCTCGGCGACATCCTCTACGAACCCGGCAGCCAGATGCAGCACGCCATTTTCCCCACCACCGCGATCGTGTCGCTGCACTACGTGATGGAATCCGGCGCCTCGGCCGAGACCGCGGGCGTGGGCAACGAAGGGGTGATCGGAGTGTCGCTGTTCATGGGCGGCAACACCACGACCAGCTCCGCCGTGGTGCAGACCGCGGGCCTGGGCTACCGCCTCCCCGGGCGCGCGCTCAAGCAGGAATTCGGCCGCGCCGGCGCGATGCAGCACCTGCTGCTGCGCTATACCCAGGCCCTGATCACGCAGATGATCCAGACCGCCGCCTGCAACCGCCACCACTCCGTGGAGCAGCAGTTGTGCCGCTGGCTGCTGCTCACCCACGACCGCATTCCGTCCGGGCAGCTGGTGATGACCCAGGAACTCATCGCCAGCATGCTGGGCGTGCGCCGCGAAGGCATCACCGAGGCCGCCGGCAACCTGCAGCGCGACGGCCTGATCCGCTACCGCCGGGGCCACATCTCGGTGCTCGAGCGCAAGGGGCTGGAGACGCGTTCCTGCGAATGCTACGAGGTGGTGAAGCAGGAACTGAAGCGGCTGATGGACGACGTCAGGCCGCTGGCGAAACGCATGGCGCTGTAAGTTCGGCAGCGTACGGACTGCCGCCGGACGGACCGGCAGACTGATCCCGGGTGTCCAACCTTCTCCTCCCTCGTGGGACACCTGAAGGTCCGGGCCCGGCACGGCACTCCCGTTCCGGGCCTTTTTTCGCTCAGGATGGCGGCGCGAGCAGCCGGTCGGTTTCCCGCTTGACCACGGCGTAGCATTCGCAGGCGAGCGCTTCCAGCCCCGGCCGGTCGAGCACCGTGATCCGCCCCCGGCTGTAGTGGATCAGGCCGGCGGCCTGCAGCATGCCGGCCGCCTCGGTGACGCCTTCGCGGCGCACACCCAGCATGTTGGCGATGAGTTCCTGGGTCATGCTCAATTCGTTCGTCGACAGGCGATCGAGGCTCAGCAGCAGCCAGCGGCAAAGTTGCTGCTCGATGGCGTGATGCCGGTTGCAGACCGCGGTCTGCGCCATCTGCGTGATCAGCGCCTGGGTGTAGCGCAGCAGCAGGTGCTGCAGTTCCCCGCCCCGGTCGAACTCCAGCTTCACGACCCGGGCGCGCATGCGGTACGCGTGCCCTGCGCTCTGCACCACGGCGCGGCTCGGCGTGCTCTCCCCGCCCATGAACAGCGCGACGCCGACCACGCCTTCGTTGCCCACGATCGCGATCTCCGCGGAGGAGCCGTCCTCCATCACGTAGAGCAGGGAGACGATGGCCGTGGTCGGGAAGTAGACGAAGCCCTGCTGGTCGCCGGACTCGTAGACCGCCATGCCTAGCGGCAGGGGTGCGGGTTCGAGCTGCGGTTGCAGGCGCGCGAACTCCGCTTCAGGAAGCATCGCGAGCAGGCGGTTCTGCCGGGGCGGCGGCAACACGGTGCTGGCCGGGCGCATGGCGCATTTTAATTCCCCTATGTTCGGTTGTGAACATAGGACCGACGCCCTGTCGGCTGTCGCACCGGCCGTTGATCCACTGCCGCATCAGGGACTTCAATGTAACCGATCGGTTACATTGTCAGTCCCGGGAGGCGTGCCAGCGCAGCGCGCGGACTTCCTGTCCCTCCGATTCACCGGCCATCCGCCCCGCCCCGATGTCGCCGCGGAACTGCCGCGCCCCGCCATCGGCGTCGAACGAGGTGAAGCGGATTTCCGTCCCCCGCAGTCGCGCGCCGACGACATTCACCGGCTTTCCCATCCGTTCGCCCCGGATCGTCAAGACCTGGTGTACCTGTTCGATGCGAATGCGCATCCCGTTTCCCGGAATGTCCACCAGCCAGTTGCCCCGGACATCGGCCGGCACCACCCACAGGTACCCGGTGCGGCCCTCGGTCTTTATCACTTCGTCCGCTTCCCAGTCCTGCAGCGTGAAGTGATGCGACACCACCCGCGTCCCCGGCCGCAGCGCGAGCAGCCGCGGCTTCAGCTTCGTCATCACGCCGGGGCTGATGTAGAGCGCGACCACGGTGGCCTGCGAGAGGTCCGCTTCGAACAGGTCCTGCCGGAGGAACCGCGCCAGGTGCGAGACGCCCTGCGCCTTGGCCGCGTCCTCCGAGACCCGGATCAGGTTCTCCTCCAGTTCCACGCCGATGGCGCGGGCGCCGAAGTGCCTCGCGGCGTGGATCGGGATGCGGCCGTCGCCGGAACCGAGGTCGATGACCAGGTCCCGCGGCGTCACGTCCGCCAGCTGCAGCAGGCGGCGGATCATGCGCTCGGGCGTGGGCACCCAGACCGAGTCCTTGCTCACCTGGCCGATCTGGGGCGCCGCCGATGCCGGGCCGGCCTGCGCCATGGCGGAGCAGGCCAGAGCGGGCAGCAGCAGGGCGAGCAGCGAAGTGAGACCCTTCATGTGCACCTCATTTGATGCCAAAATGCATCATATCTGACGATCAAGAGGATTCCCATGCGAACCACGGTCACCATTGATGATGCGCTCTACCGCAGGGCGCTGGAAGTCGCCGATCCGGGCATGGACAAGGGCGACCTGTTTCGCGAGGCGATCGAGGCTTTCGTGCGCATACAGGCGGGCAAGCGGCTGGCCGCCCTGGGGGGCAAAACCCCCAGGATGAAAGGCATTCCCCGTCGGCGGCCAGCGGCTGCCGGACCCAAGTGAGCCTGGTGCTGGCCGATACGTCCGTCTGGGTTGCGCATTTTCGCCGTGCCGACCCCCTTCTGCAATCGCTGCTGGCAACGGACCGGCTGCTCTGCCATCCGTTGATCCTGATCGAACTGGCGTGCGGAACGCCGCCGGCGCCGCGCGAGCGCACGCTCGGGGATATCAAGGAACTGGCGCAGGCAGCGGTCGCGACCAGCGATGAGATCCTTGATCTGATCGAGAGAGAGCGCTTTGAGGATTCGGGCTGCGGCGCTATCGACGTCGCCTTGCTCGCCTCGGTTCTGCTCACCCCGGATACGTTGCTCTGGACGAAGGACCGCAGGCTCGAGACCCTGGCAAGGCGCCTGGGCGTGGCTTTCGCCGCAGCGTCCCGCTAGCCTGCTCGTTCCCCCGGGTGCGGTTACATTGCGGCCACGCAATGTAACCGATCGGTTACATTTGTAGCCATCGATGCCGGCTCGGATCTTCCTGGCAAACGGTCAAGCTGCCCGGTCGCGCGACCGCTGCCGGTCGCCCGAGAGCCAGCGCGGCGCGTACCAGTTGCGCTCGCCCAGCACCGTCATCGATGCCGGCACCAGCACCAGCCGCACCAGCGTGGCGTCGAGCAGCACCGCCACCGCCAACCCGAAGCCGATCTGCTGGAACATCACCAGCTCGCCGGCGGCGAAGCCGGCGAACACCGCGACCATGATCAGCGCCGCGCCGGTGATGACGCCGGCGGTGCTGCCGATCGCGTGCACGACGGCCCCGCTGTTGTCGCCGCTGACGTCGTAATGCTCGCGCACGCGGCTCAGCAGGAACACGTGGTAATCCATCGACAGCCCGTACAGCACGGTGAACAGGAACAGCGGGATCCAGGCTTCGATGATCGGCACCTGCTGCAGCCCGAGCCAGGCCGCGCCGACACCGTGCTGGAACACCAGCACCAGTGCGCCGTAGGCGGCGCCGACCGACAGCAGGTTCAGCGCCGCCGCCTTCAGCGGCACCACGATCGAGCGGAAGGCCCAGGCCAGCAGCGCGAAACTCAGTCCGAGCACGAGCGCAATCACCAGCGGCGCGGACTGCCGGGTGAGACGGAAGAAGTCGAGGTAGCCGGCGCTCGTGCCGGTGACCAGGACCGTCGCCGGCACGCCGCCGAAGGCCTGCGGAACCAGCTCCGCGCGCAGCCGCGTTACCGCCTGAAGCGCGGGCTCGCCCTCGGCCTCGCCTGGCAGCGGGACCTTGAGCACACGCAGCCGGCCATCGGTGCCGCGCCGCTCGCTCGCCAGTTCGGCAAGAAAGCCCGCATCGGCCGACAGCGCGTCGCGCAGGCGCCGCAATGCGGCGTCGACGGCCGTTGCCTCGGCGTCGCGCCGGGCATCGACGACGATCACCGCCTCTGCCACCAGGCCGATGCGAAAGTCCTTCTGCAGGAGGTCAAAGGCCTGGCGCGTCTCGAGCTGCGGCGGCAGCGTCTGTATGCCGGCGAAGCCGATGCGCATCTGCAGCGCCGGCGCCGCCAACAGCGCCAGCATGCTGACCGATGCCACCAGCGCCAGCCAGGGCCGGCGCACCGCGGCGCGGGCGACACGAGCGGCGATACCCCGGCTGCCGAAATCGCCGCCGCCACCTATGCCGCGCGGCAGCGGCAGCCGCAGGGCGTCGACGCGATCGCCGAGCAACCGCAGCAGCGCCGGCAGCAGCGTCAGCGAGGCCAGAACCGCCACCAGCACGGCGGCAATCGCGCCGGCGGCCAAGCCGCGGAAGACGTTGGTGGGCACCGCCAGCAATCCGATCAGCGCGACCACCACCGTCGCCCCCGAGAACAGCACCGCACGCCCGGCGCTGGCGCCGCTGCGCTCGACCGCGGCGGACACCGTGGCGCCGGCGCGCCGCTCCTCGCGGTAGCGCACGAGCATGAACAGGGCGTAATCGATGCCCGCCGCGAGCCCCATCATCAGGACCATGTTGACGACCAGGAAGTACACCGGCGCGAACTGCGCGAAGGCCATCGCCAGCGCGAGCGCGATCGCGATCGAGACCGCCGCCACCAGCAGCGGCAGCGCGGCGGCGACGAGGCTGCCGAACACCAGCAGCAGCACCGCGAACGCCGCCGGCACGCCGATGCGCAGTTCGGCGCGCAGGTCCCGGTCGGCCAGCTCGCGGTAGGCCAGGCCGACGCTGGCCGGGCCGACCAGGGTCGCCGCCAGCGGACCGTCGGCCGCGGCTTCGCGCACCGCGTCGCGCAGCACGCGCGCATTTCGACGCGGGTCCACCACCACCAGCGGCACCAGCGTCGTGCGCCGGTCCGCGGAGACCAGCGTGGCATCCCCATCGATGAAGAAGCTGCGCCCACCCGCGACCACCCCGGGGCCGAGCGCTTGCAGCCGCTCCGCGATCGCGCTGGCCGCCATGGCGTAGGCGGGATCGTCGACCGTCAGCGCCGGCGCGCGCAGCACCAGCACCTCGTTGGGCCGGTCGGGCACGACCGCGGCGGGCAAGTGCGCCCGCAGCAGGGCGTCGGCACGCACCGAATCCGAGCCGTCGCTGCGTTCGATGTCGGTGCCGAACGCCGAACCGCCGCTGCGCACGACCAGGACTGCGCACAGCAGCGCGAGCAGCAGCCAGGCCGTCAGCACCGTGCGCGGGCGCCGCAGGCCCAGGCCGACGGCAGCCTGCAGGCCGCGGTCGAGCGCGCTGGAGGCGCTCACCGGCGAGGGTGTTTCGTCATAGGGCCATTCTCCGCCACTGCAGGCCGGCGCGGGCCGGGATACCGGTCGCTTGCGCGCCCGTGGCTGCCGCAATGTAACCGATCGGTTACATCTGCCGCTGCTGTGGGATCGTTCTCATGTGCGTTCGTTCGGTTGGCCGGCATGCACCATGGCTGCCCTAGCCTGCGGGGAACCAGCGCGCGGCGCGCTTCTCCACGAAAGAGGCGAGCCCCTCGACGCCCTCCGCGCTGCGGCGCTTGGCCGCGTGCTCGGCGACGAGCCGATCGAAGCTCGCGGCGTCGGTCCGGCCCCACGCGAAGCGCAAGGCGGCGTCCTTGGTCTGCGCGTTCGCCTCGGGCGCGTTCTGCAGCAGCTGCGCCACCATCCTGCCGCCGGCCGCTTCCAGTTCCGCCAGCGGCACGACCATGTGCGCAAGCCCGATGCGCCGTGCCTCGTCGGCGCCGAAACGCTCCCCGGACAGCGCATAGCGCCGCACCTCGCGCACCCCGATCGCGTCGGCGAGCTGCGGCAGGATGATCGCCGCCGTGAGCCCCCAGCGCGTCTCGGCGATGGAAAACAGCGCGTTGTCCGCCGCGATCACCACGTCGCAGGCGGCGGCGATGCCGGTGCCGCCGCCGAAGCAGCCGCCCTGGACCAGTGCCACGGTCGGCACCGGCAGCGTGTTCAGGCGGGCCACCGCCAGGCCGGTGAGGCGCGAGACGCGCTCGTTCTCCGCGCCGGATTGCCCCCCGACCCGCATGATCCACTTCAGGTCGGCGCCCGCCTGGAAGTGCCTGCCCGCCCCGCGCAGCACCACCACGCGCAGCGCGGGGTTCGCCCCGAGCTCGTCCATGGCGTCGTGCAGTCCCTGGATCAGGGACTCGTCATAGGCGTTGTTCACCTCCGGGCGGTTGAACGTGACGCTGGCGACGCCTCGCGCGTCGATGCTCTTCAGTACGGCAGGCTGGCTCATCGGGATTTCCTTTGCTTCATGCCGGCGGTGGTTGGGGTCGATCGCGCTCCGGCGTCTGCGGCCTGGAGATGCGGTGATTGCCCGCGCCCTACTCCCACTCGATCGTGGCGGGCGGCTTCGAGGAAATGTCGTAGGCGACGCGGTTGATGCCGCGCACCTCGTTGATGATGCGGCTGGAGACCTTCGCCAGCAGTTCGTGCGGCAGCGGCGC
>JALHLN010000024.1 GCA_022844545.1 Burkholderiales bacterium | reverse complement strand
AAGGCGACGCCGACAAGGGCCACGTTACGCGTGCCGTAGCGGTCCGCGAGCATGCCGCCGGGGGCGCCGAGCAGGAAATACAGGAAGGCGCACAGGGAGAACACCAGCGAGACGTGCGCGCGTGAGGCGGCGAACTCGGCCTGGAAGGCCTTGAAGAACGCGGCGAAGGAGTACGCGGCGCCGAAACCGACGAACATCAGGGTGAAGGCCGCCGCGACCACCACCCAGCCGTAATTCGACCGGCTCAACGCTTCTTCTTCGCCTTCTTCCTGGCCGCGGGCTGCGCCGGCTTCTCCGGGATCGCCGCGATCACCTCGACCTCGAGCAGCAGGTCCTCGTGCACCAGAGCGCTCACGCCCACCAGGGTGCTGGCCGGCATCTTCGGGAAGTTGATGTAGCGCGAGCGCACCTCCCGGTACAGGTTCACGTCGTCCGGGTTCATGTTCACCATGTAGCCGTTCAGCTTCACCACGTCCGCCCAGGTGGCGCCCGCCGCGGCGAGATTGTGCGTCAGGCTCTTGAACACCTGCTCGGCCTGGGCCTTCATGTCGCCCTCGCCGATGACCTGGCCGTCGCGGTCGTAGCTCACCTGGCCGGAAACGTAGACCAGCTTCACCGGCCCGGTGACCGTCACGCTGTGCGTGAAGAAGCGCGGGTCGAACAGTTCCTTCGGATTCAGGTATTGCTTGCGCATGAGTTCCCCCCTTGTCTTGTCCCTTGTTCCATCCGTCCTATGCCAGCGCGCCGCGCGCGGTGATCGGCCACAGCGCCTCCACTGCGCCGCCGCGCACACAAACATACCAGTCGTACAGGTTCACGGTCGGGTCGCAATGCCCGGGCACGAGCAGCACCTTCTCGCCCAGCGCCGGCACCTTCGACCCTGGCCCCGCCTCCAGCCAGCCGTGCTCGTCGGAGGCGTGCGTATAGGCGAGGCCGGGACGCTCCCACACGCCCGGCATGCCCGAGTCGACGCTGGAGGCCTTGAGGCCGGCATCCACGATGGCAATCCTGTCATCCGGCCGGCTCTGCACCGTGGCGAGTACGAACAGGGAATGGTCGAAGCGCGGCAGCGGCGGCGCCCACTCGTTGCGCGCGTAATCCCAGTCCATGAACACGTAGGAACCGGGCTGAATTTCGTCCCAGGCGCCCAGCTCGACCTCGAACATGAAGGTGCCGCTGCCCGCGCCGGTGACGATCGGGCAGGCGACGCCCGCTTCGTCCAGCATCGCCCGGGTCGTGCGCACCGCCGCGGCGGCGTTGGCGATGACTGCGCGCCGCTCTTCATGCGAGCGAATGTGCTGCGCGCGCCCATGGTAGGCATGCATGCCGGCGAAGCGCAGGTGCGGCGAGGCGGCGATCGTCCGCGCCAGCGCCACCGCCGGCGCGCCCGGGGCGACGCCGCAGCGGCGCATGCCGACTTCCAGCTCCAGGTAGACCTCAAGCGTGGCGCCGGCCTTCGCCGCCGCGGCCTCGAGCTCGCGCACGTTGGCTGCCTGGTCCACGCAGACCCCGATGCGCGCGCGCCTGGCGAGCGTCGCCAGGCGCTCCAGCTTGCGCGCGCCGATGATCTCGTTGGTCACCAGCACGTCGCGCACGCCGCCCTCGACCATGGCCTCGGCCTCGCCGACCTTCTGGCAGCACACGCCCACCGCGCCCGCGGCAATCTGGCGCAAGGCGATCTCCGGGCACTTGTGCGTCTTGGCGTGGGCGCGCACCCGCACACGCCCGGCGACGGATTCATTCAGCCGGCGCAGGTTCGATTCAAACGCGTCCAGGTCCACCACCAGCGCCGGAGTGTCCACGTCCTCCAGGCGCATGCCCACGACCGCCGGCGCTTGCTGCATCTTCAGGCTCCCAAGGGGCGCGCAGCGCGCTGCGTCACCCAGAGCCAGATGATCGCGGCCAGCACCACGCCAATCAGCGGCAGCGCCGCGAGGTTGACGTTCTGCCAGCCGGCGTTGGTGACGATCAGCCCGGAGGTAAAGGACGATACCGCCATCATGCAGAAGATGGCCTGCTCGTTGGTGCCCTGCGCGCGCGCGCGCTCCTCCGGCCGGTAGGTCTCCAGCAACAGCGTGGTGCCGCCGATGTAGAGGAAGTTCCAGCCCACGCCCAGCAGCACCAGGGACCACCAGAAATTGGCCACCGCGATGCCCGAGAGCGCGATCGCGACCGCAACCACGTTCAGCGCGGCCCCGGCGAACAGTACCGGCACCACGCCCAGGCGCTTGATCAGCCCGCCGGTGAAGAACGAGGGCGCGAACATCGCTACCACGTGCGACGAAATGACGAACGCGGCGTCGCCGTATGGATGCCCGCACACGCCCATCGCGATCGGCGTCGAGACCATGAGGAAATTCATCACGCCGTAGCCAATGGCGCCGCACATCACCGCGACGATGAACTTGGGCTGGCGCGCGATCTCGCTCAACGGCCGGCCTGTCGCGGCCTGCTCCCCGGCGCTCGGATTCGGAATCCGGATCCGGCTGAGGAGCGCAATCGTCACCACGGCGGCCACGATCAGCGCCAGGTAGGCGCCGACGAAGCGCACTTCCAGCAGGTCCACGGTATAGCGGCTGGCGGTCGGCCCGATCACGCCGCCCACCAGGCCGCCGGCCAGCACCAGGGACACCGCCATCGGCTTGAAATCCGGTGGCGCGGCGTCCGCCGCCGCGAAGCGGTAGTACTGGCCGTAGGCGTTGCTCGCGCCGTAGACGAGCGCACCGAAACACAACAGCCAGAAGTTCTGGGTCCACAGCGCGGCGGCGCAAATCAGGGCGCCCACGATGCCGATCGCGGAGCCCTGCATCAGGCCAGCGCGGCGACCCACCCGCTTCATGTGCAGCGACGCCGGCATGGTGACCAGCGCCGCGCCGATGATCCAGCAGGTGACCGGCAGCGTCGCCAGGGAGGTGTAGGGCGCCAGCTTCAGCCCCGCCAGGCCGTTGATCGCGATCAGCGTCGAGTTGATCGTGAACAGCATTGCCTGGCAGGCGGCGAGCAGGCCGACGTTCAGGCGAACGTCGCCGAGGGTGTTGCCTGCGGAGCTGTTCATATATACAGTATCGGGAGGGAAGGTTCATTCTAAATGAAGCTGCGCGGGGCCGGGTCGTTCATTGCGGGGCGTTTCGAAGCCTTCGCGCGCGAAGCCGTCGACGACGGCTGGACCGAGGGAGCCAGTCCGGAAGACGAATCTCTTCCGGAGATCCCGACCCGCGTCGCCGAGGAGCGCGCGCGGTCCATCATCGCCCGCAACGACTCGCCGGACATCCCCTTCGAGCAGTCCATCAACCCGTACAGGGGGTGCGAGCATGGGTGCATCTACTGTGTGGGAGCGGAGACAAGAATCCTGATGGCTGACGGCAGCCTGCGCGCCATCCGCGACCTGGAGAAAGGCGACGCGATATACGGAACCGAGCGCAGGGGTCACTTCAGGAAGTACGTGCGCACGACGGTCCTTGCCCATTGGAGCGTGGTCAAGCCAGCCTACCTCGTCGAACTGGAGGACGGCACGCGTCTCACCTGCGGATCCGATCACCGATTCCTGACCGAACGCGGCTGGAAGTTCGTCACCGGACGAATGAGTGGACCGGGACAGCGGCCGTACCTGACCACGGGAAACAAGCTCATGGGAACCGGCGCGTTCGCTCCTGCCGTGGAGAAGGACGCCAACTACAGGTTGGGATACCTCTCGGGAATGATCCGCGGCGACGGCGCGATCGGCTCCTACCAGTACGAGCGACTAGGAAGGACGCACGCCGAACAGCACAGGTTCCGGCTGGCGCTGGCGGACCAGGAGGGCCTGGACCGGACAAGAACCTACCTCGATGGCTGGGACTTGGACACGCAGGAATTCCAGTTCGCTGCGGCCATGGCAGGCAGGCGCCCAATGCGCGCCATCCGGACCAGCGCAAGGCAGGCCGTCGCGGACATCCGCGAGTTGATCGACTGGCCTCGCCATCCCTCACCGGGATGGGCGGCCGGATTCCTTGCCGGAATCTTCGACGCGGAAGGCAGCTACAGCGGCGGCATCCTCAGGATCAGCAATACGGATCCGGAGATCGTGTCGTGGATCCGTCGCTGCATGAATGAATTCGGGTTCAGCCACGTGGTCGAGCACACCAAGACAGAGAAGCCGAATCCGGTGGACGTGGTGAGGATTACCGGCGGCCTGAAGGAGCACCTGCGCTTCTTCCACATCGTGGACCCGGCGATCATGCGCAAGCGGGATATAGAGGGCCAATCCGTCAAGAGCTCGGCCCGGCTTGGCGTCGCCGGCATCGAACCCCTCGGCAGGGCGATGCGGCTCTACGACATCACCACGGGCACCGGAGACTTCATCGCCGAGGGCGTGGTGAGCCACAACTGCTACGCGCGACCGAGCCACGCGTATCTGGAGTTGTCACCCGGGCTCGATTTCGAGACCAAACTGTTCGCCAAGACCAACGCGGTCCAGCTGCTGCGCGACGAGTTGTCGAAGAAGAGCTATGTTCCCAAGCCGATCGCATTCGGCACCAACACCGACGCCTACCAGCCGATCGAGCGGCGTTACAAGATCATGCGCGGCCTGCTGGAAGTGCTGGCCGAGTGCGACCACCCGCTCACCATGGTCACCAAGTCCGCGCTCATCGAGCGCGACATCGACCTGCTGGCGCCGATGGCGAAGAAGAACCTCGTCAAGGCCTTCGTTTCCGTGACGACGCTGGACCACAAGCTGGCACGGGCGCTTGAGCCAAGGGCGGCGAGCCCATCTAGGCGGATCGACGCCATCCGGGCGCTCGCGGCCGCGGGCATCCCGACCGGCGTCATGGTGGCGCCGGTCATTCCCGCGCTGACCGACAAGTCGCTCGAGGCGGTCCTCGAAGCCGCAGCAGGCGCCGGCGCCATCATGGCCGGTTGGATCATGCTGCGCCTGCCGAACGAGGTCAGGCCGCTGTTCAAGGAATGGCTCGCAACGCACGCCCCACAACGCGCCGACCACGTCATCAGCATCGTGAAGCAGGTGCGCGGCGGGCGCGAGAACGATCCGAATTTCGGCTCGCGCATGAGCGGGTCGGGGAATTTCTCCGAACTGATCGACAAGCGCTTCGATCTCGCCTGCCGGCGCTTCGGGCTCAACAGCGAGGACAACCACATGGCCTCGCGCGGCGGGCTGGACTGCAGCCTGTTCCGGCCGCCGGGCAGCCGCGCGCAGATGACGCTGTTCGGCTGAGCGCGACTTGCGCTAGGCTCCGGCCATGACCGGCGCCAAGGCGAAAGCGCTGCTGGACGCGCCCATCCTGCCGACGCTGCTGCGGCTGGCGGCACCCGGGCTGCTGCTGGTCGTGTTCCAGTCCGCGATCTCGATCTCGGACACGCATTTCGTCGGGCGCCTGGGCACCGAGCCCCTCGCCGGCCTCGCGCTGGTATTCCCGCTGGTGATGCTGCTGCAGATGACCTCGGCCGGCGCCATGGGCGGCGGCATCTCGTCGGCGATCGCACGCGCCCTCGGCGCCGGCGACGCCGCGCGGGCGCGGGCGCTGGTGGTGCATGGGCTGGTGATCGCCGTGATCGCCGGCCTCGTGTTCACCCTGTTTGTCCTGCTGTTCGGGCAAGGCATCTATCGCCTGCTCGGCGGCGAAGGCGCAGCGCTCGCCGCCGCCCTCGCCTACTCCAACGTGCTCTTCGGCGGCGCGGTGCTGGTGTGGATCGCGAACACCTTCGCCAGCGTGCTGCGTGGCACCGGCAATACGCTGGTTCCCGCGCTCGCGCTGGTGGCAGCTTCCCTGGTCCACATCCCGCTCTCGGCCGCGCTCATCCTCGGCTGGGGGCCGTTCCCGCAGATGGGCATCGCAGGCGCCGGGCTCGCCTATGTCGTCGGCTTCGCCCTCGCCTCAGTCGGCACCGGCCTGTACATCTGGCGCTCGCCGCTGCGGCCGCTGCGCGGGGACTGGCACCTGGTCGGGCGGCAGTTCCGCGAGATCCTGCGCGTCGGCCTGATTTCGTCCGTGTCCGCGCTGCAGACCGTGTTCACCGCGGTCGTGCTCACGGGGCTCGTCGGGCGCTTCGGCACCGCGGCGCTCGCCGGCTACGGCGTCGGCGTGCGCCTGGAGCTGCTGCAGGTGCCGCTCGCCTTCGCCATCGGCCAGGCGCTGGTGGTGCTGGTGGGCACGAATATCGGCGCCGGCCGCCCGGAGCGGGCCAAGCGCACCGCATTCATCGGCGCGGCGATAGCAGCCGGCATCTGCCTCGCCATCGGCGCCACCGTGGCGCTGTTTCCGCGCTTGTGGGTCGGGCTGTTCTCGGCGGATCCCGCGGTGCTGGATTCCGGCGCCGCCTACCTGCGCATCGTCGGACCCTTCTATCCGTTCATGGGCGCGGGCATCGCGCTCTATTTCGCCTCGCAGGGCGCCGCGCGCGTGGTCTGGCCTGTGCTTGCCGGCACCGCGCGGCTGGTGATCGTGATCGGCGGTGGATTGATCGCGCTGGCGCTCGCGGCGCCGCTCTCGGCGCTCTACTGGGTGATCGCGCTCGGCATCGTGATCTGGGGCTCGGCCACGATCTGGGCGGTGCACGCGAGCGACTGGTCTCGTCCTGCCTAGAGAGCGGCCGTCGCCGTTCAGGGCAGCTCGAGCTCCTCGCACAGCCGCGCGAAAGGAAGCACCGTCACGTTGCCGCTGGAGAAGTGCCGCTCGCCGAGGTGAGCCTGGTAGAAACGGGGGATCGGCGTGCGTTCGGCGAAATAGCGCAGCGCGGGACCGATGGCCCCGTCGCCGGACTTGCACTCGACGGCGAAGACGGGCTTGCGGTCCTTGAGGACCACGAAGTCCACCTCGCGCCGGTCGGTGTCCCGCAGGTAGCGCAGTTCCATCGCATGGCCCCGGCTGTCCTCGATCCAGTGGCAGTACTTGAGCAGCTGGCAGGCAACCAGGTTCTCGAAGCGCTGCCCCGCGCCTTCGATGCACGACCAATCCCATAGGTAAAGCTTGCGCTCCTTCTTCACCGCGCGAACCCGGGGCGGCCCGTAGGGCAGGATGCGAAAGCAGACGTACAGGTTCTCCAGGATCTGCAGCCAGCGCTCCGCGGTCTTGTGATCGACCTGAAGGTCCTCGCGCAGGCTTTTCACGGAGAGCGGCGAGCCGACCCGGGAGGGCAGCAGGTCGACGAGGTGCTCGACGAGGCTCACCTCGCGCACCTGCTCCAGGTCGCGCAGGTCCTCGCGCACCACGCGCGAGAGCCGATCCCGGTGCCAGATGCGGTGCTCGACCTCGCTTTGCGCGAACAGCGGTTCCGGAAAGCCGCCGAATTTCAGCAGGGCGTCGAGATCGGAGCGCGATGGCCTGCGATTCAACTCGCGCAGGGAGAACGGATGCAGCCGGAAGTACCGGTAGCGGCCCGCCAGGGAGTCGCCGCCCTTCCTGTAGTAGTCGAGCCGCGCCGAGCCGGTGACGAGGATCCTGCGCCGCGCGCGTTCGGTGTCGTAGATGCCCTTGAGCAGGTTCCGCCAGCGGGCATACTTGTGGACCTCATCGAGCAGCAGCAATGGCTCGCCGGGCGGAAGCTCCGCTCGCCGCAGGCGGGGCGGGACAGCGGGGTGATCCCAGTTGAGGTAGGCGGCGTGGGAGGCATCAGCCCCCGGGCCGAGGAAACCCATGGCGAAGGTGGTCTTGCCGACCTGGCGCGGGCCGCCGACGAAGACCATCTTCCTCGCCAAGGCATCGGCGACGCTGCGCTGCAGGTAGCGGGCAACATGCATGAAATGGATTATAGTCCACTTTACTCATGAGTAAAGTGGACTTATATCAATGATGCTCATGTGGCCGCAGGCACCACGTAAGGCGACTCCGCGATCGTCCACGGCGGCGGCGTCTCCTGCCGGAACACCTGCCGCAGGTGCACCTCGTCCGGGCCGTCGCCGATGCGCATCAGGCGCGCGTACGCCAACGCATGGTGGATGGGCACGTCGTCGGTGCCGCCCATGGCGCCGAACACCTGGATGGCGCGATCCGCGACCCGCTGCAGCATCGAGGGCACCGCGAGCTTGACCAGCGACACCTCGCGCCAGGCGCCGTGGTGGCCCTGGCGGTCCAGCAGCCAGGCGCACTTGAGCGTCAGCAGCTTCGCCTGCTCCAGTTCCACCCTGGACTCCGCGATCCAGCGCTGCACGGTGTCGTACTCGATTACGCGGCGGCCGAAAGTGCTGCGCTCGGCGGCGCGCGCGAGCATCAGGTCGATCATCAGCCCGGCGAGGCCGATCTGGCGCATGCAGTGGTGCACGCGCGCGGGCCCCAGCCTCACCTGCGCCACCTTGAAGCCGTCGCCCTCGGCGCCGAGCCGGTTCTCCACCGGCACGCGCACGTCCACCAGTTCCAGCTCGCCGATGGGCGCGACATGGTCGCGCAGGCCCATCCACTCCAGCTCGCGCACCAGGCGCAGGCCGGGCGCATCCATCGGCACCATGACCACGCTGTGGCGGCGCGTGCGCTCGCCCTTGTCCTCGGTCACGCCCATCACCATCAGCTGGCTGCAGCGCGGGTGCGCCGCGCCGGTGGAGAACCACTTGCGGCCGTTGATGACGTAGTCGTCACCCTGGCGCTCGATGCGGCAGGCGATATTGGTCGCATCGGACGAAGCCACCGCCGGCTCGGTCATGCCGAAGGCAGAGCGCGTCTTCGCCTCCAGCAGCGGCGCCAGCCAGGCGCGCTTCTGCTCCGGATTCGCGCACTGGTGCAGCGTGATCATGTTGGGCACGTCTGGCGCCTGGCAGTTGAAGGCCTCCGGCGCCCAGGCCAGCCGCCCCATCAGCTCGCAGCAGCCGGCGTACTCCAGGTTGGTGAGGCGCGTGCCGGGCTCGTCCACGGCCAGGTCCGGCAACGCGAGGTTCCACAGGCCTTCGGCGCGCGCCTTCGCCTGCAGTTCGGGCATGAATGCGGCGCCGGCCTTGCCTTCACGCACCACGGCCCGCGTCCACTCGCGATGGCGCGGCAGCACCTCGCGGTCCATGAAGGCGCCGACCCGGCCGGCGAACTCGCGGGCACGCGGTGAAAGTTCGAAGTCCATGTCCTGCCTCCCGCTGATGCGGATCCTGCAAGGAGTATGGCATAGCTGGTTGCATATATCGAAACGTGTGCGCTGCAGCATTTCAATATATTGACAATAGATCGACTGCTGATTAACTTCCAGCCGTGACCGCCACTGTCCGCCAGCGCGCCAGCGACACCCCCGACCCGTTCTTCGCCACCACCTTGGCGCGCGGTCTGGCGGTTCTGGACGCCTTCCGCGGCGGCGAGTCGTCGCTGTCGAACGCGGAGCTCGCCGCGCGCACCGGCCTCGCGCGGCCGACGGTGTCGCGGCTGGTGAACACGCTGCTCACGCTGGGCTACCTGAAGCGCAACGCCGACGGCCATTTCCGGCTTGGCGTGCGCGTGCTGGGCGTGGCCTACCCGTTGCTCGCCGGCTACCGGGTGCGCCAGCTGGCGCGCCCGATGATGCGCGAGTTCGCCGAGCTGGCGGGCGGCGCGGTTTCCATCGGCATCGCCGACGGCGCCGACCTCGTCTACATGGAGACCGCGCGCAGTTCTCAGAGCTTCCCGCATGTCCCGGAAGTGGGCTTCGCGGTGCCACTGGTCACCTCCGCCATCGGCCGCGCCGCGATGTCGCTGATGGGCGCGGACGAACTGAAGGCGACCTTTGCCGCCATCGAGCGCGAGCAGCCGCAGGCTTACCGGTCCGGACGCCGCAACGCGCTGGCCGGCATCGAAGCCTGCCGCGCGAACGGCGTCTGCGTCGCCCTGGGCGAATGGCGGCCGGAGATTTTCGCCGTCGCCGCGCCCCTCTTGCGCACGCCGGAAGGCGACTGCCTCGCCATCAATTGCGGCATCCCGGCCTTCCGCATCACGCCGGAGGCGGTGCGCGAGGACTGGGCGCCGCGCATGGCGGGGCTGGCGCGCTCCATCCGCATGATGCTCGAGCGGGAGGCGCCGTGAGCGGGCCGCTCGCCGGGCTGCGCGTCCTGGACATCGCCACCATCGTCGCCGCGCCCTCGGCCGCTGCGCTGCTGGCGGACTACGGCGCCGAGGTGCTCAAGCTGGAGATGCCGGGCGCGGGCGACGGCGCGCGCGGCTTCCCGCCCTTCAAGGACGGCAAGCCGCTGTGGTGGAAGGTCACCAACCGCGGCAAGACCTTGGCCACGCTGGACCTGAGGAAGCCCGAGGGTGCCGCGCTGCTCAAGCGCCTACTGCCTGGCTTCGACGTGCTGATCGAGAATTTCCGGCCCGGCACGCTCGACCGGTGGGGCCTGGACAAGGCGACGCTGTGGTCGGTGCAGCCGCGCCTCGTGATCCTGCGCGCCACCGGTTTCGGCCAGGACGGTCCCTACCGCAACCGGCCCGGCTTCGCGCGCATCTTCGAGGCGATGAGCGGCCTAGCCTACATCACCGGCGAGCGCGGCGGCGAGCCGATGCACGCCGGCTACCCGATCGGCGACGCCATCGGCGGCCTGTTCGGCGCCCTGGGCATCATGGCTGCGTGCTGGAAGCGCGCCCGCGACCGCGACGCGCCGGGCGAGGAGATCGACCTGTCGCTCACCGAGGCGACGCTGAAGCTGCTGGACTTCCTCGCCATCGAGCACGACCAGCTGGGCACGGTGCGCGAGCGCTCGGGCAACGCCAACCAGTACTCCGCCCCGGCGGCGGTGTACCGCACGAAGGACGCGCGTTGGGTGACGCTCGCCGGCTCTACCAACGCGCTGTGGGCGAACAACTGCCGCGCCATCGGCCGCGCCGACCTGATCGCGGATCCGCGCTTCGCTTCCAATGCGCTGCGCGTGGAGCACGCCGGGGAACTGAACGCCATCTTCTCCGCGTGGTGCGCCGGCCGCACGCTCGAGGAAGTGCTGGCGGCCTTCGATGCGGCGCAGGGCACCATCGCGCCCGTCTACTCCATCGACCAGGTGTTCGCCGACCCGCAACTGCGCGCGCGCGAGGCGATCACGCGCGTGCCGGACGCCGATTTCGGCACCGTGGCGATGCAGAACGTGGTGCCGCGCTTCGCGCGCGATCCCGGCCGCATCCGCCACGCCGCCGGCGCGGTCGGCTGCGACAACGCGCGGGTCTGGGGCGCGCTCGGCCTGTCCACCGACGAACAGGCCCGGCTCTCCGCCGCCGGGGTGATCTGACGTGAACCGGCTGAAGAACGCCCTGTGCGAGCGCCTCGGCATCGAGCTGCCGATCTTCGGCTTCTCGCACTCGGTCGAGGTCACCATCGCGATCGCGCAGGCCGGCGGTTTCCCGGTGTTCGGTGCTGCGCGCGAAGCGCCGGAGCGCATCGGCCCGGAACTGGCCGCGATCCGCGCGCGGCTGGGCAAGCGACCCTACGGCGTGGATCTGATGTATCCGGCCCTGGCCGGCGACGAGCCCAGCGTGGCCGCCGCGCGCGCCAAACTGCCCGCGGCGCACGTCGCGTTCATCGAGCAGCTAAAGGCGAAGTACGGCGTGCCGGCGCCGACGAAGCCGAACTTCTTCGCCAATACGGTGCGCAACGAGGCCTTCTTCCGCGCGCAGACGGAAGCTGTGCTCGCGTCCGACGTCGATGCCGTGGCGACCGCCGTGGGCTTGCCCAAAGCGGTGGTGGAGAGCGCAAAGAAGGCGGGAAAGACCGCGTTCGCCCTCATCGGCAGCCCGCGCCATGTCCGGCCGGCGCTCGACGCGGGTATCGACGTGCTGGTGGCCCAGGGCTATGACGCGGGCGGCCACACCGGCCCCATTGGTACCTTCTGCCTGGTGCCGCAGGTGATCGAGGCGGTGGAGCACGAAGGTGCCGACGTGCCGGTGCTCGCCGCAGGCGGCGTGGGCTGCGGCCGGCAGGTGGCCGCCGCGCTCGCCATGGGCGCACAGGGCGTCTGGCTCGGCACCGCGTGGCTCGCGACGCGCGAGTACGCCACCCCGCCGGCGCTCCTGGCGAAGCTGCTGGCGGCCCGCAGCGAAGACACGCTGATTACCCGTGCCCACAGCGGCAAGCCCTGCCGCGTGGTGAAGAGCGCGTGGTCGGACGAGTGGGATGCGCCCGGGGCACCGGCGCCCCTGCCCATGCCCTACCAGCATGCGCTCACCGGCGAGCTGCTGGCCGCGATCGAGGAACACCAGGTGCCGGAACTGGTCTACGAGGCGGCGGGACAATCCATCGCCTGGTTCAACACGCTCACCACGGTGAGCGACATCATCGGGCGGCTCGCGCGGGAGACGCGCGCGGCGCTCGGCGCACTTGAAACCCGATTTTCCAAGGAGGAGTCGACATGAAGCGCAGAACCCTGATCGTCGCGGTCGCATCCGCGTTTGCCGGACTTGCCGCCTGGGCCCCGCAGGCCGGAGCGCAGGCTTTCCCCACCAAGCCGATCCGCGTCATCGTGCCCTACCCGGCCGGCGGCATCGTGGACCTGATGGCGCGCTCGGTGACCGACGGCCTGCCGGCCAAACTGGGCCAGCCCGTCATCGTCGAGGCCAAGCCCGGCGCCAGTACCGCCATCGGCACCGAGGAGGTGATGCGCGCCGACCCGGACGGGCATGTGCTCCTCATGGGTACGCTGGCCACCACCGTGACGCCGCTGCTGACCAAGGTGCGCTGGAACGCGCCTGCCGATTTCGTCGGCGTGGCGCACATGGGCGTGGTCGCCAACATCGCAGTGGTATCGCCCACGCTGGGCGTGAAGGACATGAAGGGCCTGATCGAACTGGCGAAGGCGAAGCCCGGCCAGCTCAACTACATGAACCCGGGCAACGGTTCCTCGCCCCACGTCAGCACGGAACTGCTGCTGCAGAATACGGGCACGAAGATGGTTTCGATCAACTACAAGGGCGTGCCGCCCTCGGTGCCGGACCTGCTCTCGGGCGCGGTCCACTTCGGCTTCTACCCTTATTCCACCATCGTGGCGCAGTTGAAGGCCGGCAAGGCGGTCGGCATCGCGATGGCGGCCCCCTCGCGCGACAAGCAGCTACCCGACATCCCCACCATGGCCGAGCAGGGCTTCGCCGACTCGCAGGTGAACTCCTGGTACGCGTTCCTTGCGCCGCGCAAGACGCCGGCCGCGGTGCTCGAGCGCCTGAACAAGGCGATCAACGAGGTGCTGGCCGACCCGGCGACGGTGGCGCGCGTGGAAAAGATCGGCGGCGCGGTGGTCGCCGGTTGGAGCGTGGCGCAGACCGACAAGATGATCGCCGATGACTCGGTGCGCTGGGCGAAGTTCACCAAGGCCGCCGGCATCGAGGCGAAGTAAATTGCATGGGACGCAAGATCCTGTTCGTCACCACGGACCAGCAGCGCTGGGACGCGATCGGAGCCAACGGCGGGCGCATCGCGCGCACGCCGGCGGTGGATGCGCTGGCCGCCGCCGGGATCAATTTCCGGCGCGCGCACAACCAGAATGTGGTCTGCATGCCGGCGCGTTCCACCATGCTCACCGGCCAGCACGTGCGCAGCCACGGCGTGACCATGAACGGCATCCCGCTGCCCGAGGACGGGCCGGACGTGGCGCGGCTGCTGCGTGCGGCGGGCTACCGCACCGCGCTCATCGGCAAGGCGCACTTCGAGCCCTCCTCGGCGCCGGGCGGCCCGTACTACGAGAACTACGCCGCCAGCCGCGGGCTGAGCGGCCCGCACCGGGGCTTCGAGCGCATGGAACTGTGCGCGCACACCGGACGGGCCGGGCGCAGCCTGTACCACTACCCGAAGTGGCTGGCCGAGAACCATCCGGGCGCGGCCGAGGGCTTCCATGAGTACGTGACGCCGCAGAAGACCATCAGTTGCCGCCGCGGCGGCGACACCGGGGCGATCCAAGTCTGGCACAACGCCATCCCGCGCGAGCTGTACCACACCGATTGGGTGGCCGACCGCGTCATCGCGTTCCTGGACACGCTCGCCGCGGACGAGGACTGGTTCGTCTGGATGAGCTTCCCCGACCCGCACCACCCCTGGGACCCGCCGGCCTCGGAACTCAAGCGCGTGAACTGGCGCGACCTGCCGCTGCCCGACGGATACCCCGGCAGCCGCGACGCAGCCGAGCGCATCCTCGCGCAAAAGCCGCGCCACTGGCTTGACTGGTACCTCGGGCGCGCGCAGTTCAACTACGAAATTCCGCCCGAGTTCGTGCCCTGCCAGCTCACCGCCGACCAGATCCGCGAGGTGAACGCCATGGTGCACATCGAGAACGAGCTCATCGACGAGGCGCTCGCCCGTGTCCTGGGCCACATCGACCGGCGCGGCTGGGGCACCGATACCGATGTCCTCTACACCACCGACCACGGCGAGTTCCAGGGCGACTTCGGCATGCTGTTCAAGGGTCCCTACCACGTCGATTCGCTGATGCGCGTGCCTTTTGTCTGGCGCCCGGCGCCTTCGACGGGGATCGCGCCGGCCGTGATTGACGCGCCGGTGGGCCACGTCGATCTCGCGCGCACCTTCTGCGCCATTGCGGGCATCGAGCCGGATGCGCGCATGCAGGGCGCGCCGCTGCCTGTATCGGGGAGCGGGGGGCGCGGGCGCGTGCTCACGGAATGGGACGGCGGCTTCGGCGGGCGCGACATCCGCCTGCGCTCCATCTTCCGCGATGGTTACCTGTGCACGGTCTGTGAACCCAGCAACACCTACGCGGGTACCGAGGGCGAGCTCTACGACCTCGCCAACGACCCGCGGCAATGGGAGAACCTGTGGAGCGACCCGGCGCGCGCCGGCCTCAAGGGCGACCTGGTCGCGGACCTCTATGACCACCTGCCCGCCGCGCGCTCCCCGGCGCTGGCGCAGGTGGCGCCGGTCTAGCGTCCGCTACAACAGTCCCTCGCCCTTCAGCCAGGCGTAGCTGTCCTCCACCAGACGGCGCAGCGGGACCGGCTGGAACCCCAGTTCGTGCACCGCCTTGCCGCAGTCGCAGTGCAGGTGGCGCGTCGCCATGCGCGCGCTCTCCGGGGTGAAGCGCGGCTCCCTGCCGGTGGCGAGCGATACCCACTCGCCCGCCTGGCCCACCGCGCGCAGCAGCCACGCCGGCGTCACGCGCGTGGGGGGCGTGACGCCGGCTACCTCCCCGATCACGCGCACGAGTTCCGCCAGCGCCGCGTCGGTACCGCCCAGCAGGTAGTTCTCGCCCTGGCGCCCCCTCTCGACGGCGGCAATGTGCGCCTGCGCCACCTCGTCCACGTGGCAGAAGCTCATCCGGCCGGGCGGCACGCCAGGCAGCTTGCCTTCGCACACCAGGCGGATCATGCGCACCCAGTTCACGGTGTCGTACGGCCCCATGATCGCCGCCGGGTTGAGGATCACCGCGTCCAGGCCGCGCGCGATGCCCTTGCGCACCTCCTCCTCGGCCAGGAACTTGCTGCGCTGGTAGTTCACCGGCGAGACGCTGCCCAGCTGCTCGGCGCGCTCGTCGATGACGCCGGTCTGCAGCCCGTAGGCAGAGATGCTGGAGGTGTGCACGAAGCGCCTTGCCCCGCGCGCAAGCGCCGCCTCGACCATGTTGCGCGTGCCTTCGACGTTGACGCGCGTCTGGCGCTCGTTGCGCCGCGACCACAGGCTGGTGTCGCCGGCGAGGTGGAACACCGCGTCCACGCCCTCCGGCAGCGCGGCGCACAGGGAAGCAGGGTCGGTGACGTCGCCCGCGCGCCAGTCGACCGGCACGTCCTCCAGGTACTTGCGGCTCGATCCGGGACGGTGGATCGCGGTGAGCTGCCACCCCTTTGTGGCCAGCTGCCTCGCCAGTACCGTGCCGACGAAACCGGTGGCGCCGGTCAGGAAAGCGGTTTGGCCCACGCGATCAATGCATCGAGCGTCGCATCCGGCGCCTCGGCCATGAGCGAATGGCCCGAGGGCGGGATGAGCGTGGTGCGCGCCCCCGCGATCGCGGCGGCGAGCGCCTGCGCCCCCTTGGGCGGGGTCATGACGTCGCGCGCGCCCAGCACGAACTGCGCCGGGCATTTCACCTTCGCCGCGCTCTCCAGCCCGCCGGCGTAGGCATTGCAGGCCGAGAGGTCGGTGTGCAGCACGCCGGGCGCGAGCCGCGACAGGCGCGCCAGGGTGTCGCCGTACATCCACATGCCCGGGCTCGGATTGCCCGCGAGCGGCACCTGCGCCGCGTGGCCCCAGATGGTCTCCATGTCGTAGGCGGCCTGGTCGTTCGCCTTCGCCGCCGCCAGGAACGCGTCCGACACCTTCATCGGGTAGGCGACGCCTATCAGGGCGATGCCGGTGACTCTCACCGGGTGGCGCGCAGCGCATTCCAGGGCGATCAGCGCGCCCATGGAGTGCCCGACCACCGCGGCTTTCGCCACGCCGGCGGCGTCCATCAACGCCATCACCCAGTCCGCCATCGCCTCGATGCTCGCGAGCGGCGGCCCTCCGGAGCGGCCGTGCCCGGGCAGGTCCACCGCCAGCACGTTGCGGCCGTGGTAGCCGAAGTAGCGGCTCTGCAGACCCCACCAGCTGTGATCCAGCCCCGCGCCGTGGACGAAGACGATCGTCGGCTTCGCCGGGTCGATGGCGTGCGCCGCGGTGTAGGCGAAGGCCTTCCGTCCGGCGACGACCGCTTCCATCAGCCTCGCGCCGCGGCCTTCAAGCCGCGATCCAGGTCGTCCATCAGGTCCTGCGGGTCCTCCAGGCCGATGGACAGGCGCACGGTGCCCGGCCCGATGCCGGCGCGCACCAGGTCCTCGTCGGACATCCGGTAGTGAGTCGTGGTCGCCGGGTGGATGACCAGGGACTTGGCGTCGCCGACGTTGGCGAGGTGGGAGAACACGCGCAGCGATTCGATGAAGCGGCGGCCCGCCTCCCGGCCGCCCTTGATGTCGAAGGAGAACACCGCGCCGCAACCGCGCGGCAGCAACTTCTTCGCCAGATCATGGTCCGGATGGTCGGGCCGCTCCGGATACAGCACCTTGCCCACCGCGGCGTGGCCCGCCAGGAAGTCGACCACCTTGCGCGTGCTCTCGACGTGGCGGGGCATGCGCAGGTGCAGGGTCTCGATGCCCTGCAGGATCTGGAACGCGGTCATGGGCGCCATGCAGGCGCCAAAGTCGCGCAGGCCCTCGCGCCTTGCGCGCAGGAGGAACGCCCGCGTCCCCGACTCTTCCTCGAAATCCATGTTGTGGAAGCCGGAATAGGGCGCGGTCAGCTGCGGAAACTTGCCGCTCTTCTCCCAGTCGAAGCGGCCCGAGTCCACGATCACCCCGCCGATGGCGATGCCGTGGCCGCCGAGGAACTTGGTGGCCGAGTGGTACAGCAGGTCCGCGCCCAGTTCGAAGGGCTTCATCAGGTACGGCGTGGTGAAGGTCGCGTCCACCAGCAGCGGCACGCCCGCCTCGTGCGCGATCGCGGATACCGCCGGGATGTCCAGCACGTCCAGTCCCGGATTGCCCAGCGTCTCGCCGAAGAGGAGCCGGGTGTTGGGGCGGATCGCCTTGCGCCAGGCATCGAGGTCGCGTGGCACGACGAACGCGGTGTCGATGCCGAAGCGCTTGAGCGTGTAGCCCAGCAGGTTGTGCGAGCCGCCGTACAGCGAACCGGAGGCGACGATGTGGGCGCCCGCGTCCATGATCGTGGCCACCGCAAGGTGCAGCGCCGCCTGGCCGCTGGCGGTCGCGATCGATCCGGTGCCGCCTTCCAGCGCCGCCATGCGCTCTTCGAGCACAGCCACCGTCGGGTTGGAGATGCGCGAATAGACGTGGCCCGCGCGCTCCATGTTGAACAGCGAAGCCGCGTGCTCGCTGTCGCGGAAGACGTAGGAGGTGGTCTGGTAGATCGGCACCGCGCGCGAGCCGGTCGCCGGATCCGGAGACTGGCCCGCGTGCAGCGCCAGCGTGTCGAACCCGGGGAATTTAGGGCCGGCCACTGCGGGGAAGACTCAGTGCAGGTGTTTTCTGGAGGGCCGCGTCGCGGTCTCGAAGGCGCGCTCGGGCTTGGCCGGCTGGGCGGCGCGGTTCTTCCAGTCCTCGTCGAAGAACCGGTTCACCAGCGCGGTCACCTCGCCCACGCGCGCCTTGTCGAACTGGCGCGCGAGCAGCACCGACACGTCCTCGACCATGCAGCGGCGCTGGGCTTCATGGATCGCCTGCGCCGTGGGGCCGACGAACAGCAGCCGCGAGTCCTGCTCGCCGTTCTGCAGGTACAGCGTCAGCTCGACCTCGACCGCCTCGTAGCACAGCGGTCCCAGGTTCTCCAGCGCGCTGTCCAGCGCGGCATGGAAACTGCGGCCGATCTCGCCGGTCCAGCACAGGACCAGCATCAGCTCCTTGTCGTCGAAGCGCAGGCCCGGCTCGTCCTGCTCCAGGCTCTTGACGTCGGCGAGGCCCTCGGCGTCCAGATACTCCAGCAGCGGCATGAGCGCCTCCTCGATCCGCTTGCGGGACACGCCTTCGAGGATCGGGATATCGGCATGCAGGTGCACTTCCATGCGCATGGCGGCTGGTCCGGGGGGAGATGGGCGTGCATTTTATCACGCGGGGTACCCCCGGGAGCCGCCGCCAGCCGACCGCCGGCGGGCGTCAACGGACCTGCGGCACGGCGCGTTCATGGAGATGCGGCCAGAATGAACTTGCGGGCGCAGCGCACCTCTGAAGGGGGGTAGCCATGAACGTCATGTACAGCAGCGAGAACTACTACGTGGTCGAGTTCCCGGGCCTGGCGGGCATCGAACTGGTGGACAAGACCACCGGCCGCGGCGGGTTCCTGGAAGGCGCCGTGGAGGTGAAGTTCCGGGCCCACATGGCCAACCTCGCCAGCGAGGTTCCTGAACCCAGCACCGAATCGGTGGACGAGTTCCTCGCCCACTACGACGCCCTCCTGATGAATCCGGTCTCGCTGCACTAGCGAATTCCGCTAGCATCGGGGGCGATGCACGGTCCCTGGTTCGTCCCCGATTATTCCGGCAACGGCTTCGTCAACCTGATCGCTTCGCTGGTCGAGGCCGCGGGCGGCCGGCCGCGCCACGCGCCGCTCGGCTCCCTTTCCCAGGCCGAGTTGCGCGCCGCCACGAATCTTGTGCTGCTGATCGTGGACGGCATGGGCGACGAGTACGTGCGTGCCTACGGCCCCGGCGGCGCGCTCGACAGCCGGCGCCGCGAGCCCATCAGCGCGGTGTTTCCTTCGACCACCGCCACCGCCATCACCTCGTCCTACACCGGCGCCTCGCCGATCGAGCACGGCCTCACCGGCTGGTTCACCTACTTCGGCGAGGCGGGCTGCGTCGGCGCGCCGCTGCCCTTTCGCCGTCGCGGCGAGGCGCGGCCGATTCCCGCGCAAAGCCGGTGCCTGTTCGCCGAGGCACCGCTGCTCGATGGCCTGGCCTCGCGCCCGGTGGTGGTCACCGAGCGCTCGATCATCGATTCCATCTACAACGTGCACCACTGCGGCCGCGCCGAACGCCGCCCCTACGACCGGCTGGACGAACTGATGGCGGAGATCGCCGCCGCGGCGCGGTCCGGCCCCGAACGCAAGTTCATCTACTCGTACTGGCCGCTGTTCGACAAGCTGTCGCACGAGTACGGCGTGGCGAGCGACCCGGTGCGCCGGCACTTCGCGGAAGTGGACCGCGCCTTCGCTGCGCTGCTGGAGTCGCTGGCGGGAACCGACACGCTCGTGGTCGCCACGGCCGACCACGGCTTCATGGACAGCCCCGCGGAACGCTGCCTCAGCCTGCCGCCGGCGCTGGCGGCGATGCTGCGCTTTCCGCTGTGCGGCGAGCGGCGCATCGTCTTCGCCCACGCGCATTCGGCGCGGGAGTTCACGGCGCGGGCGCGGGACTGGCTGGGCGATCGCGCCGAGGTGCGCGCCAGCCGCGAATTGCAGGACGAGGGCTGGTTCGGCGCCGGGACGCCGCATCCGCGCTTCGCCGAGCGCATCGGCGATGTCGCGATCCTGATGAAGGACGACTGGACGCTCAAGGACTGGGTGACGGGCGAGCCCCGCCACCTGCACATCGGCAACCACGGCGGCGCAACGCGTGCGGAAATGCTTATTCCGCTCATCGTCGCCACGGCATAGGAGGCGTGATGAAAGCAAGGACCAACGGCATCGAGACCTACTACGAGCTCCACGGCAAGAAAGGCGCACCCTGGCTGGTGCTCAGCCACTCCCTGGCCTGCAGCACCCGGATGTGGGACCCGCAGATCGATGCCCTGAAGGGCGAGTACCGCATTCTCGCCTACGACACCCGCGGCCATGGCGCTTCCGAGGCACCCAAGGGCGCCTACACGCTCGACATGCTGGCCGACGACCTGAAGGCGCTGCTCGACCACCTCGGCATCGAGAAGGCGAACTACTGCGGCCTGTCCATGGGCGGCATGATCGGCCAGACCTTCGCGCTGAGGCATCCGGGCGTGTTCACGAAGCTTGCGCTGGCCGACACCACCTGCCGCTATCCGGCGGAGGCCGCGCCGGTCTGGGCCGACCGCATCAAGATCGCGGAGGCCAGCGGCATGGCGCCGCTGGCGCAGCCGACGCTGGAGCGCTGGTTCACCGCGCCCTTCCGCGAGAAGAATCCCGGCGCCGTGGACGTCATCCGCAAGCTGATCCTCGCCACGCCGGTGGCGGGCTATGTCGGCTGCAGCCACGCGCTGCCGAAGATCAACCTCACGGCGCGGCTGAAGGACATCCGCTGCCCGATCCTGGTGATCGTCGGCGCGGATGATCCGGGCACGCCGGTGTCCATGGCGCAGGAGATCCACGACAACGCGCCGGGCTCGAAGCTGGTGGTGCTGCCGCAGGCGGCGCACCTCGCGAACCTGGAGCAGCCCGAGGGCTTTACCCGGACGCTGCGGGAATTCCTCGCCGCCTGAGCACCGCTAGTCGGCCTTGATGCCGGCTTCGCGCACCACTCTCGTCCAGCGCGGCACTTCGTCGGCGATCAGGTCGGCGAGGCGCTTGGGCGTGCTGTGGGTTGCCACTACGCCGAAGCTGCTGAAGCGACTCTGGAGTTCGGGCAGGGCGAGCGCCTTGCCGACCGCGTCATTCAGCTTCGCGACCACGTCGGCAGGCATCCCAGCGGGCCCAAGCAGGCCAAACCAGATCTCCACCACATAGCCCGGCAGCGTGTCCTTGACCAACGGGGTTCCCGCCGGCGCGAGCGGGGAGGCTTCCGCGGTCGAGATCGCTAGGGAAACTCTGAATTACCGGTCATTTCTGTCATCCCGAAGCTCGATCATGCGTTGAATAGTAATGGGACGACGGAGCGATAACCAAATGAAGCAACAGGCGCTTTCGATGACGG
>JALHLN010000023.1 GCA_022844545.1 Burkholderiales bacterium | reverse complement strand
ACGACCGCGGCATGATGGGCGACGGCGTCATCGACCTGCCGCGCATCCGTGGGTGGGTGGAGCAGGCGGGCTATGCCGGCCTGGATGAAGTGGAGATATTCTCCGAGCTGGACTGGTGGCGGCGTGACCCGGATGACGTCCTGAGAACTTGCGTTCAGCGCTTCACACGTATCAGCAGCACCAGCGGCAGCACGGCGAGCGAGGTCGCGATGAAGAACACGAACGCGTCCAGGTAGCCGATCATCGACGCCTGGCGCGCCATCTCCCGCGAAAGCGCGGCCAGCCCGCGCGAGTCCTCCAGGTTCCACGCGCCGGTCACCCACGGCATCGAGGCGGACGCGCCGTAGGGCGTGACGCGCTCGGCGAGTTCGGCGTAGCCGGTGCGCGTCATGTGGACCGCGAGCGCGATGCTGAGCGAGATGTGGATGCTTGAGCCGAAGTTGCGCACCATGTGAAAAACCGCCGACCCCTCGGCGACGTGTTCCGGCCCGAGCGTGGAGAAGCTCACCATGGTGATCGGCACCCACAGCACGCCGACGCCGAAACCCTGCAGCGCCATCGGCCAGAACACGTCCGCGGTGCTCGGGTTGACGTCGAGGTGCGCGAGCTGCCAGCCGGCGACCGCCTGCAGCAGGAAACCGAACAGGATCATGGCGCGCGGGTCGAACCGGTTGGCGTAGATCATCAGGAAGAAGCCGAGCAAAGTGCCCAGGCCGCGGGCGCTCAGCACGAACCCGATCACCGAGTCGGGATAGCCGCTCACGCCCTGCAGCATCGGCGGCAGCAGCGTCATGGGCGTGAAATTGAGCATGCCGAAAACGAAGACCAGCAGGATGCCGATGCTGAAGTTGCGGTCGGCGAGCAGGCGCGGGTCGAGGAAAGGGCGCGCGGCGGTCGCGCTGTGCACGATGAACATGTAGAGCGCCAGCCCGGCGATCGCGGCCCAGGCGATGATCTCGGCGGAATCGAACCAGCCGGCGCGCTCGCCGCGGTCGAGCATGAGCTGCGTGCTGGCAAGCGCGGCGGCCAGCAGCAGGAAGCCAAGCCAGTCCAGGCGCAGCTTGCTGCCCGCCTCCCGGTCGCGGATGAACGCGAGCGAGCCCACGAGGGCAAGCGCGGCGAACGGCACGATCATAAAGAACACCCAGCGCCAGTTGTAGGTCTCCGCAAGCCAGCCGCCGAGCACCGGGCCGACGACCGGCCCGAGCACCGAGCCCACGCCGAACAGCGCGATTGCCACGCCATGGTGGCGCTTGGCATAGGTGTCGAGCACGATCGCCTGCGACAGCGGCACCAGCGGCGCGCCGATCGCGCCCTGCAGCATGCGAAACACGACCAGCTCCTCGAGGGAATCCGCCAGTCCGCAACCCAGCGAGGCGAGGCCGAATCCGAACACGCAGGCGTTGCACAGCAGCCGCCGCCCGAAGCGGGAGGTCAGCCATCCGGCAAGCGGCGTCATCACGGCCGTGGCCACGATGTTCGAAGTCACCACCCAGGCGATCTGGTCCGGGGAGGCCGACAGCGCGCCCTGCATCTGCGGCAGCGAAACGTTGGCGATGGTGACCGTCATCGCGTAGAGGAAGGTGACCGCGGTGCAGGTGAGGAGAATCAGCGCGCGATCGAGGGCGGCGCCCGCGCCCTCGGCTTCCGACAGCGGGACGGCTTGCGTGCTCAGTCGAACAGGCCGCGCAGGTCGGGCAGGCCCCGGCTGCGGCCGGTATCGATGCTGACGCTGACGGTCATGCCGGCGCGCAGCGTGGGTCGATCGCCCGCCGTTCCTCCGGCGGGATCGATCGCGAACAGCACCGGCACGCGCTGCACCACCTTGATCCAGTTGCCGGTGGCATTCTGCGGCGGCAGCAGCGCGAACTCCGCGCCGGTGGCGGGCGCAATCGCGCTGACTTTCGCGCGCCACTCGACGCCCGGATAGGCGTCGGCCACGACGCGCGCCTCCTGCCCGACGCGCACGCCGGCGAGCTGCGTTTCCTTGAAGTTGGCCTCGATCCAGGGCTCGCCAGCCTGGATCAGGCTGAAGGCGGCGACGCCGCGCGACACGTACATGCCCGGCTGCAGCCTCAGGTTGCTGACCGTGCCCGCGGCGGGCGCATGCACGCGCGTCCGCGCGAGGTCGAGGGCGGCCGCGTCAAGTTCCGCCTGGGCTTCCTGCACGCGGGGATGGCTTGCGGTGCGAATCGCCGGATCGCCGCCAAGTCCGGTGAGCGCGCGAGCGGCGCGCTCCTGCACCGAGGCGAGGCGTGCGCGCGCCGCCGCCAGGTTGTGGCGCGCCTCGTCATAGGCGTCCTCGCGCACCATGCCCTTCTCCCGCAGCAGCCGCTGGCGCTCCAGCTGCACGGTGAGGAAGCGGATCCGCTCCTCGGCCTCGGTGGCGTCGGCGAGGGCCACGCGGTGCTCGGCGCGCAGGGTTTCCACGTCAGTGCGCGCGTTCGCCAGCTGCGCGCGGGCGCGCGCGACCGATGTCTCGAAGGGCGAGGGGTCGACGCGGAACAGCAACTGCCCCTGCGTCACCGGCTGGTTGTCCTTGACCGCGATCTCCACCACCCGACCCGCGACCTCGGCGCTCACCGCGACGATGTGCGCCTTGACGTAGGCATTGTCCGTCTCCAGGTGCCGCCCGCCCTGGGCGTAGAAATACAGGCCGGCCGCGACCACGACCAGCGGTACGCCCAGGAGCAACAGAGCGCGTGCCAGCCCGCGGCCGATGCGGGTGGCGGTCACCGCAGATTCTCCTTGATCGCGAGCAGCGTATCGACGAAGCGCTCGCGCTCGGCGGCGCTGATGCCGGCGAGCGCGTCGCGCCGCAGGTCCGCGGCGATGCTGCGCATGGTGCGCAGGGCCGGCTCGACCTCGTTGGTGAGGTGCACGCGCCACACGCGGCGGTCGGACGCGTCATGCTCGCGCCGCACCCAGCCTTTCGCCTGCAGGCGGTCGAGCAGCCGGCCGAGGGTCGGCTTTTCGATCTCCAGCAACTCGGCCAGTTCGGTCTGGCTGACGCCATTGCTGCGGTAGAGATGCGTCAGTACCCACCACTGCGCGCGCGTCAGGCCGAGCTTGCGGATGCGCCGGTCGTAGGCGGTGCGCATCAGCCGCGCGACGTCGTTCAGCAGGAAGCCGAAGTTGCGCTCCAGGTCCTCGTGCAGCATGCGGGAATAATAGTTGCCTGGCTTACGATAAGCAAGGCAACAGCGTCCTGCGCCCGGTATCATGGCGTTTCCTTCAATCCCGACCAGGAAAGGCAATCCATCATGCGCGGCGCAGTGTTCCTTGGTGACCGGAAGATCGAAGTCCGGACGTTTCCGGACCCCACCCCCGGCCCGGGCGAGGTGGTGATCCAGATGAAGGCCTCCGGCATGTGCGGCAGCGACCTCAAGTTCTACCGCCCGCCACCGGGCGAGGCGCAGAAGGCGCTGGGCCTGGGCAACAACACCGAGCCTTTCATCGGCGGCCATGAGCCCTGCGGCGTCATCGTGGCGCGCGGCGCCGGCGTCGCCGAGCGCGAGGCGCCGATCGGCCAGCGCGTCATGAACCACCACTACGCCGGCTGCGGCGTCTGCGGCCATTGCCGCGTCGGCTGGTCGCAGCTGTGCCGCGCCGGCATCGTGGTGTACGGCGTGACCGGAGACGGCGGCCACGCGGAGTATCTGAAGGCGCCGGCGCGCACCATGGTGCCGCTGCCCGACGAGCTGTCGTTCTCCGAGGGCGCGGCGGTCTCCTGCGGCACCGGCACCGCTTTCGGCGCGCTGCGGCGCATGCACACGCAGGGCGGGCAGACGCTGGCGGTGTTCGGCCAGGGCCCGGTGGGGCTGTCGGCGACGCTGCTCGGCGCGAAGATGGGCGCGCGCGTCATCGCGGTGGAAACCAATCCCGAGCGCCTCGCGCTGGCGAAGAAGTTCGGCGCCGATTCGCTGGTCGATGCGTCCAAGGAGGACGCGGTGAAGGCGCTGAAGGACCTGACGCGCGGCGAAGGCGTGGACCTCACGCTGGAGTGCAGCAGCGCGCCGGCGGCCCGGCTGGCGGCGGTGCGCGCGGTGAAGACCTGGGGCACCGCCTGCTTCGTGGGCGAGGGCGGCGATGTGACGCTCGATGTGTCGCCCGACCTGCTCCGGCGGCAGGTGACCCTGATCGGCTCCTGGACCTTCAGCGCCATGGGCATGGGCGAGTGCGCGCGCTTCGTCGCGGACAACCGCATCCCGCTGGACACCATCTTCACGCACCGCTGGAAGCTGGACCAGGCCGCGGAGGCCTACCAGGTGTTCGACGCCCAGTCCTCGGGAAAAGGCGTCTTCGAGTTCTGAGGCCGAAAAAAACAGGGACAGTCCACGTTTTCGGCGTCCGGAAAACGTGGACTGTCCCTGTTTTAAAAGTAGGCGACGCCCTGTGTGTTGACGTAGAGCGCGTAGATGGAGGTCGTCGCCGCCATGAAGAGGCGGTTGCGGTGCACGCCGCCGAAGCAGACATTGGCGCAGCGCTCCGGCAGGTCGATGCGGCCGATGAGCTTGCCCGCCGGGTTGAAGACGTGCACGCCGTCCAGCCCGGCCTCGCCCATGCCCCAGCCGCACCACAGGTTGCCGTCCACATCGACGCGAAAGCCGTCGGGGGTGCCCTTGGGGCCGGCGTCGATCAGGACGCGGCGGTTGGCCAGGGTCCTGCCCTCCACCACGTCATAGGCCAGGATCTTCCGCGGCACCGAGCGCGACTCGACGATGTAGAGGATTCTCTCGTCCGGGGAAAACGCGAGGCCGTTGGGCTGGTTGATGCCCTCGGCCACCACCGTCGCCTTGCCGGATGTGTCCAGCCGGTAGACGTTCGTCGGCAGCTCGGGCTCGGCCTTCGCGCCCTCGTAGTTGCCGAGGATGCCGAAGCTGGGGTCGGTGAACCAGATGGAGCTGTCGGACTTGCAGACGATGTCGTTGGGCGAGTTCAGGCGCTTGCCCTCGAAGCGGTCCATGAGGGTCACCACCCGGCCGTCGTACTCGGTGCGGGAGACGCGGCGCCCGCCGTGCTCGCAGGTGAGCAGGCGGCCGCGGCGGTCGCGGGTGTTGCCGTTGGCGTAGCCCGAGGGTGACCGGAACGCCGAGGTCTGTCCGGTCTCCTTGTCCCAGCGGTACATGCGGTTACCCGGGACGTCGCTCCAAACCAGGCTGCGCGAATCGCCCAGCCACACCGGGCCCTCGGCCCAGCGAAAGCCGGTGGCGAGGCGCTCCACCTTCGCGAGCGGCAGGCGGCAGCGGTTGAAGGATTCGTCGAGGACGACGACGGCCGGGTCGGGGACGCGCGAGCTGGGGTGCCACTCGATGATGTTCATGGCCGCATTATTTCATCAACCGGGGGCTCGCTCGGCGATACTTGCGGGCACCAAAGGACCCGCTCAAGCCATGAACAGGAAAACCATCCTCATTACCGGCGCCTCAGGCGACGTCGGCACCCACCTGCGGCGGGAGCTGGCTCGAAGCTACGACATCCGCGCCTCCGACCTGCGGCCATTGAAGAAGGTCGGGCGGGAGACGTTCATGCGCGCGGACCTGTCGAAGATGTCGGACGCCCTGCGCATCACCAAGGGCGTGGACGCCATCGTGCACCTGGGCGGGTACTCCGTGGAAGGGCCCTGGGAGGGCATCCTCAGCGCCAACATCGTCGGCTGCTACAACGTGTTCGAAGCGGCGCGCCTCAACGGCGTGAAGCGGATCGTGTTCCCGACCTCCAATCACGCAGTCGGCTTCTACGAGCGAAGCACCACCATCGACCATCGAGTCTATCCGAAGCCCGACAGCCGCTACGGCGTATCCAAGGTCTTCGGCGAGGCGCTGGGCAGCCTCTATGCCGACAAGTACGGCATGGAATTCCTCATGATCCGCGTCGGCAACGTCAATCCGGAACCGATCGACAAGCGGCGGCTGTCCATCTGGGTCAGCCCGCGCGATATCGCGCAGCTGGTGACGATCGGCATCGAGCACCCCGGCATCCGCTTCGAGATCGTGTACGGCATCTCCGGCAACACGCGCGCGTGGTACGACAACGCCAACGCCTTGCGGCTCGGCTACAAGCCCAAGGACAACTCCGAGGCCTGGGCGCGGGAGGTGCTGGCGCGGGAGAAGAAGGGCGACCCGGTCGCGGAGAAGTACCAGGGCGGCGTGTTCTGCGCGGTGGAGCAGGTGCCCAACCCGGCACCGCTGCCCGGGCGCCGCCGGTAGCCCACTTGGTTGCCTACAGCGCCCGGATCGCGGCGATGATCTCCGCCGCCTCGGGGAAGCGCGGGTCGCGGTGCTTGGAGAACACCAGCTTGCCGTTGCAGGCGACGTCGAATATCCCGCCCGAGCCCTTGGCCAGGACCGGATCCACGTTTAGCGCCTTCCGGATCTCGGCAGCCAGACCGGCCGCCCGGGGAAGGTAGTTTCAGGCCACGCAATAGGTGATGACGATGTCCATCTGCGGATTCTGCCCGATCAATCGTCCGCGTGCGCCGCCGGCTTGTGCGCGGCGATCAGCTTTTGCTGGAGGGCCGCCGGCGCAGCCTCATAGTGGCTGAATTCGAGCGTGTAGGAACCGTGCCCCGCGGTGAGCGACTTCAGCCGCGCCGGGAAATGCTCCAGTTCCGACAGCGGGGCCTGGGCGCTGATCTGCAGCGTGCCGGGCCTGGGCGCATCCGAACCCTTGATGTGGCCGCGGTGTCCGGACAGCTCGCCGGTGATGTCGCCCATCACCGCTTCCGGGGTGACGATGTCCACGTTGACGATCGGCTCCAGCAGCACCGGCCGCGCCTTCCCGAGCGCGTCGAGGAATGCCTTCCTGCCGGCGGAGACGAAGGCAACCTCCTTGGAATCCACCGGGTGGTGCTTGCCGTCGTAGACGGTGACACGCAGGTCCTGCATCGGGTACCCGGCCAGGAACCCCGACTGCAGCACCATGCGCACGCCCTTCTCGACCGCGGGAATGAACTGGCTTGGAATCGCGCCACCCTTGACCTTGTCCACGAACTCGAAGCCCTTGCCGCGCGCGAGCGGCTCCACTTTCAGGAACACCTCGCCGAACTGGCCCGCGCCGCCGGTCTGCTTCTTGTGCCGGCTATGGCCCTCGGCGCGCGCGGCGATGGTCTCGCGGTACGGGATCGAGGGCGGCCGCGTGTCCAGGTCCAGCTTGTACTGCGAGGCGATTTTCTCCAGCGTCGCCTTGAGGTGCATCTCGCCCAGGCCGCGCATCACGGTCTCGTTCGACTGCGCGTTGTGCTCGAGGCGAAAGCACGGGTCCTCCGCCATCAGCTTGTGCAGCACGTCGGAGACCTTCTGCTCGTCGCCGCGCTTGCGCGGCAGCACCGCGAGGCCGAACACCGAGGCCGGCAGCTCGAGGGGCCGGGCGTGGATGTGCGCATCCTCCGCCGAGTCGTGCAGGATGTGATCGAAGCGGATGTCGTCGATCTTGGCCACGGCGCAGATGTCGCCCGGCACCGCTTCGGCGACCTCGATCTGGGTCTTGCCGCGCAGCACGTAGAGGTGGCCGGCGCGCACCGGCTTGCGACCCTCGCCGATGAACAGCTGGGTACCCGGCGTGATGCGTCCCTGGTGGACCCGGAACACCGCGATCCGGCCCAGGTAGGGATCGATCTCGATCTTGAAGACATGGGCGAGCGCATGCCGGCCGGGATCGGGCAGGGCGACGATGTCGCTTGCTTCGCCGCCGTCCGCCGGCAGGTTGCGGTACACCGGAGGATTGCCCTCCGCCGGATTGGGCAGCAGCTTGACGATCACGTCCAGCAGCTCCCCCACGCCGGCGCCGGTCCTGGCGGAGGTGAACACCACCGGGATCAGGTGCCCCTCGCGCATGACGCGCTCCAGCGGCTCGTGCAGGTCCTCGGCGTGAATCTCGCCCTTCTCTAGGTAGGCCTCCATCAGCTTCTCGTCCACCTCGACCACCTGCTCGACCAGGCGCCTGTGCGCCTCTTCGACCGAGGAGAAATCGGCCTCCCCAGAGGGCGCGAAGAAGCAGTCCGAGACGCGGCTCGCCTTCGCCGCGGGCAGGTTGAGCGGCAGGCATTCCCTGCCGAAGGCCTGCTGGATCTTCTCCAGCAGTCCCGGCAGGTCGGCATTGCCGGCATCGATCTGGTTCACCACGATCAGTCGATCCAGGCCGCGCTGGGCGGCCCACTGCATGAAGCGCCCGGTCATCATCTCGATCCCGTTCTGGGCGTTGACGACGATGGCCGCGGTCTCGACCGCGGCGAGGGCGGGCAGGGAGTGGCCGAGGAAATCCGGATAGCCCGGTGTGTCGAGCAGGTGGATGCGGTGATCCAGGTGCTCGAAGGTGGCGACCGCGAGCTTGAGCGAGTGCCGGTAGGCTTTCTCGAGCGGGGTGTAGTCGCAGGCGGTGTTGCCGCGCTCCACGCTGCCCGCGGCCTGGATCGCCCCAGCCCGCGCCAGCAGTGCTTCGGCCAGCGAGGTCTTGCCGGCGCCCGCCTGGCCGACGAGCGCCAGGGTACGGATGCGCCTGATGGGATGCTTTTGCACGGCGGGCCTCCCCTTCCCGTCCCCGCGAGGGGAACGCCGTGCCTATCCTACTTGTTCGCGTCCTTCCTTTCGAGCAGCTCGGCGCGCGGCTTCAGGATGTCGTCGAACTTCGATTTCGCGACCAGCACCACGTGCCCGGCCAGCGCCCGCTCGCGCGGCAGGCGCTCGTTCAGCTTCTTCAGCCGGTCCTCGGCGTCCTTGCCCTGGGGCTTGGGTTCGCCCTCGACGGCGACCTGCGCGTAGTAGTTGTCGCCGACCAGCTTGCCCAGCCGGATGGTGTAGGTGAGGCCGTCGAAGGTGGTGGCGACCAGCGTGATCGGCTTGTCCAGCCCGGTCTCCCCGGGCTTCAGGTCCTTGGCCGCGACGTCGGCGAGCTCGATGTTGTTGAGCGAGTACGAGGCCGAGTTGGCCTTGGTGACCTCGATCTTCTCGCCCGCCTTCAGCGGCGTGAGCTTCCAGTCCGCGTTGTCGCCCGAGCGCTCGATCTTCCAGCCCTCGCCCGCGGCGGGACGGTAGTCGAGCGCCTTCACGCCCTCGGCGCCGAAGCCCGGGCGCGCGATCCAGTCGGCGCTCTTCGTGCTCGCCTGCGCCAGCGGGTCGGAGACGATGTATACCGCCTTCTCGTCCCCTGGCAGCAGGATGAAGCGCCCGTCGCCGCGCGCGGTCTCCGGCTTCTCCGGCTCGGTCTTGAAGTACTTCTTTCCAGCGACAAAGCGCGCCAGCGGCTTGCCGTCGGCGCCCTGGAATTCGACCAAGGTCCCGGCATCGTCCAACTGCAGGCGGGCGCGGTCCTTCTCGCCGATGGGCTCGGTCTGGCCGATCTTGAGCTCCAGCGCCTTGAGCACGAACTCGCGCACCTTGTCGAAGTCGGCGGGGAAGCCGCCGCGCTCGGCGATGGCCCATTGCTCGCCCTTGCGCGCGATGGTCAGCGTCGCCTTGGGCTCGCGGACCACGATGCTCGCCACGTCGGCGGCCTTGAGGCCCTTCAACAGCGGCTGGCCCAGCGTCCCGGAGGCGGGCGGCTTCTGCGCGGCGTCCTGCTGGCGCACCAGCAGGGCGCCCCCGCCCAGCACCACGAGCAGGAGGACGAGGACCGCGGCGATTCTCGCGTTCATGCCGCCACCGCTCCGCGATTGGCGAGCGCCGCGCGGCGGCTGCGCCGCAGCAGCGCGACAAGAAGGCCGGCCAGCGCCACCAGCAGCGGCATCAGCGCGATGTTCGCCACCTTGGTCCAGAACACCAGGCTCTCGGCGTCCTGGCGCAGGTTCTTGCGCAGTTCCTTCAGCTCGGCCTGGGTGCGCGTCGCCGTCTTGCGCAGGTTCTCGATCTCCGCCTGCTGCTCGGGGGACAGGATCTGGGCGGAGGCCTTGGATTGCGCCGCGGGGCCGCGCGCCTTCTGCAGCTCCTGCAGCTTCTCAAGGGTTCTCTGGCGCTCGTCTTCCAGCGCCTTGAGGCGTCCGAAGTACTGCTTCTGCGCCTCGGCTTCCATCTGGCGCACCACGGTGAGGGGGCGGAAGGCGGAGGCGCGGCTCTGCAGCGTGATCAGGGCGTCGCCCGAGGCGACCTGCTCGACCAGGCTCTGCGCGAAGGCGAGGTTGCCGTTTGAGGGCACGATGATCCGGCGCCCGAACACTTCCTGGATGTCCACCGCGGCGCCGTCGTGCAGCATGTCCACGTCCGCGACCAGAACCACGGAATTTTCGGCGCCGCCCTGCGCGATGTGCGCCGGCCCGGCGGGGGCGTCCTTCTTCGCGTCCTTCGCCGCCGGCGCGCCGTCCTTCGGCCTGCCCTCGGGGAACGCGCTCCTGAATTTCCCCGACAGGCGCATCGCCAGCGGGCGCGCCTTGTCATCCGGCTGGAAGCCCTTCAGCGCGGCTTCGCCGGACACCGTGGCCACCACGTTGTCCACGAGCATGGAGTTGGGCGAGCTCTTCACCAGTTCGGTCACCTTGAGGCCCTCGGCGGGCTTGACGTCGAACGCGCCGCCGAAGGCGTACAGCAGGGTCTCGATCTGGCTGGTGGCGACGTCGTCGCGGTTGAACGCGGTGCGGTTCAGCGTCAGCACCGTCGGCGTCAGGCGGTTGCCGCCGCCCGAGGCGTAGACCACGTCGGCGATCACCTTGCCCGGGTTCATCTCCACGCCCCAGGCCTTGAAGAGCTTCGGCAGATTGGAGGTGGAGCCGCCGGCGCTCGCGCCGGGCATCGGGCTGGGCTGCTGGTCGAAGTAGGCGTAGGGATCGACGAAGGCGATCAGCTTGCCCCCGCGCATCACGAACTGGTCGAGCGCGTACTCCACCGACTCGGGAACGTCGCGCGGGTGGATCAGCAGCAGCACGTTGATGTCCTTGTCGATGGACTCGGTCATCATGTTCACTTCCCGGACATTGAAGTCGCGCTTCAGCTCGTTGGCGAACACCCAGGGCTCGGAGCTCTGCCGCGTCATCGGGTTGAAGCGCTCGCCCAGCACTGGCAGGCCGCTCATCAGGCCGATCGTCGGCCGCTCCGCGGAGCCGACGCGCGCGATGGCGCGCGCGAGGTCGTACTCCAGCAGGCGCTCGCGCTGCGGCGAGACCGCGGCGATCACCTGCTTGCGGTCCAGCTGCGTCACCGCGATGCCGAGGTAGAACTGCTCGCCCGAGGGCAGCTGCTGCGCCTCGACGCCGTCCAGCTGCGCGGCCTCCTCCTCCTCGCTGTCCGGGCGCGGGTTGTACTTCTCGATCACCAGGTTGGCGCCCGCGACCGACTTGAGTTCGCGCACCATGTCCTCCACGCGCTGCGCGAAGCTGCGCAGCTGCACCGGCATCGCCTGCTCGCCCTGCGAGACGTACAGCTTCACCTTCACCGGCGCCTGCAGTCCGCGCAGGATCTTCTTGGTGCCGTCCGAAAGCGTGTACAGTTTGCCGTCGGTGAGGTCGGCGCGCACCGCCGCCATCGACGCGAGGTAGTTGACCGCCACCAGGATCAGGAACAGCGCCGCCAGGCCGACGGCGGAATACAGCAGGGCTTCGTTCTTCTTCATGGTTCGATCCCTAGCCGGCGCGGTGGCCGCGGATGATGGCCCCGGTGGCGAACAGCGCGAAGCCGATCACCGAGAGGAAGAACAGCAGGTCGCGGCTGTCGATGACGCCCTTCTGGAAGCCGTCGAAGTGGGTCATGACGGAGAACGCCGCCACCGTGTCGACGAACGCCGGGCTCGCCCAGCGCACCATCAGGTCGGTGACCGGGCTGAAGCCGGCCAGGATCAGGAACAGGCACAGCACCACCGACAGGATGAAGGCCACCACCTGGTTGCGCGTCATCGCGGAGGTCATGCAGCTGATGGCCAGGTAGGCGCCGGCCAGCAGCAGGCTGCCGATGTAGCCGGTGAAGATGACGCCGTTGTCCGGGTCGCCCAGCACGTTCGCAGTGATGATCACCGGGAAGGTGAGCGCCAGCGCCAGGGCGAGGAACAGCCACGAGGCGAGGAACTTGCCGATGATAGCCTGCGCCGTGGTAACCGGCATCGTCAGCAGCAGCTCGATGGTGCCGGCGCGGCGCTCCTCGGACCACAGGCGCATGCCCACGGCGGGCACCAGGATCAGGTACAGCCAGGGATGCCAGGCGAAGAAGGCGGCGAGCCCCGCCTCGCCGCGCTCGAAGAAGGCGCCGGCGGTGAAGGTGAAGAAGCCCGCGAGCAGGAGGAATATGACGAGGAACACGTACGCGACCGGGGAGGTGAAGTAGCCCCCGAGTTCGCGCTTGGCGATGGTCCAGACCAAGTTCATGGCGTTACCCGTTCCTCTTCACGGTGTCCGGCAGGGTGATGCGGCGGAACACCTCGTCCAGATGGCCCTCCTCGGTGCGCAGGGCGTCCAGCTTCCAGCCCTCGCGGTCGGCCAGCGCCACGATCGCGCGCGTGAGCTCGGCCGAGGCGGCCTTGTCGGCCGGGTAAACGCGGAAAGAGCCGTTCAGCTTTTCCACACGGCCCAGCGTCGCCAGCTTCTCCTCGCTCGCGCCCTGCGCGTGCAGGGTGACGGCGCCGGCGACGTCCGACAGGGAACGCAGTTCGTCGGGGGTGCCGTTGGCGACGATGCGGCCGCGATCGATGATGATGGCGCGGCTGCAGGCGGCATCCACTTCCTCCAGGATGTGGGTCGAGAACACCACCGCCTTGGTGCGGCCCAGTTCGCGGATCAGGTTGCGCACTTCGTGCTTCTGGTTCGGGTCCAGGCCGTCGGTTGGCTCGTCCAGCACCAGCACCTCCGGGTCGTGGATCAGCGCCTGCGCAAGGCAGGTGCGGTGCTTGTAGCCCTTGGACAGGGTGTCGATGGATTGGTCGAGGACCGATTCCAGGAAGCAGCGCTCGACCACGCGCGCCAGCGCCTTCTTGCGCGCCGGGGCATCCATGCCGCGCATCTCGGCGCAGAATTCGAGGAACCCGCGCACGGTCATGTCCGGGTAGGAGGCGGCGTTCTCCGGCAGGTAGCCGATCAGGCGCTTGGCCTCGAGCGGCGACTCCGTCACGTCATGGCCACCCACCGTCACCTTGCCCGCGGAGGGCGGGTAGAAGCCGGTGATCATGCGCATGGTGGTGGACTTGCCGGCGCCGTTGGGCCCCAGGAAGCCGAGCACCTCGCCGCGCTCCACGCTGAACGAAACCCCGTCCACCGCGCGCTTGGCGCCAAACGTCTTCACCAGATTGTCGATGCGTATCATGGTTTTGGGCGACCGCAGGTCGAGCCGACGGTCCAACTAAGGGCGGGCCGCCGGAAGTTCAAGGGGGCGCATTATCGCCCAAATCCGGTCCGAATCCGCTTTCGGGCTTGGTTAGAATGGCGGAAACAAGGGGAGGTTCCATGAAATTCGCAATCGCGCTGGTATTGGCGCTGTTCAGCTTCGGTGCTGCGGCGCAACCCAGCCTCAGGATGATGATTCCGGCCAACCCGGGTGGCGGCTGGGACCAGACCGGCCGCAACCTGGCCGCCGCGATGCAGAGCGCCAGGCTGGTCTCCGGCGTCCAGTTCGAGAACAAGGGCGGCGCCGCCGGCATCATCGGCCTGGCGCAGTTCGCCAACCAGGCCAAGGGCGACCCCAACGCCGTGATGATCGGCGGCATGGTGATGGTGGGCGGCATCATCCTCGGCAAATCCCAGGTGAACCTGTCGCAGGTGACCCCGATCGCGCGCCTCACCAGCGAATGGGAGATCGTCGTGGTGCCGGCGAATTCGCCGCTCAAGTCCATGGCGGACCTGGTGAAGATGCTCAAGGCCGATCCGGGCAAGGTGTCCTGGGGCGGAGGTTCGGCCGGCGGCACCGACCATATCCTGGCAGGCCTCATCGCCAGGGCGGTCGGCGTGGACGCGGCCAGGGTCAACTACGTGCCTTACAAGGGCGGCGGCGAGGCCATCGCGGCGATCCTGGGCGGCCATGTCACCGTGGGCGTCTCGGGGATCGGGGAGTTCGCCGAGCACGTCAAGTCCGGCAAGATGCGGGCGCTCGCGCAATCGGGCCCCTCGAAGCTGGACGGCATTCCTGCGCTCAAGGAACTGGGCATCGACGTGGAACTGGGCAACTGGCGCGGCATCTTCGGCGCCCCCGGGATCACGCCGCAGCAGCGCGACGCGCTCGTCAAGCTGGTCAAGGAGGCCACTGAAACGCCGGCCTGGCAGGCGACGCTCGCCAAGCTGGGCTGGACCGGGTGGTTCCTGGGCGGCGACGCCTATGCCAAGTTCATCGAAGAGGACATCAAGCGCGTCGGCGGCATCATCGAGTCGCTTGGCCTGAAAAAGTAAAAAGGCGGCGCGAAGCCCCATGCGCCGCAGCGCGGCGGAGGTCGCCCTCTCGCTGGGCGTGCTGGCGCTGGGTGTCGGCGTCGCTGGCGTCACCGCGACGCTTCCTTCCGAAGGCGGCTATGCGGGCATTGGCCCCAACTTCATCCCCGGCGTGGTCGGCGCCGGGATCATCCTGTTGGGCCTGTGGCTTGCCTTCGAGGCCTTCACGGGCGGCTGGCGCAACGCCGCCCCCGATGACGCCGCAGCGCGCGGCGAGCACGCGTTCCAGGGCGCCGGGTTCGCCTGGATCAGCGCCGGCCTGTTCGTGCACATGGCGCTCATCGGCTGGGCGGGATTCGTGGTCGCGGGCGTGGTCCTGTTCGCCTGCGTCGCGCGCGGCTTCGGCAGTGTCCGCATCGCCCGAGACCTCGGCCTGGGCCTGGTGCTGTCGATCGCGATCTACGCCTTCTTCGTCCAGTTGCTCAACGTCAACCTGCCGGCGGGCTGGCTCGCGCCGCTGCTGGGCACGGCGGGGATCTAGGCGATGGAAGCCTTCGAGGCGCTGCTCGCGGGATTCGGGGTCGCGCTCAAGCCCATCAACCTGCTCTGGGGCTTCATCGGGGTCACGCTGGGGACCTTCGTCGGCGTGCTGCCGGGCGTGGGCCCGGCGCTCACGGTGGCGATGCTGCTGCCGCTGACCGCAAAACTGGATCCGACCGGGGCGCTCATCATGTTCGCCGGCATCTACTACGGCGCCATGTTCGGCGGCTCCACCACCACCATCCTGCTCAACACGCCGGGCGAATCGGCCTCCATCGCCACTGCGCTGGAGGGCAACCGCATGGCGAAGGCCGGGCGTGCGGGCCCCGCGCTCGCCACCGCCGCGATAGGCTCGTTCGTCGCCGGCACCATCGCCACCGTGCTGCTCACGCTGCTCGCGCCGCTGGTGGTGGAAGTCGCGCTCAAGTTCGGGCCGGCGGAGTATTTCTCGCTCATGGTGTTCGCGTTCATCACCGTGTCCGCAGTGCTGGGCACCTCCACCGTGCGCGGCCTCACCAGCCTGTTCCTGGGCCTCTTTTTCGGCCTGGTCGGCATCGACGGCCAGACCGGGCAGCCGCGCTTCGCCTTCGGCGTCGGCGAGCTGCTGGACGGCGTGGACGTGGTGGTGCTCGCGGTGGGCCTGTTCGCGGTGGGCGAGGCGCTGTACGTCGCCGCCTACCAGAGCCGCCTCACGGAAACGCTGGAGAAGCTGAAGGGGTCGATCTGGATGTCGAAGGCGGACTGGAAGCGCTCCTGGCCGGCCTGGCTGCGCGCCACCGGCATCGGCTTCCCGTTCGGCACCATCCCGGCGGGCGGCGCGGAGATCCCGACCTTCCTCTCCTACACGGTGGAGAAGAAGCTCTCGAAGCATCCGGAGGAGTTCGGCAAGGGCGCCATCGAGGGCGTCGCCGGGCCGGAGGCGGCGAACAACGCCTCGGCCACCGGGGTGCTGGTGCCGCTGCTGACCCTCGGCATCCCGACCTCCGCCACCGCCGCGATCCTGCTGGGCGCGTTCCAGAACTACGGCATCCAGCCCGGGCCGCTGCTGTTCCAGTCCCAGGCGGAACTGGTCTGGGGCCTGATCGCCAGCCTGTACGTCGGCAACGTGATCCTGCTCATCCTGAACCTGCCGCTGATCGGCATCTGGGTAAAGGTGCTCGAGATCCCCAAGGACATCCTGTACGCCTCGATCCTGGTGTTCGCGACGCTGGGCGCCTACAGCCTGCACCAGTCCTGGGTGGACCTGCTGATGTTGTACGTGTTCGGACTGCTCGGCTTCGCCATGCGGCGCTGGGACATCCCGGTGGCGCCGGCGGTGATCGGCCTCATCCTGGGTCCGCTCGCGGAGACGCAGTTCCGCCGCGCGCTGTCCATCAGCCAGGGCGACCCCTCGGTGTTCTTCACCCAGCCCATCTCGGCCGGGTTCCTCGCGGTCACCGCGGCGCTGGTGGTGGTGCCTTGGGTGGTGCGGCGGGCGCGGCGCAGGAAAGCGACCTAAGCGGACACCTGCCGCCGCATGGCGACGATGCCGCACAGGACCACGATGGTCGCGCCGACCCAGGTCCAGGTCCCGGGGATGTCGCCGTAGGCCACCGCACCCAGGATCGCGGCGAATACGAGCAGGAAGTAGTTGTAGGGCTGCAGTTCGCTCGCGGGCGCCGCGGACAGCGCCCGGATGAGCAGCAGGTGGGCGAGCGCGCCCATGAAACCGCCCGCCACGAGCAGCAGCCAGCCCATGCCGTCGGGCGCGCGCCAGTCGAACACTGCCAGCGCGCCCAGCACCGCCAGGCCGGCGAGCGGCGTGTGCAGCGTGGTGATGTCCGCGTGGTCCAGCGCGGCGACGCGGCGCGTGATCACCTGGTAAAGGCCCCAGAGAAAGGTTCCCGCCACGGCGAGCCACATGGCGGGGCCGAAGCTGTCGAATGCCGGGCCGACCACGAACGCCGCGCCCACCAGGCCGCCCGCCACCAGCACCCAGCCGATGGCATCGACGCGTTCGCGCAGGAACGCGGCGGCGAGCGCGGTGGCGATCAGCGGCGCCGCCGCCGCGACCGCGTGCACGTCGGCGAGCGGCAGGTAGCGGAACGAGAGCACGAAGCAGCTCATCTCGAGCAGCAGCACGGTCGAGCGCAGCGCCTGCCACCAGGGCGCGCGCGTCTCCAGCACCAGCCACGGCCCGCGCCGCGCCACCGCGCAGGCGATGGCGACGAACAGCACGAAGCGCACCGCCATGATCTGCGGGATGGAATAGCCCTGCGTGAGGGTCTTGTTGATGGCGTCCATGGCCGCGAACAAGGCCATGGCGGCGATCATCAGCGCGATGGCGCGCCGCCGGGCAGGCAGGGCGGTCACGCCAGGATTCGTGCGGCGAGCTCGCCCGCGGTGACGATGTCCAGATCGCCGCGTTCTCGCGCATGCGTGAGCACACTGCGCACGGCCGCGAAGCGCGCCTCGTCGACGCCGCTCACGAACGCATGGATGACGACGGTCGTGACGCCGTCGGAGGCGGCCGTGCGATCGACGGCTTCGATCCAGCTCGCCTCGATTTGCGCCGGCGTCCGCGGCCGCACCGGGTGACGCAGGTACTGAATGGAATCGACCATCGCCTCGCGCCAGGGGATGTGCGCTAAGCCAGGTGCGAGCAGGCCAGGCGTTACCGAGTAGTAGTCCGCCTGAGGTGGCTCTACGCTGCTGTCCGAACTGCTGTCGTAGCGGTAGCCCAGCGCGGGGAGGATTGTTGCCGCGTGCGGGCCGCGAACGCCGCCGGGAGCGCGAAATCCCCTGGGCCGGATGCCGATCCGCTGGAGCGAAGCCGTGCCGTCGTGCAGCACCTGCTCGGCGCGAAGCCTGTCGAGCGCACCGAATTTCTCGTGCACCCAGCCGTGCAGGCCGACTTCATGGCCGCGCCGGGCAAGCTCCTCGATCCGGTCCGGATGGTGCAGGCCGTTCCAGCCTTCGATGAAAAACGTGCCCTTCAGGTCCAGCTCGTCGAGCAACCCCAGCAGCCGGGGATAGCCCATGGCGAGTCCGGGCTCGTTTACGTCGGGCGCACTGGCGCGGCCGTCGGCGATGTCCTTGGCGCGGCCCATGTTGTCGAAGGTGAGGCACAAGGCCGCACGTTGCGCCGCGCGGGGATCGGCGCCCGAGGCTATTGCAGCAGGTGGCGCCAACGCAGACCCTTGAAGCGCGCGAAATCACGGTCGGTGGTGATCCACTCACAGCCGGACTCGATCGCCATCGCGGCGAGGTAGGCATCCGGCACGAGGTTGCCCTTTGCCCCGGCGCTGCGACAGAGTTTCCCGAAGATCTCCCAGTGGCGCGGCCCGGGCGCGACCGGCACGCGGTTTGGCGACGACAGCAAATCGTTGCAGAAGGCGAAAGCCTCGGCCGGCGTGCTGGGTCGGGTAAATACCTTAGGGTGCGTGGCAATGCGGATGAAGCCGCTCAGCACCAGCTCCGACAGGCCGAAGGCCTCGCTGCCGTTGATAACGCCCTCGAGCCAGGCGCGGCAGGCCGCGTGGTGCGGCGTGTCCTCGCGATGCGCGTAAACGAGGACATTAACGTCCGGGAGGACCAATCAGGAATCCATCAGGTCGAGCAAGGCGGCGCTGTCGTCCAGGTCCACGCCACGGCGCATGCCACCGCCTTTGGCCGTGGTCAGGCGAATGCGGGCGGTCCGGGCGACCGGGGCGCTGCGCGCCAGCGATGCGCGCAGCGCATCCTCCAGCACCGCCGTGAGCGTGCGGCCGGTTTCGGCGGCGCGCGCCTTCGCCTGGGCAAGCAGATGATCGTCAAGGCGAATGGTCGTTCTCATGCATCAAACCATATCATTCTGACATCAATATGTCTACCCTGGGTCGCACGCGTCGCTATGGTTTCTGCTTCGGCCTGCGGTACTTGGCGAAGAACTCCGGTTGCCAGGCGCGGGCCGCGATGAGCAGGGTGATCGCCTTGCGTTCCTCCAGCGGCAGCCGGGCGTCGTCGATGCGCATCTCGGCGAAATCGCTCGCCACGCGCTTCAGGCGCGACAGCAGGTTCACCACCGAGGCCTTCGACGGCGTGCCGTTCACCAGCACCAGCATCTCGTGCTCGCCGCCGAAGTTGGCGCGGAAGAAGTCCTGCGACAGCTGCTGCTTGAACAGGCGCTGGATCGGGCCGTCCGGGATCCAGGAAAAAGCGCGGCTGGCGAGCAGCCGGTACTTGTTGCCCGGCAGCAGCTCGATGAACTTCAGGCGATCGAGGCGCGCGAGCAGCCGGATGCCCTCGGTCTCCGGGATGTCGTAGTCGCGCAGGATGCGCTCGAACGGAATCTGGGCGAGGGCGCACAGCGCCACCAGCATCAGCTTCGGGTCCGCAACGAGCTGCTTCTCCTGCTCCTCGGTCAGGCGCGAGATCACCGCCTCGGGACTCGCGACGCTGCGGGCGAGCTCGGAAAATTCCACGCCGAGGAGTTCGCAGACCTTGTCGACGCGGCCGAGGGTGAGGTCGCCGTTGGCGAACAGGCGCTTGATGCTGGCTTCGCTCATTGCCATGTGCCTCGCGACGTCGGCGTAGGTGAGCTTGCGGGCTCGGAGCTCGCGCTTGAGCGCTTCCACCAGGGCGGCGGACTGGGCCATGCGCGCACCGTAGCACCAGGGAAATGCCCGGCGCAACGCATCTCGAAAAGAGATTAGGCGGCGGCCCTGTCGGCCCGGCGCCGGTCGCTTTCCTTGAGGAAGCGCTTGCGCAGGCGAATCGACTTCGGCGTGATCTCGACCAGCTCGTCGTCGGCGATGAACTCCACCGCGTACTCCAGCGTGAGCGCGATCGGCGTCACCAGGTCGATGGCCTCGTCCTTGCCCGAGGCGCGGATGTTGGTGAGCTGCTTGGTGCGGATCGGGTTGACCACGAGGTCGTTGTCGCGCGAATGGATGCCGACGATCATGCCTTCGTACACCGGCTCGCCGGGGCTGACGAACATCCGGCCGCGTTCCTGCAGCTTCCAGATCGCGTAGGCGACGATGGCGCCGTCGTCCTGCGAGATGAGCACGCCGTTGCGCCGCTCGGCCATCTGCTCGGCCTTGGCCGGCGCGTACTCGTCGAAGACGTGACTCATGATGCCGGTGCCGCGCGTGAGGGTCATGAACTCGCCCTGGAAGCCGATCAGGCCGCGTGCCGGGATGCGGTAATCGAGGCGCACGCGCCCCTTGCCGTCTGGCTGCATGTCCAGGAGCTCGCCGCGGCGGCGCCCGAGTTCCTCCATGACGCCGCCCTGGTTGGCTTCCTCGACATCCACCGTCAGCACCTCGTAGGGCTCGCACTTCACCCCGTCGATGTCCTTGTAGATCACGCGCGGCCGCGACACCGCGATCTCGTAGCCTTCGCGGCGCATGTTCTCCAGCAGGATCGTCAGGTGCAGCTCGCCGCGGCCGTGGACGATGAAGGTGTCGGTGTCCTCGGGGTACTCGACCCGCATTGCGACGTTGCTCTTGGTCTCGCGCTCCAGGCGCTCGCGGATCTGGCGGCTGGTGACGTACTTGCCCTCGCGGCCGGCCAGGGGCGAGGCGTTGACCAGGAAATTCATCGTCAGCGTCGGCTCGTCCACCTTGAGCAGCGGCAGCGCGTCCGGATGCTCGGGGTGGCACAGCGTGCTGCCGATGCCGATCTCGTCGATGCCGTTGATGAGCACGATGTCGCCGGCCTCGGCCTCCTCGACCTGCACCCGCTCCAGGCCCTTGAACTTGAGGATCTGGTTGACCTTGGCTTTCGTCGGCGTGGCGTCCGGGCCGTTGATGACCAGCACTTCCTGCATCGCCTTGATGCGGCCGCGGCGGATGCGGCCGATGCCGATCTTGCCGACGTAGCTCGAGTAGTCGAGGGAACAGATCTGGAACTGCAGCGGCGCGTCCGGATCCTCGTCGCGCATCGGCACGTATTCCAGGATCGCCTCGAACAGCGGCTTCAGGTCCTCGCCCTTCTCCCCCACCTTCCGCGAGGCCCAGCCCTCCAGCGCCGAGGCGTAGACCACGGGGAAATCGAGCTGCTCCTCGGTCGCGCCCAGCTTGTCGAACAGGTCGAAGGTCTGGTTCACCACCCAGTCGGCGCGCGCGCCGGGGCGGTCCACCTTGTTCACCACCACGATGGGCTTCAGGCCCAGCGCCAGCGCCTTGCGGGTGACGAAGCGCGTCTGCGGCATCGGCCCTTCCACCGCGTCCACCAGCAGCAGCACACTGTCGACCATGGACAGTACGCGCTCGACCTCGCCGCCGAAGTCGGCGTGGCCCGGCGTGTCGACGATGTTGATGTGGGTGCCCTCGAAGGTGACGGCGCAGTTCTTGGCGAGGATGGTGATGCCGCGCTCGCGCTCCAGGTCGTTCGAGTCCATCACGCGTTCCTGCAGTTGCTCGTGCGCGGCAAAGGTCCCGGATTGGCGCAGCAATTTGTCGACGAGCGTGGTCTTGCCGTGGTCGACGTGGGCGATGATCGCGATGTTCCGGAGGGCGCGTGGCATGACTCTGATTCCAAAAGCAAATTCGGCTGCGCATTGTACGCCCATTTCGGTTTCAGGTGTTGCATCGCACCAATCCATGCTAGGATGCGCTCCGCATCACCCAGAAGTAAACGTTTCGCGTCATCCGGTTAGCGTTCCCAAAGCAAGTTTCTGCCTGAACCGGTTGGAAGAAGTTGTTCCGAGTCTTCCCAGGCCGATCTCAGGAGAAAGCCATTTCCACGTCCTTTGAAAGCCTCGGCCTGCGTGCCGAGCTGCTCCGCGCTGTCGCGGAACAGGGTTACACGCAACCCACCCCGATCCAGCAGCAGGCCATCCCGGTCGTCTTGAGCGGGCGCGACCTGCTGGGCGCCG
>JALHLN010000022.1 GCA_022844545.1 Burkholderiales bacterium | reverse complement strand
CGAGGCGGCTGGGGGGCGCAGGCGCGCCACGGAGCGGCGCATCAACCTGCGCTACCTGGACGACGGCCGCGTCGGCGCGACGCTGGACGAGACCACCACGGCGGGCGACGTCGCCGACCTGGCCTGGATCCTGACCGGCAAGCCGTTCGACGCCGGGTCGAGCCTCGCCGCGCTTGGCGCCGGGCCGGAGGCGATCCCGCCGGCGCTGCGCCGCGAGAGCGCGATCCTCGCGCACCCGGTGTTCCATGGCTGCCGCAGCGAAACCGAAATGATGCGCTACCTCAAGCGGCTGGAGAACCGCGACTACTCGCTGGTGCACGGCATGATCCCGCTGGGATCCTGCACCATGAAGCTCAACGCCGCCGCGGAAATGGCGCCGGTGTCGTGGGCGGAGTTCGCCGGCCTGCACCCGTTCGCGCCGCGCGAGCAGGCCGCCGGCACCCACGCCATGCTGGCCGAGGTCGCCGCGGCGCTCGAGGCCATCACCGGACTGCCGCACATGACCCTGCAGCCCAATTCCGGCGCCAACGGCGAGTACACCGGGTTGGTCGCCATCCGCAATTACCTCGCCGCGCGAGGCGAAGGCGGACGCAACCTGTGCCTGGTGCCCTCCTCGGCGCACGGCACCAACCCGGCCTCGGCGCACATGGCCGGGCTGGAGGTGGCCACCGTCGCCTGCGACGCGCACGGCAACGTGGACGTGGGCGACCTCAAGTCGCGCGTCGCGCGCGATGGCAAGCGGATCGCGGCGCTGATGCTCACCTACCCGTCCACCCACGGCGTGTTCGAGGAAGCCGTGGTCGAGATCTGCGACCTGGTGCACGCCGCCGGCGGCCAGGTCTACCTGGACGGCGCCAACCTGAACGCGCTCGCCGGCTACGCTCGCGTCGCCGACTTCGGCGCCGACGTCTGCCACATCAACCTGCACAAGACCTTCTGCATTCCGCACGGCGGCGGCGGCCCCGGCATGGGGCCGATCGCGGTCGCGGCGCACCTGGCGCCCTTCCTGCCGGCGCATCCGGTGGTGGCCGAGCCGGGCCTGGACTCCGCCAACGGCACGGTGAGCGCCGCTCCCTGGGGCAGCGCGCTGATCGTGGCCATTTCCTGGATGTACCTGCGCATGATGGGCGCCGAGGGCCTGCGGCGCGCCACCGGCGCCGCGATCCTGGGCGCGAACTACGTCGCCGCGCGCCTGAGGGACCACTGGCCGGTGCTCTACCGGGGCGCGCGCGGCCTGAACGCCCACGAGTGCATCTTCGACCTGCGCGGACTCAAGGAACGCTACGGGGTCACCGCGGAGGACGTGGCCAAGCGCCTGATGGACTACGGCCTGCATGCGCCGACCCTGTCCTTCCCGGTGCACGAGACGCTGATGTTCGAGCCCACCGAAAGCGAGCCGCTCGCGGAACTGGAGCGCTTCTGCGAGGCCATGATCGCGATCCGCGGCGAACTGGAGCGCATCGCCGCCGGGGAATGGCCGCGCGACGACAATCCGCTGCGCAACGCGCCCCACACCGCCGAGGAGCTGGCCGGCGACTGGCGCCATCCCTATTCCCGCGAGCAGGCGGCGTTCCCGCTGCCCTCCCTGCGGACGGGCAAGTACTGGCCGCCGGTGAAGCGCGTCGACCAGGTGTTCGGCGACCGGCACTTCTCCTGCGCCTGCCCGTGACGCGGCCCGGCCGCGGCGCCGGCGTTTCGTTGCGCCGGGAAGCGTCCTGACCCTACAATCGAAGCCGTCCCCAGGAGGAGATCCCCCGTAATGAGCGAAGCGGCAGCCTATTCCGTCCGCGACGGCATCGCCGTCATCACCATGAACAACCCGCCGGTGAACAGCATGTCGGCCGCGAACCGCGCCGTCGTCGGCGAAGGCCTGAAGAAGGCCGAGGCCGACCCCGCGGTCAAGGCGATCGTGCTGATCGGCTCGGAGAAGGCCTTCTCCGGCGGCGCCGAGATCCGCGAGTTCAACACCGAAAAATCGCGCCAGTCGCCGGTGCTGCCGGAACTGAACGACATGCAGGACGCCCTCAAGAAGCCGCTGGTGGGCGCCATCGGCGGATTTGCTCTGGGCGGCGGCCTCGAGCTCGCCCTTGGCTGCCACTACCGCGTCGCGATGCCCAAGGCGCAGCTCGGACTGCCCGAGGTGAAGCTGGGCCTGCTGCCCGGCTCCGGCGGCACGCAACGCCTGCCGCGCGTGGTGCCGATGGCCGAGGCGCTGCGCATGATGACCACCGGCACGCCGGTCTCGGGCGAAAAAGCGAAGCAGCTGGGCCTGGTGGACGAGGTGGTCCAGGGCAGCCTGCTGGAGGGCGCGATTGCGTTCGCTAAGAAGCTGGTCGCCGAGGGCAAGGGCGCGAAGCGCATCCGCGACCTGCCCGCCAAGCTCGACGACGACCCGGCGGCCTTCTTCGCCGCGGCGCGCGCCGAAGTGGCCAAGGCCTCGCGCGGCTACCCGGCGCCGCTGGAGATCGTCGCCTGCTGCGAGGCGGCGGCGACGCAGCCCTTTGACGAGGGCCGCAAGTTCGAGCGCGCACGCTTCATGCACCTGGTGGAAGGCGTCGAATCGAAGGCGATGCGGCACATGTTCTTCGCCGAGCGCCAGACGGCGAAGATCCCGGACGTGCCCGAGGACACCCCGACGCGCGAGATCCGCCGCGCGGCGGTGATCGGCGCCGGCACCATGGGCGGCGGCATCGCGATGAACTTCGCCAATGCCGGCATCCCGGTGTCCATCATGGACGTCACCCAGGAAGCGGTCGACAAGGGCATCGCGAAAATCAGGGCCAACTACGCCTCGACCGTCTCCAAGGGCCGGCTGAAGCAGGAGGAGATGGACAGGCGCATGGCGCTCATCACGCCGGTCACCGACCTCGCCGCCGGCAAGGACGCCGACATCGTCATCGAGGCGGTGTTCGAGCGCATGGACGTGAAGCAGGACATGTTCCGGAAGCTGGACTCGATCATGAAGCCCGGCGCCATCCTCGCCACCAACACCTCGACGCTGGACGTGGACGCCATCGCCGCGGTGACCAAGCGCCCGCAGGACGTGATCGGCACCCACTTCTTCTCGCCCGCCAACGTGATGCGGCTGCTGGAGGTGGTGCGCGGCAAGGCCACCGCCAGGGACGTGCTCGCCACCACCATGAAGCTGGGCAAGGCGCTGAAGAAGGTTCCGGTGGTCTCGGGCGTGTGCGACGGCTTCATCGGCAACCGCATGGTCGAGAAGTACGGCCAGCAGTCGCTGTTCCTGCTGGATGAAGGCTGCAGCCCGCAGCAGGTGGATGCGGCAGCTTACAAGTGGGGCATGGCCATGGGGCCGCTCGCGATGGGCGACATGGCGGGCCTGGACATCGGCTGGGAGATCCGCAAGCGCCGCTACGTCGAGCGGCCGAATTTCGTCTACTCCCGGATCGGCGACAAGGTGGCGGAACTGGGCCGCTTCGGCCAGAAGACCGGCAAGGGCTGGTACAAGTACAACCTGCCCGACCGCAAGCCGATCCCGGATCCGGAAGTCGACGCGATCATCGAGAACTACCGCAAGGACAACAACATCAAGGTGCGCCGGATCTCCGACGAGGAGATCGTCGAGCGCCTGATCTACGCGCTGGTGAACGAGGCCGCGTACATCCTCGAGGAAGGCATCGCGCTGCGGGCCTCCGACATCGACATGGTCTACCTCACCGGCTATGGCTTCCCGCCGTACCGTGGCGGGCCGATGTTCTACGCCGACACCGTCGGGCTGCCCAAGGTGCTGGCCTCGATCGAGAAATTCAGCAAGGGCTATATGGGCGAGGTGTGGAAACCAGCGCCCCTGCTGGTCAAACTCGCGAACGAAGGGAGAACATTCAATGGCTGACGCAGTGATCGTTTCCACCGCCCGCACGCCGCTGTGCAAGAGCTGGCGCGGCGCCCTCAACATGACCCACGGCGCCACCATGGGCGGCCACGTGGTGAAGGCCGCGCTCGAGCGCGCCAAGGTCGCGCCCCAGGAGGTCGAGGACGTGATCATGGGCTGCGCCACGCCCGAGGGCGCCACCGGCGGCAACATCGCGCGCCAGATCGCGTTGCGCGCCGGGTTGCCGGTGACCGTATCCGGCATGACCGTGAACCGCTTCTGCTCTTCCGGCCTGCAGACGGTCGCGCTCGCCGCGCAACGCGTCCTCGCCGGCGAATCCGGCATCTACGTCGCCGGCGGCGTGGAATCCATCTCGCTGGTGCAGAACGAGGCCAACAAGCTTCACGGCAAGGACGAATGGCTGGCGCAGAACAAGCCCGAGATCTACTGGAACATGCTGCAGACCGCCGAGTACGTGGCGAAGAAGTACGGCATCCCGCGCGAAGCGCAGGACCGCTACGGGGTGCAGAGCCAAGTTCGCGCCGCCAAGAGCCGCGCCGAGGGCAAGTTCAAGGACGAAATTGCGCCGATCACGACGAAGATGAAGGTGGTGGACAAGGCGACCGGCCAGGAGACGATGAAAGAGGTGACCGTCGAGCACGACGAGGGCATCCGCGCCGACACCACCTACGAGGGCGTGTCGCAGATCAAGCCGGCCATCGAGGGCGGCGTGATCGCCGCCGGCAACGCCAGCCAGTTCTCCGACGGCGCCGCGGCGCAGGTCATCATGAGCGACAAGGAAGCGGCGAAGCGCGGCCTCAAGCCCCTGGGCATCTTCCGCGGCTTCGCGGTCGCCGGCTGCGAGCCCAATGAAATGGGCATCGGCCCGGTGTTCGCGATCCCCAAGCTGCTGCAGCGCACCGGCCTCAAGATCGCCGACATCGGCTTGTGGGAGCTGAACGAGGCCTTCGCGGTGCAGGTGATCTACTGCCGCGACAAGCTGGGCATCCCCGATGAGCGCCTGAACGTCGACGGCGGCTCGATCGCGGTGGGCCACCCGTACGGCGTCACCGGCTCGCGCCTGGTCGGCCACGCGCTCATCGAAGGCAAGCGCCGCGGCGTCAAGCACGTCGTGGTCACCATGTGCATCGGCGGCGGCATGGGCGCCGCCGGCCTGTTCGAGGTCGCCTGAGGGCCGCGCTGGCGCAGGCCAAGGAACGCAAACTGGGGTGCAAATAGCCATGGGCGCCATTCCCGCCATCGAGAAATTCGCGCCGGAGATGACCGGCTGGCGTCGCGATATCCACGCGCATCCGGAACTCGGTTTCCAGGAGCAGCGCACCTCGGACCTGGTCGCCACGCAGCTGGCGGCGTTCGGCATCGAGGTGCACCGCGGCGTCGGCAGGACCGGCGTCGTCGGCGTGCTGCGCGCCGGCACCTCGAAGCGCACGCTGGGCCTGCGCGCCGACATGGACGCGCTGCCGATACAGGAAGCGAACACCTTCGACCACCGCTCGCGGCACGAGGGCCGCATGCACGCCTGCGGCCACGACGGCCACACCACCATGCTGCTGGGCGCGGCCAAGTACCTCGCCGCGACGCGCAACTTCGACGGCACGGTGAACTTCATCTTCCAGCCCGCCGAGGAGGGCATCGGCGGCGCCAAGGCCATGATCGACGACGGCCTGTTCAGGCGCTTCCCCTGCGAGGCGGTGTTCGGCATGCACAACCGGCCCGGCATGCCGCTGGGCCGCTTCGCGGTGAAGGCGGGCGCGATGATGGCGGGCGGCGCCTTCTTCGACATCGACATCGAGGGCCGCGGTGCCCATGGCGCGCGCCCGGAGTCGGGCGTGGATCCGGTGCTGGCTGCTGCGCATGTCATCGCGGCGCTGCAGAGCATCGTGGCGCGCAACGTGCGCCCGGTGGACACCGCGGTGCTGTCGGTGACCCAGGTCCACGGCGGCGACGCCTACAACGTGATTCCGCAGACGGCGCGCCTGTCGGGCACGGTGCGCGCGTTCTCCAACGAGGTCATGGAGCTGGTCGGCCGCAACATGGCGCGCGTCGCCGAGGGCGTGGCCTCGGGGTTCGGCGCGAAGGCGAAGACCGACTTCCGCGTCATCTTCCCGCCCACCATCAACAATCCCGCGGAAGCCGAGTTCGCGGCCGGCATCTGCGCCGGACTGGTGGGCGCGGAGAACGTGAAGCGCGACCCGGCGCTCATCATGGCCTCCGAGGACTTCGCCTTCATGCTGAACGAAGTGCCCGGCTGCTACATCAACATCGGCAATGGCGACGGCGAAGGCGCCTGCGAAGTGCACAACCCGTCCTACGACTTCAACGACCACGCCCTGCCCCTGGGCGCGAGCTTCTTCGCCCGTCTGGTCGAAACCCGGCTCCAAAAATAGGGACAGTCCACGATTTCCGCAGCGGAAATCGTGGTCCGTCCCTGATTCTCAGAACACGATCACGCCGCGGGCGTTCTTGCCGGACTCCATGTCGGCGAAGGCCTGCGGCGCCTCGTCGATGGAATAGCGCTTCGTGATCAGCTCGTCCAGCTTCAGCTTGCCGGCCATGTACAGCTGCAGCATGCGCGGGAAGTCGACGCGCGGCACGCAGGAGCCGAAGTAGCTGCCCTGCAGGGTCTTCTCCTCGAACACCATGGTCATCGGCTTGAACGAGGTCGATTCGGTGGCCCGCGCCACGCCGACGATCACCGCCTTGCCGCCGCGCCGGATCGCCTTGTAGGCCAGTTCCGCCAGCGCGCCGGAGCCGACGCACTCGAAAGCGTAGTCCGGGCCGCCGCCGGTGAGCTTCTTGATGTCCTTGGTCGGGTCCTGTCCCGGCACCGCGAGCAGGGTGTCGGTAGCGCCGAATTTCTTCGCCATCTCCAGTTTCGCCGCAACGGTATCGATGGCGAGGATGCGCTCGGCGCCGGCGATGGCCGCGCCCTGGACGGCGTTGAGGCCGACGCCGCCGCAGCCGAACACCGCCACCGTCGAACCCGGCTCCACGTGCGCGGTATTGAACACGGCGCCGACGCCGGTGGTCACCGCGCAACCGACCAGCGCGGCGCGGTCCAGGGGCATCTTCGGGTCGATCTTCACCACGTTGTCCACGGACAGCGTGGCGTACTCGGCCATGACGCCGCAGCCGGAGAAGATGTTGAGCGGCTTGCCGTCCCTGTCCTTCACCCGCGGCGTGCCCTCGGGCGGGGTCAGCAGCGCCTTGCCCTGTTCGATGCACAGCACCGGTCGCCCGGCGGAGCAGAAGCGGCACTTGCCGCACATGTAGATGAAGGACGACACGACATGGTCGCCGACGGCGAATCCGGTCACGCCTTCGCCCACCTCGATCACCTCGCCGGCAGCTTCATGCCCAAGCACCAGCGGCGGCGGCAGCGCGATGGTGCCGTTGGTGGCGGAGAGGTCTGAATGGCACACGCCGCAGGCGGCGATCTTCACCGTCACCTCGCCGCGCTTCGGTCCGTCCACCGCAATTGTCTCGACCACCACCGGCTTGTTCAACTCGCGGCAGATTGCCGCCTTGCCCGTGCGCGCCATGCTCTGCGTTCTCCCCGGTTGGTTCGAGCGCAGTATAGCGCCCGCGCCGGCGGCCCGCGGCGCGCATGCCGATGAATCCGGGCGGACGGGCTTCAATCCGTCAAGCGCATTTGCTACAGTACCGCTCCGCATCAATTTCCAAGGATCTTTCCATGATCGCGCGCGACAAGCTGTTCATCGGCGGGCAGTGGGTTTCCCCTGCCGCGAAAGACACCATCGACGTGCATAACGCCGGCACCGGCGAAGTCATGGGCAAGGTGCCCGCGGGCACGGAAAAGGACATCGAGACCGCCGTGGCCGCCGCACGCGCCGCCTTCGAGGGCTGGAGCGCGACCCCGGCGGAGAAGCGCGCCGAGTACCTGCAGAAGATTTCCGACGGCCTCAAGGCCCGCGCCGACGAGCTGGCGAAGACCATCGCGCAGGAAGTGGGCATGCCGGTGAAGATGTCCGCCCGCATCCAGGCCGGGCTGCCGATCGCCAACTTCGCCAACTACGCGAAGATCGCGAAGGAATTCAAGTTCGAGGACCGCGTCGGCAACTCGGTGGTCTGCCGCGAGCCGGTCGGCGTGGTGGGCGCCATCACGCCCTGGAACTATCCCCTGCACCAGATCGCGCTCAAGGTGGCGCCGGCGCTCGCGGCCGGCTGCACCGTGGTGCTCAAGCCCTCCGAAGTCGCCCCGTTCAACGCCTTCATCCTCGCCGAAGTGGTCGAGGCCGCCGGCCTGCCCAAGGGCGTGTTCAACCTGGTGACCGGCTTCGGCCCCAGCGTGGGCGAGGCGCTGGTGAAGCACCCGCAGGTGGACATGATCTCCTTCACCGGCTCGACGCGCGCCGGCAAGCGCATCTCGGAGGTCGCCGCGCAGACGGTCAAGCGCGTGGCGCTGGAGCTGGGGGGCAAATCGGCTTCGGTGATCCTCGATGATGCCGACCTCGCCGCCGCGGTGAAAGGCACCGTGAACGGCTGCTACCTCAACTCCGGCCAGACCTGCACCGCGCTCACGCGCATGCTGGTGCCGGAGTCGAAGTACGAGGAAGCGGCGAAGCTCGCCGCCGAGGCAGCCAGGGGCTTCACGCTGGGCGATCCCCTGTCGGAATCCACGCGCCTCGGGCCGCTGTCCTCGCAGATGCAGATGGACCGGGTGCGCGACTACATCAAGAAGGGAATCGCCGAAGGCGCCGAGCTGGTCGCGGGCGGGCCGGAGAAGCCAGAGGGCGTCGCGGCGGGGGGCTATTTCGTCAAGCCGACCGTGTTCGGCAAGGTGAAGAACTCGATGACCATCGCGCAGGAGGAGATCTTCGGGCCGGTGCTGTCCATCATCCCGTACCAGGACGACGAGGATGCGATCCGCATCGCCAACGACTCGCCCTACGGGCTTGCCGGCGCGGTGTGGTCGAAGGATGAGGCGCGCGCGCAGAAGGTGGCGCGCCGCATCCGCGCCGGGCAGGTGGACGTGAACGGCGGCGCCTTCAACATGAATGCGCCCTTCGGCGGCTTCAAGCAGTCCGGCCACGGCCGCGAGGCCGGGGTCTACGGGCTGGAGGAGTTCCTGGAGTACAAGAGCCTGCAGCTCAAGGGCTGACGCCGGTCAGGCCTGCCGCTTCGTGATCAGCGCGTCCACCGCGACGACGCGCTCGCCGGAACAGCGCAACGGGTTCACATCCATTTCCGAAACCTCGCCCGCGAAGTCGGCGGCGAACTCGGAGATGCGCGCCACTGCATCCGCGAGGGCGTCGATGTCCACAGCCTTCCCGCCCCGGAATCCGGTCAGCAGCCGGTAGCCTTTCAGCCGCTCCAGCATCCGCCGCGCCTCGGACTGCGTCACCGGCGCCAGCGCCGCCACGCTGTCCTGCATCAGCTCCACCAGCACGCCGCCGGAACCCACCACCACAACCGGCCCGACCGCGGGATCCATCCGCGCGCCGACGATGATCTCCACCCCGCCCGCCATGGGCTGGACCAGCACCCCGGCCAGTTCGTGGCCGCGCGCCGCGGCGACGATCTCCGCATAGTGCCGGCGCACGCCGGCCTCGTCGGCCACGTTCAGCCGGACCACGCCCAGCTCCGTCTTGTGCAGGATCGTCGGCGACTCGGCCTTGAGCACCACCGGATAGCCCAGCGACTGTGCGGCCGCCACGGCTTCGTCCGCGCTGCGCGCCAGGCGCTCCTCGACCACGGGCACGCCATAGGCTGCCAGCACCTGCTTCGCCTCGCGCTCCACCAGCGTGTCGCCGGCCGCGGCCAGCAGGGCGCGTGCGCGCGCGGCCGCGTCATTGCCCGCGAGGCGCGCCGGCGCCTGTTCCACCGCCTCCCGCGCATGGAAGGCCTGCCAGGCCGCGATCGTGGCGAAGCAGCGGTCGAGCGACCGGAACAGCGTCACCTTCTCGTCCGCCTCGTAGGCATGCGAGCCCGGCCCCTCGAGCCACTCGGACACCCAGGCCACCGACAGCGGCTTCGCCTGCTCGCGCGCCATCTGCGCGATGGTGGTCGCGCGCGAACTGCCCGTCTCCTTCGTGGCCACGCTCATGGCGCACACCAGCACGCCGTACTGCGGGTCCGCGAGCAGCGCGCGGCAGCACTTGCCGTAGGACTCGGGCACGCTGAGCACCTGCCCGGTGGGGTCGCAGGGATTGCGCGCCGCGCCGAACTCCGGCACCACGGTGCGCAGTTCCGCCACCGTGGCCGGCTCGGGCTGCGGCATCGGCACGCCGTGGCGCGCGGCCATGTCGGCGGCGATGATGCCGGCGCCGCCGGAGCCGGATACGACGGCGACGCCCCTCGCGCGCGGCTTGCCCGCAGCCGAGAAGAACTTGGCGTGCTCCACCAGCGCCTCGTAGTTCTCCACCATGACGAAGCCGGCGCGCTCGAACAGGGCGCGGAAGGCCACCGCGGAGCCCGCCAGCGAACCGGTATGCGAGCGCGCCGCGGCCGCGCCGTCGTCGCTCACGCCCATCTTGTAGACGATGACCGGCTTGCCCGCGGCGCGCGCGCGCTCGCCCGCCTGCAGCAGCCGCGCAGCGCTCGGCACGCCCTCGAACAGGCAGGCGATGGCGCGCACGCCCTCGTCCTCGGCCATGGCGGCGATGAGGTCGGCGACGTCCACGTCCGAGGAGTTGCCGGCGGAGAAGAAATAGCGGAAGCCCAGGCCGCGCTCGGCGGCCTGGGCGAGGCAATAGCCCAGCGCGCCCGACTGGCTGACGAACGCGATCGGCCCGACCTGGCGCGGCATCGCCGAATACTCCGGGATGAAGCTCATGCCGGCGCCCAGCTCGTGGTTCACCAGGCCCATGCAATTGGGCCCGAGGATCGGCATGCCCGCCGCCTGCCCGATTCCCGCCAGGCGCCGCTGCGCGGCGCCGGCATCCTCGCCCGCCATCTCGCCGTAGCCCGAGGCATAGACGATCGCGCCGCCGGCGCCGACCGCCACCGCCTCGCGCAGCGCGGCCTCGACGCCTTCCCGGGGCACCACCAGCAGCGCGCAGTCCGGCGCCTGCGGCAGGTCCTTCAGCGACGGATAGCAGGCGAGGTCCCCGATGCGCTCGTACTTCGCGTTGACCGGATAGATGGCGCCCTTGAAGTGCGCGAGGTTCTCCAATGTGCGCATACCAAAGGAAGCCGGCCGCGGCGAGGCGCCGATGATGGCGATCGAGCGCGGCGCGATCAGGCGCGCGAGCTGCGCCCGCGTGTAGGGCAGTCGCTCCGTTGGCGTTAACATGGAGGCCTGAATACTAGGGGAGCGTGCATGAGTGTCAAGAAGCTTTTTGATCTCTCCGGGCGCGGCGCCATCGTCACCGGCGGCTCGCGCGGCCTCGGGCTGCAGATCGCCGAGGCGCTGGGCGAGATGGGCGCCACGCTGGCGCTGACGGCGCGCAAGAAGGACGAGCTGGACGAGGCGGTCGCGCGCCTCGCGAAACAGGGCGTCACCGCCCATGCCTTCGTCTGCGACATGGGCAAGCGCGAGGCCATCGTCCCTGTCGCCGAGGCCATCCTGAAGCGATTGGGCAGGGTCGACATCCTGGTAAACAATGCGGGGGCCACCTGGGGCGCGCCCGCCGAGGATCACCCGCTCGAAGCCTGGGACAAGCTGGTCAGCGTCAACCTCTCGGGCATGTTCGTGCTCACCCAGCATCTCGCCAGGCACGCCATGATCCCGGCGAAGTACGGTCGCATCATCAACGTCGCCTCGGTGAACGGCGTGCAGGCGAACGACCCGCGCCTGGTGCGCACCGCCGCGTATGTCGCGACCAAGCACGGCGTGGTGGGTCTCACGCGCCAGCTCGCGGCCGAGTGGGGGCGGCACGGCATCACGGTGAACGCGATCTGCCCCGGGTTCTTCCCTTCCAAGATGACCAAGGCCACGCTGGGAAAGGACCTGCAGATGATCATCGATGCGACGCCCGGTGGCCGTGTCGGCAACGACCAGGATCTGAAAGGCGCCGCGGTGCTGCTGGCCTCGGATGCCGGGGCCCATATCACCGGGCAGGCCCTGGTCGTCGATGGCGGCGCCACCATCATATGAGCGGCGTTCCGCGGGAAACCTACGAGTTCACGAAGCAGATCCCGTTCTCGGAGCACCTCGGCATCAAGGTGGACGCACTGGAGAAGGGTATAGCGCGCCTCTCCATGGCGATCAGGCCGGAGTTCATGACCAGCTGGGGCACGGCGCACGGCGGCTCGATCCTGTCGCTGCTGGACATCACCCTGTCCATGTCGGCGCGCACGCTCTACGACCCGCCGCGCTCCATCATGACCATCGACCTGTCCACCCAGTTCATCGGCACTTCCACCGGCGTGCTCAAGGCCGAGGGGCGCGTGTCGCGGGCGGGACAGACCACGATTTTCTGCGAGGGCGAGGTCCGCAGCGAGACGGGAGACCTGGTGGCGAAGGCGATCGGCACCTTCCGGGCGCGCGCGGCGACGTAGCATACGTAGCGCACGCAGCGCGCGGCACCGGGGCGGGCAAAATGTAACCGATCGGTTACATTTGCAGCCGCCGCCCGCTCCAGAGCCAGGCGAGGCCCGCGGCCTGCACCAGCCACAGTCCGCCCAGCGCCCAAGCGTACGCCTCGGGCGCGTAGCCGCCCCCGGCCTGCGGCCAGAGGTTGAGCACCAGCCCCACCGCCCACTGGCCGGTGAACATGCCGACGAACACGAACACGTTGAGCGCGGTGTTCACCCGGCCCGCCATCTCCTTCGGAAAGCGGCGCGAGTACAGGGAATAGGACAGCACCACCGAGGTGGCGCCGCCGAAGAACAGGCTCCAGAGCACGAGCACGCCGGTCCTCGCGCCGGCGGCGAGCAGCAGCAGGCTGAGCGAAGCCACCGCGATCCCGCCCGCGAGCAGCGGCAAGGTGCTCCGCCCGCCGCGCGCCAGCCGGTCCGCCACCCGCCCGAAGCCGAGGTAGCCGCCGATCATGACCACGCTGAAGAGAAGCAGCGACTGCGCCACCTGCGCCTGCGTGTAGCCCGCCACGTCCCGCAGCCAGGTCGCCACCCACAGCGTGCCCAGCGACACCGCGGCGAGCTGGCTCGCGCCCATGCACAGCGCGACGCGCCAGAACGCGGGGTCGCGTGCCACCGCCGCGAACTCCCGCAGCTGCGTGCCCAGCGCGGAGGCGCGGCCGGCGCCGGGCTTCTCGGGCACGACGAAGAACAGCGCGAGGCAGACCACGAGGTTGAGCGCCACCACGCCGTGGAGCACCTCGCGCCAGCTCAGGCTGCGCAGCGCCAGCTCCAGCGGCACGCTGGCCGCGATCGCTCCCAGCATCCCGGAGGCGAAGGCGATGCCGTTCATGGTCGCCAGGCGCTCGGCCGGGTACCAAAGGGCGAAGGCGGACATGGAGGCCATGAGGCCGGCCGACACGCCCAGGCCGATCAGCGCCCGCGCCAGCGTCAGCTCCAGCGCGGAGCCCGACTGCGTGAACCAGAGCGCCCCGCCCGCGGCCACCAGGAGCAGCGTGGCGTTGACCCGTCGCGGCCCGTAGCGGTCCAGCAGCACGCCCAGCGGCAGCTGGAACAGCGCGAAGGCGAAGAAGTAGATCCCGGACAGCAGGCCGAGCGCGCCGGCGGAGAGGCCGAACTCCCGCACCAGGTCCGGCCCGATGATGGCGTTGACCGAGCGGTAGATGTAGGAAACGAAATATCCCGCCAGGAACGGCAGGCAGACCCTCAAAAACAGGGACAGTCCACGATTTCCGTCCGTCACCGGGAAAACGTGGACTGTCCCTATTTAGGTGTTTCCAGGCCGCCGAGGTAGAAGCGGTTCCAGGTCGGCGCGATCACCATTTCGTTGACGCAGGTGCGCGCCGGCATCGTGGCCACGAACAGGATCGCCTTGCCGAAGTCCTCGGCCTGCGCCATGCGCGCGCGCTCCTCCGCGGAGGGCGGCACCGGGCGCTTCTCCAGGATCGGCGTCGCCACCTCGCCCGGCAGGATGGAGGTGGCGCGGATGCCGTTGGCGCACTCCTCCATGTTGATCGACTCTGTCAGCGAGATTACTGCTCGCTTGGTGGCGTTGTAAGCAGGTCCACCGAGCTTGTTTGTATAACGGCCGAACCAGGAGGAGATATTGATGATCAAGCCGTCCTTGCGCCTGCGCATTCCCGACAGAACCGCATGGCAACAGTAGAACAAGCCGTTGAGATTGATCGCGACAACGTCATCCCAGCCTTCAACGGCCATCGTCGCAAGATTACGCCTCGGACCGCTGATATTGATGCCGGCGCTGGTGACCAGGATGTCGATGCGGCCGTGGCGCTTCTCGATGTCCGCCGCGACGGCGGCCACCGCCTTCTGGTCCGACACCTCGAGCGGGAGGACTTCCGCGCTGCCGATCCTCTTCAGTTCCGCCAGCGCGCTGTCATTGGTGCGCTGCGTGCGGCCGGAGATCACCACGTGCGCGCCGGCGGCGGCGAGTTCCTTCGCGCCGGCCAGGCCGATGCCGCTGCCGCCGCCCGTGATCCAGGCGACCTTACCCTTCAGTTCAGCGCTTGGCATACTGCGCGGCTCCGAAGAGGTTGTCCTTCTGCGCCTGGGTAATCTCGTTCAGCGGCTTGCGCCGGTCGGCCAGCACCAGCATGGCCTTCTGCACCGCGGGACGCGCGAGGATGGCGTCGCGCCACTTCTTCAGCGCCGGGTACTCATCGATCTCCACGCCCTGGCGCTCCGGGAAGCGCAGCCAGGGCACGATCGCCATGTCCGCGATGGTGTACTGGCCACAGGCGATGTACTTCGACTCCCTCAGGCGGCGGTCGATGACGCCATAGAGGCGGTTGGCCTCGTTCCTGTACCGGTTCATGGCGTAGGGAATCTTCTCCGGCGCGTAGCCGAGGAAGTGGTGCGCCTGGCCGAGCATCGGCCCGACGCCGCCCATCTGGAACATGAGCCACTGCAGCGTGGACCATTTGTCGCGCAGGTCCTCCGGCAGGAAGCGCCCGGTCTTCGAAGCGAGGTAGATCAGAATGGCGCCGGACTCGAAGATCGAAATCGGCTTGCCGCCCGGGCCGTCGCTGTCCACCATCGCCGGCATCTTGTTGTTGGGCGAGATCTTCAGGAACTCCGGCTTGAACTGGTCGCCAGCGCCGATATCCACCGGTATCACGTGGTAGGGCGTCCCGGTTTCCTCCAGCATGATGTGGACCTTGTGGCCGTTCGGGGTCGGCCAGGTGTAGAGCTTGATCATGGGACTCCTCAGGCCAGTTTGACCAGTTGCTTGCCGAAGTTCGCGCCTTTCAGCAGCCCGATCAGGCCCTGGGGCGCCTTCTCGATGCCTTCCAGCACCGATTCGCGGGTCTTCAGCTTGCCCGCGGCCACCAGCTCCCGCAGCGCCTTGTTGCCCTCGGGATAGCGCTCGAGCCAGTCGAACACGATCAGGCCCTGGACCTTGATGCGGTTGACCAGGATCGAGCGGAACATCTTCACGCCGTAGGGATCGGTGGTGTTGTAGTCCGAGATCAGGCCGCAGACGGCGATGCGCGACTTCACGTTCATCAGGCGCAGCACGGTGTCCAGGATCTCCCCGCCCACGTTCTCGAAGTAGGCGTCGATCCCCTTGGGACAGGCTTCCTTGAGGTCGCGGAACAGGTTCCCGGCCTTGTAGTCCACGCAGGCGTCGAAGCCCAGCTCGCCGGTGACGTAGTCGCACTTCGCCTTGCCGCCGGCGATGCCCACCGCGCGGCAGCCCCAGGCCTTGGCGATCTGGCCCACTACGCTGCCCACCGCGCCCGAGGCCGCGGACACCACGACCGTTTCGCCCGGCTTGGGCGCGCAGATGTCCTTCATGCCGAAGTACGCGGTGCGCCCGGGCATGCCGAGGCACCCCAGGAAGTAGGACAGCGGCACCTTCGAGGCGTCCACCTTGGTCAGCAACTCGCCCTTCCCGGCCCAGTAGAGCTGCCAGCCGGACGGCGCGGTCACCTTGTCGCCGGGCCTGAAGCCCGGATGCTTCGATTCGAGCACCTCGCCGGCGGTCTCGCCGGTCATCACGTCGCCGATTTCGACGCCCTTGGTGTAGCTCTTGGATTGCGACAGCCGCCCGCGCATGTACGGGTCGAGCGACAGCCAGAGGTTCTTCACCAGCACCTCGCCCGCCTTCGGCGCGGGCACGGGCGACTCGACCAGCTTGAAGTTCTCCTCGGCCAGCGCCCCGGTCGGGAAGCTGGCGACGGTCCAGGCCCTGTTAGGCGACATGAGCTGCGGCCTTCAGCTCAGCCTGGCGAAGCGCGCGAGGTGGTGCTCGGCGTCGCCGAACTGCTGCGCGATCATGGTCAGGCGGCGGAAGCTGTGGCTCACCTTCATCTCCTCGGTCATGCCCATGCCGCCGTGCAGCTGGATCGCCTCCTGGCTGATGTGGCGCGCGTTGTCGGCGACCTTGATCTTGGCCGCGGACACCGCTCGCGCGCGATCCTTGGCATCCGCCGGTGAATCGACCTTGCTGCAGGCGAGGCAGGCCATGGACTTCGCCTGCTCGTAGCTGACGTACATGTCCACCATGCGATGCTGCAGCGCCTGGAAGGTGCCGATGGTGACGCCGAACTGCTTGCGCGTCTTCAGGTACTCGAGCGTGGTGTCGCAGGTGAACTTCATCGCGCCGACCGCCTCGGCGCATAGGAGCGCGGTGGCGAAGTCCACGACCTCCTCCACCAGCGCCAGGGCGCCGCCCTCGGTGCCGAGCAGTTCGCCCTTCGCGCCCTTGAGGACGACGTCCGCCGCGCGCATTTCATCCAGCGTCACGTAGGACTTCAGCTTCGCGTCCTTCGCGTCCACGAGGAACAGGCTCATGCCCTTGCCGGTGTTCGCCGACACCACGAGCCTGCCGGCCGCCGCCGCGCCCAGGACCACGGCCTTCTCGCCCGTGATCTCCCAGCCCGCGCCGGAGGATTTCGCGCTCGCCGAGACCCTGGACAGGTTGTAGCGCGCGCCCTTCTCCGTGTGCGCGAACGCAAGCTTGAGCTTGCCTTCCACCACCAGCGGCAGCATCGCCTTCTTCTGCGCGTCGCTGCCTGCACGCGCAACGAACTGCCCCGCCATCACGGTGGGCAGGTAGGGCTCGACCAGCAGGGCGTCGCCCGCGGCCTCCATCACCCCCATCAGGTCCACCGCGCCGCCGCCGAAGCCGCCGAAGTCCGGCGAGAACGGCAGCCCGGTGAGGCCCATCTCGGCCAATTGCGCCCAGACCTCCGCGCTCCAGCCGTCTTCGGACGAAACGATCTTCTTGCGCGCCTCGAAGCCGTAGTCCTTGGCGAGGAAGCGCCGCACCGAATCGGCGAGAAGCTGCTGCTCTTCGTTGTAGTCGAAGTTCATGGTCAGAGCCCCAGGGTCATTTTGGAGATGATGTTGCGCTGGATCTCGTTCGAACCGGCGTAGATCGAGGTCTTGCGGAAGTTGCAGTAGCGCGGCGCGAGGCCTGCGGTGAAGCGGTCGAAGTCCGGGTCGTTGGCGACCGCCTTGAACGGCTGCGCCAGCGGGCCCACCGCCTGCATCGAGAGCTCGGTGAGCGCCTGCTGGATCTCGGTGCCCTTGATCTTGAGCATGGAGACGTCGGCGCCCGGCGGCTGGCCGCTGCGGCGCATCTGGTCGAGGAACCGCAGGTTGGTGATCTCCAGCGCCATCAGCTCGACCTCCACGCGCGTGAGCTTGTCGCGGAAGCGCGGGTCCTCGGTGAGCGGGCGGCCGTCGTCGCCCGCCTGCTTCGCGGCGAAGTCCTTCAGCTTGGCCAGTTCGCGCTTCGAGGCGCCGATGCGCCCGGTGTTCATGCGCTCGTGGCCGAGCAGGTACTTGGCCACCGTCCAGCCCTTGCCTTCCTCGTAGATCAGGTTCTCCACCGGCACCTTCACGTTCTCGAAGAACACCTCGTTCACCTCGTGGCCGCCGTCCATCAGGATCAGCGGCCGCACCGTGATGCCCGGGGTCTTCATGTCGATGAGGAGGAACGAGATGCCCTCCTGGCGCTTGGCCAGGCTCGAATCCGTGCGCACCAGGCAGAAGATCCAGTCGGCGTAGTGGCCCAGCGTGGTCCAGATTTTCTGGCCGTTGCACAGGTAGTGATCGCCCTGGCGTTCCGCCTTCATTTTCAGCGACGCGAGGTCCGAGCCGGAGCCCGGCTCAGAGTAGCCCTGGCACCAGAACACCTCGCCGTTGTAGATCTGGGGCAGGAAGCGCTTCTTCTGCTCCGGCGTGCCGAACCGCAGCAGCACCGGGCCGCACATGGACAGGCCGAAGGGAATCAGCGGCGGAGTGCCGGCGAAGCCGCACTCCTCCTCGAAAATGTAGCGCTGCACCACGTTCCAGTCGGTGCCGCCCCACTCCTTGGGCCAGGCCGGCGCCACCCAGCCTTTCTTGGCGAGGATGCGATGCCAGCGCAGCAGGTCGTCGCGACTCAGTTCCTCGTAGTTGGCGATCTTGTCGCGCAGGTCCTGAGGCAGGTTCGCCTTCAGCCAGCCGCGAACCTCGTCGCGGAATGCGGATTCATCCTGGGAATAGTTCAGGTCCATTCGTCCCTCCTTGGGGAACGGGAAGTTTACTGCGGCAGCCCTCTAATGTAGAAGAGGCTCCGTGACGCGTCCATCGCGTTTTAAACCTTCGTGAGGCAAGCCCATGAACCATGAATCCGGCCTGCGGGGCCGCTCGTTTTTGATCACCGGTGCCGCCTCCGGGTTTGGCCGGGCCGCCGCGGTGAGCCTTGCGGCAGCCGGGGCCAGACTGGCCCTGGGAGACATCAATGCCGCCGGCGCCGCGCAGACCGCAGAGCAGGCGCGCGCCGCGGGTGGAGAAGCGCTGTCCGCCTCGCTCGACGTCACCCGCGAAGAGTCCGTCGCGGCCCTGACCGAAGCGGCGATGCGCGCCTACGGCCGCATCGACGGCGCCTTCAACAGCGCCGGGGTGCTGGGGCCGATGGGGCCCATGGCGGAGGTCGCGCTGTCCGACTTCGACCGCGTCATGGCGGTCAATGCGCGCGGCGTCTGGCTGTGCATGCAGGCCCAGCTGCGCGCCATGCTGGCCGCGCCCGCGCCCGCGGGCGGCTACTCCATCGTGAACGCGGCCTCGATCGCCGGGCTGGTGGGCAGCCCGATGCTGCCGGCGTACACCGCCTCCAAGCACGCGGTCGTCGGCATGACGCGCGCCGCCGCCCGCCTCTACGGCAAGGACCGGATTCGCGTGAACTGCGTGTGCCCGGGGCCGGTGGAAACGCCACTGGCCGGGCCGCTGTTCGGCAGCCAGTCCTACCGCGACATGATGATGGCGCGCCAGGCGCTGCCCGAGTTCGGCAAGGTCGAGGACGTCGCCGCGCTGGTGGTGTGGCTGCTGTCGCCGGCCGCTTCGATGGTGACCGGCACGCCGGCCCGGGTGGACGCGGGGGCGCTTGCCTAGCGCAGCGAGAAATCGACCACCTGCCGCCCGGTGACGCGGGACGCGAGCAGGGCGTCGAAGGCCTGGTCGAGGTCCTCGAAGCGGATGCGGCGGGCGATGCGCTCCAGGTGCCGGGGCTTGAGGTCAGTCGCGAGGCGCCCCCAGAGGCGGTTCATCGTTTCAAACGGGTTGTTCACGTTCACCCCCAAGAGGCGCACGCCCCTCAGGATGAACGGCAGGACATTGCCCTGGAATTCCGCGCCGCCAGCATTGCCGAACGAGGCCACCACGCCGTCGCGCTGCATGCGCCGGAGCAGCCAGCCCAGCTGCGCGCCGCCCACGGAATCCACGGCGCCCGCCCACTGGGCATCCTCGAGCGGACGCTGCCGCTCCGGAATCTCCGCCCGGCCGATGATTTCCTTCGCCCCAAGGTCCTTCAGGTATTGCGCCTGCTCCGGCTTGCCGCTCATCGCGACCACGTGGTAGCCGCGCTGCGCGAGGATGTCGATCGCGATCGAGGCCACCCCGCCGGTGGCGCCGTTCACCATCACCTTGCCTTTGCCGGGCGCGAGGCCGTTCAGCTCCATCAGGTCGATGGCGAGCGCCGCGGTGTGACCGGCCACGCCGAGCGCGCTGGATTCGAACAGCGACAACCCTTTCGGAAGCGGATGGATCCATTCAGCGGGGAATCGGCCAACCTCCGCGTAGCCGCCGTCGTGCTCGGCGCCGAGGCCAAAGCTGTGCACGAGGACCTCGTCGCCGGGCTTGAAGCGGCCGTCTTCGGATGATTCGACCACGCCCGCCAAATCGATGCCGACCACGAGCGGGAACTTCATCGCGATCTTCGCCTTGCCGCGCGCGGTGAGCGCGTCCTTGTAGTTGACGCTCGAGTAGGCGATGCGCACGATCACGTTGCCGGCATCGAGCTGGTCGCGGGACATCGCGTCGGCACGGCCCGCGCCGAACTGGCCGCCGGGATGCACTCGGTACGCCCTGAAACTGTTCACGTTCTTCATCCTTTCTCCAAGCGGCGCCACCGTATGCGCCTCAGTTGCGGATGGGGCCGCCGGCGCGGCCTCATACCTTCCGGATCGGCCCCGCGTACCGCGCCACCTGCGGGTCTGCGGTCAGCAGCGTGATCCCCTCGACCTGCGCCTGCGCCACCAGCATCCGGTCGAACGGATCCTTGTGCAACGGCGGCAGCGCGTCCACCACGCTAGCGTGCTCCCCGGCGATCGCCAACTCGACATAGCCGTTGTCCAGCAGTCCTCGACGCAGCAGCCGGGGATCGGCGCGAAAATCTGCTCGGCCGAGGCTACGCTTGATCGCAACTTCCCAAAGGCTGGCGACACTGAACCAAAGCTCATTGCCGGGATCGCCGATCAGCTTGCGCGCCACCGCCGGAAGTTTCCCCGGCGCTCCGGCCGCCCAAAGCAGCAGGTGGGTGTCGAGCAGCAGCCTCACGCGCCGCCGCGGAACAGCCGCGCGATCTGCGCAGACCCCATCCGATCGAAGTCATCGGGCACTTCAATTTCCCCGGCCATGAAACCCAGGCGCTTTTCCTTCCCTGGCCCGGGAGCATCGAGCGGCGTGACCTTCACCAGCGGCTTGCCGGCCTTGGCGATCACGAAGGCTTCGCCCTTGGCGGCCTGGTCGACCAGACGCGACAGCTGGGTCTTGGCTTCGTGGATATTGACGGTCCGCATGGGCTGCCTATATGAACTTAGTTTATTTAGTTTAGTCCAACTGGGGCGGCCACGCAAGGCTTCACAGGATCGTCACCCCGCCATCGGCCACGATGGTCTGCCCGGTGATGAACGCCGCCGCGTCGGAGGCGAGGAACACCGCGATGCCGCCGATGTCGCGCGGCTCGCCGATGCGCCGCAGCGGCGTGTTCGCCTCTCGGTCCCTGCGACGTGCCTCGTCCTCCCATAGCGCCCTGGCAAAATCGGTCTTGATCAGCCCGGGCGCGATCGCGTTCACGCGCACGCCTTTCGGCCCCCATTCGGCGGCGAGGTTGCGCACCAGGTGATGGTCGGCGGCCTTGGACATGCCGTAGGCGCCGATCACGGTGTTGGCGATGATGCCGCCGATGGAACCCACGGAGATGAAGGAACCGCCGCCGCGCTCGGCCATCGCCGGGATGGTCAGGTTCGCCAGCCACAGCACGCTCTTCACGTTGTTGAGGAAAACCTTGTCGAAGGCCTCGTCCGGGATCTGCGCGAGCGGCCCGTAGTACGGGTTCACCGCGGCGTTGGCAACGGCGATGTCCACCCGGCCCCAGGCCTTCTCGGTGAACTGCACCAGCGCCTCCAGTTCCTCCTTGCGGGAGACATTGCAGGGCTTGGCCAGCACCGTCAGGCCCTTGGCCTCAAGTTCCCGGCGGACCGCCTCGCAGGCCTCCGCCTTGCGGCTGGAGACCACCACCTTGGCGCCGGCACGGGCCAGCTCCTCGGCGATGGACTTGCCGATGCCCCGGGTCGAACCGGTCACCAGGGCCACCTTGCCTTCCAGGTCAAACAATGACTTGCTCATCGTTGTTCCACTATGTGATATCAAATGTGGATAAGTTGACAGCTATGTGGCGCCGACGGAATATCGAAACGCGAATCAGTACTCGCATCCGCAAACCGAACAACTCCAGGAGCCCTTCCATGGGTGCTTCAGAACCCGCCGTCCCTGCGCTTTCCCCGCAGCCCAACTACAGCTACGAGCATGAAGGCGACCGCCAGTTCGCCACCACCCTTGCGCGCGGCCTGGAAGTGCTGCGCTGCTTCACCCCGGTCGAGCCGATGCTCGGCAACAAGGAGATCTCGGTGC
>JALHLN010000021.1:11284-22299 GCA_022844545.1 Burkholderiales bacterium | reverse complement strand
CGCCGCCTACTGGCTGCGCTTCAACCTCGACATTCCCGCGGACTACCTGCGCGACATGCTGCGCCAGTTGCCCTGGGTCTTCGGCGTGCACATGGCCATCTTCTGGCTGCTGGGCCTGTACCGGGGCTTGTGGCGCTACGCGAGCCTGTCCGACCTGCAGCGCATCCTGGTCGCGGTCGGCATCGGCGCGCTTGCGGTGCCCACGCTGCTGACGCTGCTGGGGCTTGGCGCGCTGGTGCCGCGCTCGGTCTACGTGATAGCGCCCATGCTGCTGGCCGGATTGATGAGCGGCAGCCGGCTCGCCTACCGCGCCTGGAAGGAAAAGCGCCTGATCGCGCTGGTTGCCCACCCGGAGGCCGCCCCGGTGCTGGTGCTGGGCGCGGGCGACGCCGCGGTGCTGCTGCTGAAGGAGCTCGCGGCCAGCAGCCAGTGGCGGGTGCTGGGCCTGCTGGACGACGATCCGCGCAAGCAGGGCGGCGAGATCGAGCGCGTCAAGGTACTGGGCCCGGTCGAGCGCGTGGCGCAGATCGCCGGGCGCCACGGCGTGACGCAGGCCATCATTGCCATGCCGAGCGCCACGCACGAGCTGCGCAAGCGGGCGGTGGACCTCGCCACCGCGGCGGGCCTGTCCGTCATGACGGTGCCTGCGCTCGCCGACATCATTTCAGGCAAGGTCAGCGTCTCGGCGCTGCGCAACATCGAGCTGGACGACCTGCTCGGGCGCGATCCGGTCGAGCTGGACATCCCCGGGCTGCAGGGTTTCCTGAGGGGCAGGACGGTGCTGGTCACCGGCGCCGGCGGTTCCATCGGATCGGAACTGTGCAGGCAGATCGCGCGCTTCCAGCCGGCGCGGGTGGTCCTGTTCGAACTCTCCGAGCTTGCGCTTTACGCCATCGAGCGGGAGTTCCGGGAATCGCACGCGGGCGTCGAGGTCGTGGCCGCGATCGGCGACGCCAAGGACGGCGTGCGCATGAAAGCCCTGTTCGCCCAGTGGCGGCCGGAGGTGGTGTTCCACGCCGCCGCCTACAAGCACGTGCCGCTGATGGAGTCGTCCAACGCGCTGCAGGCGGTGCAGAACAACGTGCTGGGCACGCTCGCGGTGGCGCGCGCCGCCGTCGCCGCCGGCACCGGAAAGTTCGTGCTCATCTCCACCGACAAGGCGGTGAACCCCTCCAGCGTCATGGGCGCCTCCAAGCGCCTGGCGGAGCTCGTGTGCCAGGCATTGAAGAACGAGGCGGGCGCGACGCAGTTCGTCATCGTGCGCTTCGGCAACGTGCTCGGGTCCACCGGCAGCGTGGTGCCCCTGTTTCGCGAGCAGATCGCGCGCGGCGGCCCGCTCACCGTCACCGACCCGGAAATGCGGCGCTACTTCATGTCCATCCCGGAGGCGACGCAGCTGGTATTGCAGGCGGGCCACATGGGGCGCGAAGGCGAGATCTACGTCCTCGACATGGGCGAGGAGGTGAAGATCGTGGACCTGGCGCGGCAGATGATCCGGCTCTCGGGCCTGTCGGAGAACGACGTCCGCATCGAGTTCACGGGCTTGAGGCCCGGCGAGAAGCTGTACGAGGAACCGCTCGCGGACGCCGAGCATTCGCTGCCCACGCCGCATCCGAAGCTGCGCATCGCGCGGGCGCGGCCGCCGGAGTCGGAGCGGCTGGTGGAGGACGTGGTGGCGTGGCTGGCGCGCGCGGGCCGCAATGGCGACGATGGCGACGCGGTGCGCGCGCGGCTGAAGGAGTGGATTCCGGAGTACATGCCCGGCGGGCCAGGGTCAGCGGGCGCAACAGCGCCGCGGGCGATTCGAAGCTGAACCCGCCGCGGAGGATTGCCGGCGCGAGGCTACTTGCGCGCGTTCTGGCGCCTCAATGCGTGCTTCCAGTCGAGCAGGCGCGCATCCGCGGTCAGCAGCGTCGCCTGATGCAGGATGGCCGTCGCGGCGATGAAGCGGTCGGCCGGATCGGGATGCAGGTCGAGGGTGGCTGAAAGCAGCGCGATCTCGCCGGTGAGTGGAAGTTCGGCGATTCCGGCATCCAGAAGCTGCAGGCGCAGTTCGGTACCCGGCAGATCGCTCTGCAGCCGGCCCTTCTGGATCAGCAGCGCGATCTCCCAGAAGCTGATCGGCGAGATGGCAAGCCGGCTTTCCTCCAGCGCTTGCGTCGCCAGCACGCGGCTTCGCTTCCCGAGCGAGGCGTCCTCCAGCGCGAACCAGATGGCGGCGTGCGTGTCGAGCAGCAACGTCACTTCAACGCGTCCCAGTCCTCATCCAGCGGCGAAACGATGTCGCCCTTGATGGTGACGTGACCTTTCCATGCGCCGCGCACGTTCTTCGGCGCCGGCCGGTGCGGCCCCAGTTCGGCGACGGGTTTGCCGTTCTTGGTCACCACCACAGGCACGCCGGTGCGCTGGACCTGGTCCATGAGCGCGAGGCACTTGGCCTTGAACTCCGAAGCCTTGATGGTTTGCATTCGCCTCTCCCCGCGGTGGCCGATCACCATGTGACCATAGGCATGACCATGGTCATATTACCCGATTCAGGCCGGGTGCGGCGGAGAGGGGCCGGCTGCTACCAGATGCGCTTCACGCCGTACTTGCGGAACACCGGGTCGGCGGTGACGATGGGCAGTTTGTCCTCAAGCGCCTGCGCGATCAGCAGACGATCGAAGGGGTCGCCATGATGCGGGTCGAGCGTTTCGACGCGCCCGACATGCGCCATCCGGACATCCAGCATCCGGAAGCCGTTGGCGGCGACATGCTCGACGACGTAGCGCTGGACCGGGAGCGCGAGTTTCAGCTTGCCCAGGCCGGCCTTGATCGCCAGCTCCCAGGCGCTGACCAGGCTGATCAGGCACTCGTTTTCGCGATCGGCAAGCGCCGCGCGGGCTTTCGCCGGCAGCGCGCGGTCGCCCTCCACCCACCGCGGAAACACATGCGTGTCGAGGAGCACGCGCATCAAACGTAATCCCCGAATCCGCGCGGAGTGGCGTCGAAGTCCGGCGCGATGTAGAGGATCTGTCCCCTGCCGGAGCCCGGTTTTCAGTCGCGGTTGTAGCGGTCCTCGAAGCGCTCGATATCGTCTTCGCCCAGGTAGCTGCCCGACTGCACCTCGACCAGGTACACCGGTTCCCTGCCGGGATTCGCCAGGCGATGCTTCATCCCGACCGGAATGTAGGCGGACTGGTTTTCCCGCAGCGTCGTGGTCTTGCCGCCGCGCGTGACGCGCGCGGTTCCCTGCACCACCACCCAGTGCTCGGCGCGCTTGCGGTGCCTCTGCAGCGACAGGGCCTGCCCGGGACTCACCATCAGGCGCTTCACCTGGAAGCGCTCGCCCTCGTCCACGGTCTCGTAGTAGCCCCAGGGGCGGTAGACACGCGAATGCGACACATGCTCGGTGCGCTTCTGGCGGTCCAGTTGCGCCACCACTTCCTTCACTTCCTGCGCCCGGTCCTTGGCCGCCACCAGCACCGCGTCGTCGGTCTCCACCACCACAAGGCCCTCGACGCCGAGCAGCGACACGTGACGGGAACCCGCGTGGACGAAATTGCCCTTGGCGTCGCGCAGCGAGACGTCGCCGCGCAGCGCGTTTCCGGCCGCGTCCCTCGCGCTCACCTGCCACAGCTCCGACCAGGAGCCGACGTCGCTCCAGCGCATGCGGCTTCGGACCACCGCGCCCGACCTCGTCTTCTCCATCACCGCGTAGTCCACCGACAGCGCCGGGCTGGCGGCGAAGGCCTTGCGGTCGAGGCGCACAAAATCCAGGTCCGTGGTCGCCTTGGCCACTGCGTGCCGCGCGGCGTTGAAGATCTTCGGCGCATGCTGGTGCAGCTCGGCGAGGTATTTCGTCGCCCCGAACAGGAACATGCCGCTGTTCCAGAGAAAATTGCCCGAGGCGAGGAAGCGCTTCGCGCGCGCGAGGTCCGGTTTCTCCACGAAGCGCCTGATCCGGTGCACGGCGCCCGCCATGCGCTCGCCGACTTCGATGTAGCCGTAGCCGGTCGCAGGCGCCGTGGGCCGGATGCCGAAGGTCGCAAGCGATCCGCTTTCCGCCGCCTGGCGCGCGGCGGCCACGTCCTGCTGGAACGCCTGCTTCCCGACCAGGTGGTCCGAGGGCAGCACGAGCAGCAGCGCCTCCGGATCCGTGACCGACACCACCAGCGCGGCGGCGGCGATCGCGGGCGCGGTGTTGCGCGCCGCCGGCTCGATGATGATCGCCGCCGGCCGGATCCCCACTGCCTTCAGCTGCTCCGCGACCAGGAATCGGTGCTCCTGGTTCGCCACCACCACAGGCGCGCCGCAGCCCTTCAGCCCCTTCAGGCGCAGCGCTGTTTCCTGGATCATCGTGCGCGTGCCCGCGAGCGGGAGGAATTGCTTCGGCAGCAGCTGGCGCGACAACGGCCAAAGGCGGCTGCCAGAGCCGCCCGCAAGAATCACGGGAACAATGCGAGGTGCGTTTTTCGCCATGCGGCTATTCTAGCGGCATGAAGGTCCTCGTCATCAAGCGCGACAAGCTGGGCGACCTGCTGCTCGCCACGCCGATGCTCGCGCATCTGAAGCGCTCGGTTCCGGGCGTGGAAGTGCACCTGCTTGCCAACGACTACAACGCCTGGGTGGTGGAGGGCAATCCGGACGTGGATCGCGTGTGGGTGTACCGGCGCGTACGTTCCGGCGGGCGCGTGTCGATCGCCGCCGCGTGGGATGGGATCCGCCTGGGGTTCGCGCTGCGCACGCAGAAGTTCGACTGGGTGATCGTGGCCAACGGCGACGAGTCGCCGCGGGCGATCAGGCGGGCGTTGTCCGTGAAAGGCAAGCGCACGGTCGCCGTGTGCGGCATCGCGTCGAATTTTCCAGGCCTGAGCGATCCGTTGCCCGTCGAGGATTCGCTGCACGAGGTCGAGCGCATGCTCCGGCTGCTGGGGCCACTGGGCGTGCCGATGCCCGCGATGGCGGAGGCGCCGCGCTATGTGCTGCCGGCGCGCTCTGCGGAGTTCGCGGCGCGATGGCTGGGGGAACGCGGCCTGAAGCCGGGCGGCTACATCGTGCTTGGCCTGGGCGCGCGCCGGCCGAAGAAGCAGCCTTCCACCCGGCAGGTCCTGGGCTGGTCCGCGCATTTCAAGCGCGAGTGGGGTCTGGACACCGTGTTCATGTGGACCCCGGGAAAGTCGGACGATCCGCTGTATCCGGGGGATGACGCCACGGCGCAGCCGGTGCTGGATGCCCAGGCGTCGCAGGTGATTCCGCATCGCGGGCCGATCCGGGAGGCGCTGGGCCTGGTCTGGAGCGCGCGGACTTCGCTTTTTCCGGATTCGGGCCTGATGCATTTCGCGGCGGCAAGCCCGGGCGGGGTGCTGGGATTCTTCGCCGAGACCGACGTTTCGCCGCATCCGCGGCAGTGGGGACCGCGGGGACCGAGGGCGATATTCCTGGAGGCGGCCAAGAGCGTGCAGGAACTGGGCGACGCCGAAGTGATGGCGGCCGTCGCCAGGCTGGCAAATGTTACCGATCGGTAACATTTTCCCGGTCGGCGGCACCGTCTGGCGCCGCTGGGGCAGCGGGCCGGCGATCGTGCTGCTGCATGGCGGCGCCGGGAGCTGGTCCCACTGGCGCCGCAACGTCGCGCAGCTCGCCGCGAAGCGGACGGTGTGGATTCCGGATCTGCCCGGGATGGGCGAGTCCGCGGATGCGCCGGAGCCCCGGGACCATGAGGTCATCGCAGCGGTGGTCGCGGAGAACATCGCGGAACTGATTCCCGGGGGCGCGTTCGACCTCGTCGGCTTCTCCTTCGGCGGCATCGTCGCCGGGTTCGTGGCGGAGAAGCTTCCGGTGCGGGTGCGCTCGCTGGTTCTGGTCGGCGCCGGCGGCCTGGGGCTGCGCAAGACGAACGAGCGGATCCTGAAATCGTGGCGGGCGCTGGAGGATCCGGCCGAGCGCGAGGCGGCGCACCGGTTCAACCTCTCGGCCTTGATGCTATCGAAGGACGCGGAGATCGACGCGGAGACGCTGGCGATCTACGTGGCCGATGTCGTGCGGACACGGGTCAACAGCGCGCGCTCCTCGCGCACGTCGGCGCTGAAGGACTGCATCGTGAAGCTGGGCATCCCGGTGCACGGCATCTGGGGCCGGGAGGACGTCACCGCGCACGCCAGGTTCGACGACATCCACGCCATGCTGCGCGCCGCATATCCGGCGGCGCAGATGCACGTCATCGACGGCGCGGGGCACTGGGTGCAGTACGAGCGGCCCGAGGCGTTCCATCGGGCGCTGGCGGGGGCGCTGGGGCCACAGATGTAACCGATCGGTTACATCGAGGCGAAAACAGGGACAGTCCCTGATTTCTTCCCGGCCGGAAAACGTGGACTGTCCCTATTTTTCTCCGTACACCGCCGGGTTCAATCTCGGGTCGTTGTACATCTTGAACTGGCGGTAGACCTTGAAATAGGCCTCGCCGCGCGAGGCCTCGGCCAGCAATCGTCCCAGGCAGGCCGCCAGGTCTTCGCGCTGCTCCGTCAGCCGCGCCAGCTTCGCCGCGCACTCCTGCACATGCACTTCTGTTACATCCGCGCGCAGCGTCTGCCGGCGCATGTGGAAGCACTTGAGCGACAGGATGGACAGTCGATCGGTCATGGCGCCGGCGGTTTCCGAGTTCAGCCGCGCCCGCGGCATGCGGGTCACCGCGTCCAGCACCGCCAGCAGCTGCTCGTCGATGCGCTCGACGGCGTCGTTGCGCTTCTGGTTGAAGCCGTCGATGGCGCGCTTGTTGTTCGCGATCTCGGCATCCGGGACGCTCTTGCGGCGGGCGAGGTCCTCCTCGTCCCACAGCAGGCAGTTGCAGCGGTGGTTGTCCTCGATGGCGTTCCACACGCCGGCGGCGAACGCCTGCGCACCCGACTTCGCCCACCCTGGAACGGCGAGGCGGCTGTCGTGGAAGGCGACGATCTCGGAGGCGGAGGGGAGCTTCTGTTCAGCCATGGCGGTGATAGCCCTTGTACCAGGCGGCGAACTTCGCCAGGCCCGCATCGAGGGGCGTGGAGGGGGCGAAGCCGACTGCCGCGTGCAGCGCGGCGGTATCGGCGTAGGTCGCCTTCACGTCGCCGGGCTGCATCGGCCTCATCTCGAGGAGCGCCTTGCGTCCGAGCGCCTTCTCCAGCGCCTCGATGTAGTGGGTGAGATGCACCGGCTGGTGGTTGCCGATATTGAAGATGCGGTAGGGCGGCGTGGCATCCGAAGGCTTGTCGAGGACGCGCACGCAGCCCTCGGCGATATCGTCGATGTACGTGAAGTCACGTTCCATGTCGCCGTGGTTGAAGACCTGGATGGGCTTGCCCTCGAGGATCGCCTTGGCGAACAGCATCGGCGACATGTCGGGCCGGCCCCAGGGTCCGTAGACCGTGAAGAAGCGCAGCCCCGTCATCGGCACGCCGTACAGGTGGCAATAGGCGTGCGCCAGCAGCTCGTTGGACTTCTTGGTGGCCGCGTACAGGCTCACCGGATGGTCCACGTTGTCGGCTTCCGACCAGGGCAGCTTCCGGTTGGCGCCGTAGACGCTGGAACTGGAGGCGAAGACAAGGTGCCTCGGCTTGTGGTGGCGGCAGGCCTCCAGCAGGCGGCCGAAGCCGACGAGGTTGGTCTGGAAATAGGGCTCGGGGTGCTCGAGCGAGTACCGCACCCCGGGCTGGGCCGCGAGGTGCAGCACCGCGTCCGGCCGGATCTCCTCGAACACGCGCTCCAGCGCGGTGGGCGCGGCGATGTCCAGTTCCAGGAAGCGGAAGCCGTGCGCGGGCTCCAGTTGCTTCAGGCGCGCCCTCTTCAGGTCGACCGAGTAGTAGTCCGACAGGTTGTCCACGCCGATGACGGTGTCGCCGCGCGCAAGCAGGCGCTCGGCGCAGTGCATGCCGATGAAGCCGGCGGCGCCGGTGACGAGGACCTTCATGGACGGGATTTTCGCAGCTCGGCGAGCTTGGCGTACTTCATGTAGCTGTTCATGCAGCCGATCGAGATGTGCACCAGGCCCGGGACGCCGTCGAGGAACCCCAGGCGCAGGAAGTAGAACTTGACGAAGCGCACCAGCGGCGAGAGCACCAGTTCCACCGTCCCGGCGGCGCGGCCCTGCTCGTGCAGCGCCGCCGCCGCGAGCGTGGTGTAGCGGTTCTGCTTGTCCAGGTACCGTCCGAGGTCCTCGGCCGATTCATGCAGCAGGTCGCCCTGCAGCGTGCCGGGCGTGGAGGCGTAGAGCAGCTTCTCGTGCACGACGTCGTCGCTCCAGCGCGCCTGGCCGCGGTCGTACAGCCGCGCGCTCCAGTCCGGGTAGCCTTCGCCGTGGCGCAGCCAGCGGCCCATGAAGCGGTTGCGCCGCGCCATGCGGTACACCGAAGCCGTGGGCGACTGCAGCGCGCGCACCACGCTTGCCGCCAGCTCCGGCGACACGCGCTCGTCCGCGTCCAGGGACAGCACCCAGTCGTTCGCCGCCTGGTCGGCGGCGAACTGCTTCTGCCGCCCGAACCCAAGCCAGTCCTGCGCGACCACCCGCGCGCCGTACTTCGCCGCCAGTTCGCGCGTGCCGTCGGTGCTGCCGGAATCGACCACCAGGATTTCGTCGGCGAAGGCGACGCTGGCGAAGCACTCGGCCAGCTGCCCGGCCGCGTTCAGCGTGATGACGACGGCGGAGACCCGCGCGCGGGCTGGATCGTTCAAGGAAATGGGCGTGGCCTTGGAATGGGGCGGCTGCGGAATTCTACTTAGAATCGGGCTGGCGATGCCCAGAATCCTGTTCGTCAAGACCTCCTCGCTCGGCGATGTCGTGCACAACTGCCCGGCGGTGAGCGACGTGGCGCGCCATCTTCCGGGCGCCGTGATCGACTGGGTGGTGGAGGAGCCCTTTGCGGAGGTGGCGCGGCTGCACCCCGCCGTGGGCGAGGTGATCCCGGTCGCGATCCGGCGCTGGCGCGGCGAGCTGGTCCTCGGCTCCACCTGGGCCGAGCTCGCGGCGTTCCGCCGCCGCCTGCGGGAGAATCCCTACGACCACGTCATCGACAGCCAGGGCCTGGTGAAGAGCGCGCTGGTGACCTGGATGGCGCGCGGCCTGCGCCACGGCTTCGACCGCGCGAGCGCGCGCGAGCCGTTTGCCGCGCGCTTCTACGACCGGCTGCACGCGGTGGACCCGGCGCTGCACGCGGTGGAGCGCAACCGGCAGCTGGCGGCCGCGGCGCTGGGCTACGTCGCGAACGGCGCCTGCGACTACGGCCTGGTTCCCGGCGCGCCCGGTGCCGGCGCGATCCTGGACATGCCCCAGCCATTCGCGATCCTGCTCACCATGACCAGCCGCGACGACAAGCTCTGGCCCGAGGAGCACTGGCGGGCGCTGGGCGCCGCGGTCGCGGCCAGGGGCATCCACTGCGTGCTGCCCTGGGGCAGCGAGGAGGAGCGCCATCGCTGCGCGCGCATCGCCGCCGCCATTGCGCGCGCCGTGGTGCCGCGGCGGATGACGCTGACCGAGCTCGCGCGGCTCGCGCAGGCGGCCCGCTTCGTCGCGGGCGTGGATACCGGCCTTGCGCACCTTGCGGCGGCACTGGGGCGGCCGACGCTGGGCCTCTACTGCGGCTCGGATCCCGGGCTGACCGGCCTGCATGCGGGAACGACGGTGAGGAACCTGGGCGCGGCAGGGTTGGCGCCGGTGCCCGCGGAAGCGCTCTCGGCGCTCGTTGGACTCGGGGTCCTGCCCTGATGCAGCGCGCGCTGTACACGCTGCTGCTGCGCGCCGCGCTGCCGCTCGCGCTCGCGCGCCTGTGGTGGCGCGGGCGCGCGGAACCGCTTTACCGGCGGCGGGTGGAGGAGCGCTTCGGCAACTACGGCGACGCACCGGAGAAGCCGGTGATCTGGGTGCACGCGGTGTCGGTGGGCGAGGCGCGGGCCTCGGCGCCGCTGGTGCGCGCGCTGATGCAGGAGCTGGAGGGCTGCGAGATCCTCGTCACCTGCACCACGGCCGCCGGACGCGAGACACTGAAGGCGCTGCACGGCGAGAGCGTGCACGTCGCGTGGCTGCCCTGGGACCTCCCGGGCGCCGTGCGCCGGTTCCTGGAGCACTGGCGGCCGCGGCTGGGCGTGCTGCTGGAGACCGAGGTCTGGCCGAACCTGTTGGCGGGCTGCCGGGCGTTCGGCGTGCCGATGCTCCTGGCCAACGCGCGCATGTCGGAGAAGTCCGCGCGCGGCTATGCGCGCTGGGACGGATTGTCGCGGCCGGCGTTCGCCGCCCTCGGCGCAGTCTGCGCGCAGAGCGAAGGCGATGCCGCGCGCCTGCGCGCCCTCGGCGCTCGCGAAGTGGAGGTCACCGGCAACCTGAAGTTCGATGCGGGGCCGGATCCGGAACGGCTCTCCGCGGGCAAGGCGTACCGCCTTGCGATCGGCCGCCGCGTCCTGCTCTTCGCCAGCACGCGCGAGGGCGAGGAAGCGATGCTGCTCGACGCGCTGGGCGCGATTCCCGCGGATATCCAGCTGGTGGTCGTGCCGCGGCATCCGAAGCGCTTCGACGAGGTGGCGCAACTGCTCTCCGCGCGCGGCCTCGCGGTGGCGAGGCGCAGCGCAGGCGGCGCACCCGGGCCGGGCGTGCTGCTCGGCGATACGCTGGGGGAGATGGATTTCTACTTTGCCGCCGCGGACGTGGCGGTGATCGGCGGCTCCATCGCCCCGCTGGGCGGCCAGAACCTGATCGAAGCCTGCGCCGCGGGCACGCCGGCGGTGCTGGGGCCGCACATGTTCAATTTCGCCGAGGCCACGCGCCTCGCGCTGGAGGCCGGCGCCGCGCTGCAGGCCGCCGATGCCGCTGGCGCGATCCGCGAGGCGCTGGCGCTGCTGGACGATCCGGAGAAGCGCCGCGCCATGGGGGAGGCTGGCAGGACGCTGTGCGAAGCCCACCGTGGCGCCACCGCCCGCCAGCTCGCCGCCTGCCTGCGCCTGCTGAAGTAAATCAGGAAATCAGGGACAGTCCACGTTTTCCCGCGCTTGGAAAACGTGGACTGTCCCTG
>JALHLN010000021.1:0-11274 GCA_022844545.1 Burkholderiales bacterium | reverse complement strand
AAGGGCAGCAAACAGGTTGCGAATTGCCTTCATGCCGCCGTTTCGATACCTCGACGCCGCAATGTGCAATCACGCTCGTCTCTAAACCTGGAAATTCAGAGCTTCCCTAGGGCTCGAGGGCCTTGTTGACCTCGTCGAGGTCTTCTTCCTTGAGGCTGCCGGCGGCGGACTTCAGGCGCAGGTGGCTGGTGATGGTGTTGTAGCGCGCCACCGCGAGGTCGCGGCGGGTGGAGAAGAGCTGCTGCTGCGCGTTCAGGACGTCGATGTTGATGCGCACGCCGACGTCGTAGCCCAGCTTGTTGGAATCCAGCGCGCTCTGCGAGGACACCAGCGCCTGCTCCAGGGCGCTCACCTGGGCGATGCCGTTCATCACCGCGAGGTAGGACTGGCGCGTGGCGAGCGCGACGCTGCGGCGCGCGGCCTCCAGGTCCTGCCGCGAGCGCTCGCGCAGGGCCGCGGCCTCGCGCTCGCGCGAGGTGAGCGAACCGCCCGCGTAGAGCGGCAGGCCCAGCTGCACGCCCAGCACGCCGGTGCTGGTGTTCGTGCCCTGCGCCGAGATGCTCGACCCGGTCTGCGAGTTGTAGCCGTAGCTGGCGACCAGGTCCACCGTGGGGTGGTGGGCGGCGGCGGCGCGCTTGGCCTCGAGCGCGGCGATCTCGGTCACCGCCTCCTGCGCCTGCACCGACCAGCTCTGCTTCACGGCGAGGTCCACCCACGTCTGCATTTCGGCCGGGTTGGGCGGGGTGAGCCTGACCTGGGGGCGCAGCCGCTTGAGCACGGCGTACTCCTTGCCGGTGATCTGCTGCAGCACCCGGCGCTTGTTGTCGAGGTCGTTCTGCGCCGCGATCTCCTGCGCCACCGACAGGTCGTAGCGCGCCTGCGCCTCGTGGGTGTCGGTGATGGTGGCGGTACCGACCTCGAAGTTGCGCTTGGCCTGCGCCAGCTGCTCGGCGATGGCGGTCTTCTGCGCGCCCACCAGGGCGAGGGTGTCCTGCGAAGCGAGCACGTCGAAGTAGGCCTGGGCGGTGCGCACGATCAGGTCCTGGGCGGCGATGCCGAACACCGCCTCGGCCTGCTTCACCTGGTACCCGGCCTGGTCGTACTGGATCTGGTTCTGCGGGCGATAGAGCGGCTGGGAGAACGACAGCGTCAAGCCGTAGGCGCGCGTGTCGCGCACGAACGGCGCCGGCAGCACGCCGTCCCTGGGCTCCGAGTCGATGCGCGTGCCGGTGGCGTTCCCCGACAGGTTGAGCGTGGGCAGGATCAGGGCGCGGCCCTGCGGCAGCTTCTCCAGGCCCGCGGCGAGGGCGTGGCGGGCGGCGGCGAACGCGGCGTCGTTGTCCCGCGCGTCGCGGTAGACCTGCGACAGGCTCTGCGCGGCCGCCGGGGCGGGAAGCACTGCGGCGGCGAGCACCGCGGCGAGGAAGAACATTCGGCGTTGCATGGCTTGGGCTCCGTCGGGACTGCGTCGGGTCTGCGTCAGCTGCGTCAGTATTGCGGCATGGCGGGATCGACGTTCCGCGCCCAGGCGGCGACGCCGCCGGCCAGGTTGTAGACCCGGGCGAAACCCTGCCGTTCGAGGAACATCGCCGCGTGCAGGCTGCGGCTGCCGTGATGGCAGATCAGGACCGTGTCGGCCTGCGGGTCGAGCTCGCCGGTTCGCGCGGGCAGTTCCCGCATCGGCACCAGCTGCGAGGGCTCGATGCGGCAGGTATCGAATTCCCAGGGCTCGCGCACGTCCAGCAGCACCGGCTTGCCGCGGCCGGTGTCGGCGAGCCAGGCCGCGAGCTCGGCGGGATCCAGGTTCGTCATCACGCTAGAAGCGGAACCGCGCCGGCTGCTCGCAGTTGGCGAGGGGCGCGACCACGGTTTCGAACAGGTCCACGCTGCGGTGCGCGCCGGGCGCGACGCAGCTCACCAGGCGCGCGCTCATCACCGGCGCCTCGCCGACCACCGCGAACAGGCGGCCGCCGGGGGCGAGGCTCTCGAGCAGCGCCTTGGGCAGCACCGGTACCGAGCCGGTGAGCACGATCACGTTCCACGGTGCCTGTGAACGACATCCGGGCGATGTCCCGGTGGCGCCGTCCTCCGCGAGCAGCGTGACGTTGTCGGCGCCGTGGCGCGCGAGGTTGGCGCGGCCGAACGCCGCCAGCACCGGCTTGATCTCGAGCGAAGTCACGTGCGCGGCGCGGTGCGCGAGCAGGGCGGTGAGGTAGCCGCTGCCGGTGCCGACTTCGAGCACGCGCTCGGTGCGCCGCGGCGCCAGCTCCTGCAGCACGCGGGCCTCCATCTTCGGCGCCCACATGCGCTCGCCGCCGGCGGCGTTCTCCAGCGGCACCTCCATGTCGCTGAAGGCGAGGTTGCGGTACGCGGCGGGCACGAAGTCCTCGCGCGGCACCACGTAGAGCAGGTCGAGCACTTCCTGGTCCAGCACCTCCCAGGTGCGGATCTGCTGCTCCACCATGTTGGTGCGGGCCTGTTCCAGGTTCATGGCTTTGCTTCGGGGGTTTCTGCGGCATTGCCCAGAGGGGCGTCAATCTTACCAAAGCGCTTCACCCACGCGGCAAGATCGTCCAGGTAGGTGTAGATCACCGGCACCACCACCAGGGTGAGCAGCCCGGAGGCCATGACCCCGCCGATGACCGCCTGGCCCATGGGGGCGCGCTGCTCGCCGCCTTCGCCCAGGCCCAGGGCGAGCGGGAGCATGCCGAAGATCATCGCCAGCGTGGTCATCAGGATGGGCCTCAGGCGTATCCGCCCGGCCGCCAGCACCGCTTCGCGGCGCGCCTTGCCCAGGCGCCGCTCCAGGTTGACGAAATCGATCAGCAGGATCGCGTTCTTGGTCACCAGGCCCATCAGCATGATGAAACCGATGATGGAGAAGATGTTGAGCGTCGAGCGCGCCGCGAGCAGCGCCAGCACCACGCCGATCAGCGCCAGCGGCAGCGAGATCATGATCGCCACCGGCTGGATGAAGCTGCCGAACTGCGAGGCGAGGATGAGGTAGATGAACACCACCGCCAGGGCGAGGGCCTGGCCGGCGAAGGTCATCGATTCCTGGATGTCCTTGGAGGAACCGCCCATCGTGAAGCGGTAGCCCGGCGGCATCGGGATGCGCTCCAGGCGCGCGCGCAGGTCGGCCGCGGCATCGCCCGCGGCGCGGTTGTAGACGTTGGCGGTGATCAGCACCTCGCGCAGCTGCTCCTTGCGGTTGATCTGCTGCGGCCCGCTGCCCGGGGCGATGGCGGCGATCTCGGCGAGCTTCACCATGCGCGGCGCGCCGTTGGCGTCGAACTGCGTCGATGCGAGCGGCACCCGCGCCAGGTCCTCGGCGCGCGCGCGGTCGGCGCGCGACAACCTGACCTGGACGTCGTAATACTGGTCGTCCGGGCCCTTCCAGTTGCCCACGGCCTGCCCGGCGAGCAGCGGGCGCAGCGTGGCGGCGACCTGGCCCACGCCGATGCCCAGGTCGCTGGCCAGCTCGCGCTTGAGCGACACGGTGAGCTGCGGCTTCGCCGCCTCGTCGCTGGACTCGGCGTCCACCGCGCCGGGGACCTGGCGCAGCTCGGCCATCACCTTGTCGGCGATCCCGGCGAGCACCTTGCGCTCCTGGCCCAGGATCGAGACCTGCAGCGGCTTGCCGCTGGAGACCGACTTGTAGGCGCCGATCTGCTGCAGCTCGATGCCGGCGATGCGCGACAGCCGCTCGCGCATCGGCTTGGTGAGCTCGTTCTGGGACCGCGCGCGCGCCTTCCTCGGCACCAGCTGGACGAAGATGTTGACCTTGTTCTTGCCCTGGACGAAGCCGGTGTTGACCGTGGCATAGGTGTAGCGCACCTCGGGGAACTCGCGCAGCGCCGCCTCGGCCTGCTGCGCCTTGGCCTGGGTCAGCGCGAGCGAGGCCCCCACCGGGGTCTTGAACTGCACCTGCAGCTCGGAGAGGTCGGGCTCGGGCACGAATTCCGTGCCGACCAGCTTCGCCAGCGGGAAGCTGGCGAGGAAGCTGGCGAGCGCCAGCACGACCACGGTCTTGCGGTGCGCGAGGCTCCAGGCGAGCAGCCGCTCGTAGCGCTCCGACACGCGCTTCATGAAGCCGTGGAACCAGCCGAGCAGCCGGCCGAGGGGGTTGTTGCTGAACCTGCCCTCGGCCTGCGGGTCGCGCCAGATCGAGGACAGCATCGGGTCCAGGGTGAAGGAGACGAACATCGAGATCAGCACCGCCGCCACCACGGTGAGGCCGAACTGGTGGAAGAAGCGGCCGATGATCCCGCCCATGAAGCCCACCGGCAGGAACACCGCGACGATGCACAGCGTGGTGGCGAGCACCGCCAGCCCGATCTCGCGCGTGCCCTCGAGCGCCGCGGTGCGGTGGTCCGCCCCGAGCGCGACGTGGCGCACGATGTTCTCGCGCACCACGATGGCGTCGTCGATCAGCAGGCCCACGGAAAGGGAAAGGGCCATCAGGGTGAGCACGTTGAGCGTGAAGCCGAAGGCGTAGATGAAGAGGAACGTGCCGATGACCGCGATCGGCAGCGTGAGGCCGGTGATCACCGTGCTCCTCCAGGAGGCGAGGAACAGGAACACGATGGCGATGGTGAGCACGCCGCCTTCGAGCATGGTCTTCTTGACGTCGGCCACCGAGTTGCGGATGCCGGTGGAGGCGTCGCGCACGATGTCGATCTGCACGTCCGCCGGCAGGAAGCCGCGCAGCTCCTGCACCACGCCGCGCACGCCGTCCACCACGCCGATGGTGTTCTCGCCCTGCGCCTTGATGATGTCGATGGACAGCGCGCGCCGGCCGTTCACCAGCGCGGCGTTCTCCTCCTCCTGCTGGCCGTCCTCGATCTGGGCGATCGAGCCCAGCGTCACCGCCTGGCGGCGCCCCTCGGCGCCGCGGCGCGCCACGATCAGGTTGCGGAAGTCCTCCGGCCCGGTGAGCCGGGCGCGCAACTGCACGATCTTCTCCTGGCCGGGGCTGAGGATTGAGCCGGCGGGCACTTCCTGGTTCTCCGTGCGCAGCGCCTGCACCACCTGGTCGGCGCCGACCTTCTGCGCCTCCATCGCCTCCAGGTCCAGGTACACCTTGATCTCGCGCTTGACGCCCCCCACCAGCGTCGCCTGGCCGACGCCGCCCACGTTCTCCAGCCGCTTCTTGATCACCTGGTCGGCGAGCGTGGTGAGTTCCCTCAGGCTGCGGCCCGAGGACTGCACCGCCACGGACACGATCGGGAAATCGTCCGGGTTGAAGCGGCTGACGCGCGGCTCCTTGATCTCGTCGCGGAACGCCGAGCGGATGAGGGCGATCTTCTCGCGCACGTCCTGCGCCGCCAGCTTGGGGTCGATGGTGAGGTCGAACTCGACGATCACCACCGACAGGCCCTCGTAGGAGCGCGAGGACAGCGTCTTGATGCCGCTGATGGTGTTGACCGACTCCTCGACCTTGCGCGTCACCTCCTCCTCGACGTTCTCGGGCGACGCGCCGGGGTACTCGGTCTGCACCACCACCACCGGGAAGCTGACGTCGGGGAACTGCTCCACCGGCAGGCGCGAATAGGAGAACGCCCCCAGCACCAGCAGCGCGGCCATCATCATGGTCGCGAACACCGGGTTGGAAATGCTGACTCGCGTAAACCACATTTGCGTTAGCGAGGGATCGTGGCCCGCGTTACTTGGCGACCGAGATCTCAGGCGCCGGACCGGACAGGCGGGCGGCGATGCCTTCGCGCAGGGAGCCGAGGTTCACGCGCACGATGCGGTCGCCCGCGGCGAGGCCCTCGAGCACCTGCACCCGGCCCGCGGCGTCGGGCGCGCCGACCTTGACGTTGCGGCGCTTCACCAGCCCGTCGACGATGGCATAGACGTAGGTCTGGCCGATCTCCTCGCGCACCGCCGAGGCGGGCACGGCCAGCGCGTTGTCGACGCTCGACAGGGTCAGCGTGCCCTGCGCAAACATGCCGCCGCGCAGCAGGCCGTCGCGGTTATCGATCACGGCATACACGGCAATCGACCTCGAGCCCGCGGTGGCCGCGGGGTTGATGCGCTCGATGCGGCCCTCGAACTCGCGCTCGCCGAAACCCTCGACGCGAAAATTGATCGGCTGGCCGATGCGCGCCTGGCCGATCGCCGACGGCGGCACCGCCGCCTCCAGCTGCAGGCGCGACAGGTCGACGACGCTGACCACGCGCGCGTCCAGCGCGACGCGCTCGCCGGGCTGGGCGTGGCGCTGCGAGACGATGCCGGCGAAGGGCGCGACCAGCGCCGCGTCGCCGAGGGCCTTGCGCGCCACCACCAGCTCGGCCTCCGCCGCGCGCAGCCTCGCGGCCGCGACGTCGTAGTTGCTCTGGATGTTGTCGAAGGCGCTCTGCGAGATGAAGGACTTGTCCAGCAGCGCCTTTTGCTGGGCGCGGTTCTTGTCGGCCCAGACCAGCTGCGCCTTCGCGGCCTCGACGTCGGCCTGGCGCGCGGCGACGCGGGCCTGCACATCGGTGATATCGACCCGCGCCAGCAGCTGCCCGGCCTTCACGCTTTCGCCCTCGCGCACCGTGACCGCGACCAGCTCGCCGGCGACCTTCGCCTTGACGGTGGCCTCGTTGAACGGCGTCAGCGACCCGGTGAGGGGCAGCGTCCGGTCCAGCGCCGCGGGCGCGACGATGACGAGGTCGTCCTGGAGGAACTCCGCCACCGGCGCCTCGGCTGCGGCGGCGGGCTTGGGTGCGGCCTGCTTGCCGCGCATCGCCGCAAAGCCGCCCGCGGCAAGGGCCACGGCGACCGTGAGGAGGAGAATCCTGGGAATCCGGCTCATGGGAGCGCCGTATTATGCTGCAGCGCCGGAACGCGCAGGGCGCGCTGGCGGCGGTAAAATTCACGCTTCACGCAGGGGTCCTGCCTCCGAGGGTCGGAGATCGGGTGAGAAAAACCCTCAAAACCTGATGCGGGTAATGCCGCCGAAGGAAGCGCAATGAACGCCAATCCAAAGTTCCTGGCCGCCACCGCCCATGTCGACGACGCGGCGGTCAAGCCATTGCCCAATTCCACCAAGGTCTACGTCAACGGTTCGCGCCCGGACATCCGGGTGCCGATGCGGCAGGTCAGCCAGTCGGACACGCCGTCGATGTTCGGCGGCGAACCCAACCCGCCGGTGTTCGTCTACGACTGCTCCGGGCCCTACACCGACCCGGCGGCGAAGATCGACATCCGCTCCGGCCTCGCCCCGCTGCGGCAGAAATGGATCGAGGAACGGGGCGATAGCGAAGTGCTCGCCGGGCCGTCGTCGGCCTATGGCATCGAGCGCATGAACGATCCCAGGCTGGCCGAGCTGCGCTTCAACCTGAAGCGCGCGCCGCGCCGCGCCAAGCCGGGCCGGAACGTGTCGCAGATGCACTACGCGCGCCAGGGGATCATCACGCCGGAGATGGAATTCATCGCCATCCGCGAGAACCTGCAGCGCGAGCAGTACATCGAGAGCCTCAGGGCCACCGGCAAGACCGGCGAGAAGATGCTCGAGCTGCTGATGAAGCAGCACAAGGGCGAGTCCTTCGGCGCGGCGATCCCGGAGCGGATCACGCCGGAATTCGTCAGGAGCGAGGTGGCCCGCGGGCGCGCCATCATCCCGGCCAACATCAACCATCCGGAATCCGAGCCGATGATCATCGGCCGCAACTTCCTGGTGAAGATCAACGCCAACATCGGCAATTCCGCGGTTTCCTCCGGCATCGCCGAGGAAGTGGAGAAGATGACCTGGTCCATCCGCTGGGGCGGCGACACGGTCATGGACCTCTCGACGGGCAAGCACATCCACGAGACGCGCGAGTGGATCATCCGCAACTCGCCGGTGCCCATCGGCACGGTGCCCATCTACCAGGCGCTGGAGAAGGTGGACGGCAGGGCCGAGGAACTGACCTGGGAGATCTTCCGCGACACGCTCATCGAGCAGGCCGAGCAGGGGGTGGACTACTTCACCATCCACGCGGGGGTGCTCCTGCGCTACGTGCCGATGACCGCGAAGCGCATGACGGGCATCGTCTCGCGCGGCGGTTCCATCATGGCGAAGTGGTGCCTCGCGCACCACAGGGAGAGCTTCCTCTATACGCACTTCGAGGACATCTGCGACATCATGAAGGCCTACGACGTCAGCTTCTCGCTCGGCGACGGCCTGCGGCCCGGCTCGGGCTACGACGCCAACGACGAGGCGCAGCTCTCGGAGCTGCGCACGCTCGGGGAACTCACGCAGGTGGCCTGGAAGCACGACGTGCAGGTGATGATCGAGGGCCCGGGCCACGTGCCGATGCAGCTCATCAAGGAGAACATGGACCTCCAGCTGGAGGTGTGCCACGAGGCGCCCTTCTACACGCTGGGACCGTTGACCACCGACATCGCGCCGGGCTACGACCACATCACCAGCGCGATCGGCGCGGCGCAGATCGGCTGGTACGGCACGGCGATGCTGTGCTACGTGACGCCCAAGGAGCACTTGGGGCTGCCCAACAAGAAGGACGTCAAGGACGGCATCATGGCCTACAAGATCGCCGCCCATGCCGCCGACCTCGCCAAGGGCCACCCGGGCGCGCAGATCCGCGACAACGCGGTGTCCAAGGCGCGCTTCGAGTTCCGCTGGGAGGACCAGTTCAACCTGGGCCTCGATCCGGACACCGCCAAGGACTTCCACGACGAGACCCTGCCCAAGGACTCGATGAAGGTGGCGCACTTCTGCTCCATGTGCGGGCCGCACTTCTGCTCGATGAAGATCACGCAGGACGTGCGCGACTACGTCGAGAAGGGGATGCGGGAGAAGTCGGTGGAATTCGTGAAGAAGGGCGTCGAGATCTACCACAAGCAGTGATCGCCGAAGGCCTCGTCGCCTCGGCTGCGAAGATCGTCCTCGCGACGGCGGTCGGCCTGCCCCTGTTCGTCTGGCTGGCGCAGGACCGGCTGATCTTCTACCGCCAGCCCATGGCCGAGGCGCAGCGAAGCGCCGTGGAGCAGCGCTTCCCCGCGGCAAGGAGCGTGTTCCATTCCGCCGCCGACGGCACGCGGCTCCACGCCTGGCATGTGCCGGGACAAGGTCCGCTGTTGATCTACTTCGGCGGCAACGCCGAGGAAGTGTCCTGGATGCTGGAGCGCGCCGGCGAGACGCCCGGCGCCGGCTGGCTGCTGGTGGATTACCGCGGCTACGGGTCGAGCGCGGGCACGCCGTCCGAGAAGACACTGGCCGCCGACGCGCTGGTCTGGTTCGACCTCGCGACGGCGCTGCCCGGCGTGGACAAGGAGAGGATCCTCGCCTTCGGCCGCAGCTTGGGCAGCGGCGTCGCGGTCCAGCTCGCGGCGCAACGGCCGGTGCGCGCGCTCATCCTGGTGGCACCCTACGACAGCCTCGCCGCAGTGGCGAGGCACTACTACTGGTACCTCCCCGTGGACTGGATGCTGCGCCACCGCTTTGATTCCGACCTTCTCGCGCCGGGCCTGAAGCAACCGCTGCTGGCGCTCATCGCCGAGCGCGACGAGGTGATTCCGCCGGCGCATGCCGAGGCGCTGTTCAAGGCCTGGGGCGGACCGAAGCGCCGGGTGCTGCTCGCCGGCGCCGGCCACAACAGCACCGACACCCACCCGCTGTTCTGGGACGAGGTGCGCCGTTTCATCCTCGAGCAGTCAAAGCCCTGATACCATCGGCGCCCGATGCGCGAAGCGACCCTCCTCGATGCACTGATCCTCGGCGTGGTCGAAGGCCTGACCGAGTTTCTTCCCGTTTCCAGCACCGGCCACCTGATCCTGGCCGGCGACCTGCTCGGCGTGGACGGCGAGCGCAGCAACGTGTTCTACGTGGCGATCCAGACCGGCGCCATGCTTGCGATCCTGTGGGAGTACAGGGCCCGTTTCCTCAAGGTGGACCCGCTGCTCTGGCGTAATCTTGCGACTGCAATCATGCCGGCGGTGATTCTCGGCCTGCTGTTCGGCGCGCACATCAAGGACTTCCTGTTCAAACCCGTGCCGGTGGCGTTGGCGTTCATCGTCGGGGGGCTCGTGATCCTCTGGGTCGAGCGCGCGCCGCGCGCGGCGCGGATCGAATCCGTCGACGCGTTGTCGCCGCTGGACGCGTTCAAGATCGGCCTGGCGCAATGCTTCGCGCTCATCCCGGGCACCTCGCGCTCGGGCGCCACCATCATCGGCGGCATGCTGTTCGGGATGTCGCGGCGCGCGGCGACGGAATTCTCGTTCTTCCTGGCCGTTCCGACGCTGATCGCGGCCGGCGCCTACGACCTGTGGTCGAACCGCGAGCTGTTCTCGGCTGCGGACATACCGCTGTTCTCGGTGGGCGGCGCGGCGGCGTTCGCCTCGGCCTTCCTCGTGATCCGCTGGCTGGTGCGCTACGTCGCCACGCACGATTTCAGGCCCTTCGCCTGGTACCGCATCGCCTTCGGCCTGGTGGTGCTCGCCACCGCGTGGCTGGGCTGGGTGGATTGGAGCGTGAGCTAGAAAACGTGGTCTGTCCCTGTTTTTTCTAGCTTTGGATCCACGGCAGGCCGGCCTTGCGCCAGCCGCCGACGTTGCCGCGGTGCTGTTCGGGATCCTTGTCGCCCTCGAAGCCCTCGAGGATGTTGTAGGCCTCCTTCCAGCCAGCCTCCGTGGCGGCGATCGCGGCGTGGTGCGAGCGCACGCCGGAGCGGCATAGGAACAGGACCGGCACGTCCTTGGGCGCAGCCTCCTCGAGCTGCTCGAGGAACGCCGGGTTGCGCTCGCCCTTGGGGAAGGTCGTCCATTCGATGGGCTCGCTGCCGGGGACCGAGCCGACGAAGTGCCGTTCGGCGGTCGTTCGCACGTCCACCAACTTTGCGCCCCCTTTCATGAGGGCATGGGCCTCAGCCGGGGTAACCGCTCCGGCGTAGGGAAGGTTCATCTGCCGGGCCCGCTCCCCGGCCTTCTGCCTGATTTCGTCCATGGAGGGCGGAATTATAGGCTCCGGGCATGGCCGCACCAGAATAGTGCATTGAGGCAAAAGACGGCACCATCCGGGTGCATTCCCCTCGGGTAAAATCGCCCTGCCTTGGCCGGACGAGGGGCTGGCCAGGGTCCGGGCGATTGGCATGGATTCTGCTGATGTTCTGCTGAACATCGCGGGTCCGGCTGGGGAGCCCAGCCCGCATGGTTGTTTGATGCCCGTCCAATTACCGCAAACGGAGAGTTGAAATGGCGATGACGCCCGATGACGTATTGAAGATGATCAAGGACAAGGAGGTGAAGTTCGTCGACATCCGCTTCACCGACACCCGCGGCAAGGAG
>JALHLN010000020.1 GCA_022844545.1 Burkholderiales bacterium | reverse complement strand
TCCCACTCGATCGTGGCGGGCGGCTTCGAGGAAATGTCGTAGGCGACGCGGTTGATGCCGCGCACCTCGTTGATGATGCGGCTGGAGACCTTCGCCAGCAGTTCGTGCGGCAGCGGCGCCCAGCCCGCGGTCATGAAGTCGGAAGTCTCGACCGCGCGCAGCGCGACAACGTATTCGTAGGTGCGGCCGTCGCCCATGACACCCACCGATTTCACCGGCAGGAACACGGCGAAGGCCTGGGCCGTCTTGTCGTACCAGCCGGATTCCCGCAGCTCCCGGATGAAGATGTCGTCCGCCCGCTGCAGCAGGGAAACGTATTCCGGCTTCACCTCGCCCAGCACCCGCACGCCCAGGCCCGGCCCGGGGAACGGATGCCGGTACACCATCTCGCGCGGCAGGCCGAGCGCAAGGCCCAGCTCGCGCACCTCGTCCTTGAACAGGTCGCGCAGAGGCTCGAGCAACTTCAGGTGCAGCGTGTCCGGGAGGCCACCGACGTTGTGATGCGACTTGATCGTCACCGCTTTCTTGGTCTTCGCGCCGGCGGACTCGATCACGTCCGGATAGATGGTGCCCTGCGCGAGCCACCTGGCGTTCCTGATCTTCGCCGACTCGCGCTGGAACACGTCCACGAACAGCTTGCCGATGATCTTGCGCTTCTGCTCGGGGTCGGCGACGCCCTTCAGCGCCGCGAACATCTCCGCGCCGGCGTCGACGTGGATCACCTTGACCTGCATGTGCGCGGCGAAGGTGTCCATCACCTGCTTCGCCTCGTCCAGGCGCAGCAGCCCGTGGTCGACGAACACGCAGGTGAGCTGCGGCCCGATGGCCTTGTGGATGAGCGCGGCGGCCACCGACGAATCCACGCCGCCCGAGAGGCCGAGGATCACCTCTTCCGTGCCGACCTGGGCGCGGATCTTCGCCACCGCCTCGGCGACGTAGTCGGGCATGTTCCAGTCGCCCTTGCAGCCGCTGATGTCGCGCACGAAGCGGCGCAGCAGTTTCGTGCCCTGCGCGGTGTGGGTCACTTCGGGATGGAACTGCACCGCGTAATAGCGCCGCGCCTCGTCGGCCATGCCGGCGATCGGGCAGGCGTCGTTGGAGGCCATGAGCTTGAACCCCGGCGGCATCTCGACCACCTTGTCGCCGTGGCTCATCCAGACCTTCAGGATGCCGTGGCCCTCGGGGGTGCGGTAGTCCTCGATGCCGTCGAGCAGTTTGGTGTGGCCGCGGGCACGCACCTCGGCATAGCCGAACTCGCGCACCTTGCCCGCCTCGACCCTGCCGCCCAGTTGTTGCGCCATGGTCTGCATGCCGTAGCAGATGCCCAGCACCGGCACGCCGATGTCGAACACGGCCTGCGGCGCCTTCAGCGTCGCGTCCTCGTAGGCGGATGCGTGGCTGCCGGAGAGGATGATCCCTTTGGGCGCATAGTCGCGCACGAACGCGTCGGTCACGTCGCAGGGATGGATCTCGCAGTACACCCCGGCCTCCCGCACCCGGCGCGCGATGAGCTGCGTGTACTGCGCCCCGAAGTCGAGGATGAGGATCTTGTCGTGCAAGGAACTACTCAGCCCTGTAATTCGGGGCCTCCTTGACGATCTGGACGTCGTGCACGTGCGACTCGCGCATGCCGGCGGAGGTGATCTGCACGAACTTCGTTTTCGTGCGCAGCTCGTCGATGCTGCGCGAGCCGGTGTAGCCCATGCTGGCGCGTACCCCGCCCAGCAGCTGGTCGATGACCCAGACCAGGCTGCCCTTGTAGGCGACGCGGCCCTCGATGCCCTCGGGCACCAGCTTGTCCACGTTCATCTCCGGGTCCTGGAAGTAGCGGTCGGCGGCGCCCTTCTGCATCGCGCCCAGCGATCCCATGCCTCGGTACGACTTGTACGAACGGCCCTGGTAGAGCTCGATATCTCCAGGCGATTCATCGGTGCCGGCGAACAGCGATCCCAGCATGACCGCGTTGGCGCCGGCGCCCAGCGCCTTGGCGATGTCCCCGGAATACCGGATGCCGCCGTCGGCGATCATGGGCACGTCGGTCTTGGCCAGCGCCTCGGCGACCGCGAGGATGGCGGTGATCTGCGGCACGCCGACGCCGGCGACGATGCGGGTGGTGCAGATCGAGCCCGGCCCGATGCCCACCTTGACCGCGTCCGCGCCGTGGTCCACCAGCGCCCGCGCGCCCTCCGCGGTGGCGATATTGCCGCCGATCACCTGCACTTTCGGGTAGCGCTTCTTCACCTTCTTCACCCGGTCCAGCACGCCCTGCGCGTGGCCATGCGCGGTATCGACGACCAGCACGTCCACGCCGGCCTCGACCAACAGCTCGACGCGTTCGTCGTCCGCGGAGGTCACCCCCACGGCCGCGCCGACCCGCAGCTTGCCCATGCGGTCCTTGCAGGCGTTCGGGTGCTCGGTTTCCTTGAGGATGTCCTTGACCGTGACCAGGCCCTTCAGGTGCCAGGCCTTGTCCACCACCAGCACGCGCTCCAGGCGGTGCTTGTGCATCAGGTGCATGGCCTGCTCGCGGCTCTCGCCTTCGCCGACCGTGATCAGGCGCTTCTGCGGCGTCATGATCTTCCCGACCGGCTGGTCGAGGCGCTTCTCGAAGCGCAGGTCGCGGTTGGTGACGATGCCCACCACCTTGCCGGACTTCAGCACCGGGAAACCGGAGATCTTGTGCTGCTTCTGCAGCGCCAGCACCTGGCGCACCGTCATCTCCGGGGAGATGGTCATCGGGTCGCGCAGCACGCCGGACTCGAAGCGCTTCACCTTCGCCACCTGCGCCGCCTGCTCCTTCGGGCGCATGTTCTTGTGCACGATGCCGATGCCGCCTTCCTGGGCGATGGCGATCGCCAGGCGCGACTCGGTCACGGTGTCCATGGCGGCGGACACCAGCGGCATGTTCAGGTCGAGCCCCCGGGTGAGCCGGGTCTTCAGGGAAACTTCGCGCGGCAGGACGCGCGAGTGGGCGGGAAGGAGAAGGACATCGTCGAAGGTCAGCGCCTTCTGGATCACCCGCATGGTTTTCCTTGCACGCAAAGCGGCATTATACGCGCTCAAGCGTTTGACGGAAACGGGGAAAGCCGCTAGCTTGCCGCTGTCCTCCGGATCGCGGTTGGCGCGTTATTAGAGGCATGAACATGAACCCCATGACGCTCGGAAAAGCCCTCACCCTGCTGCTCGTCTGCGCGGCGCCGCTCGCCGCGCAGGCCCAGATCAAGTGCTGGACCGGCGCCGACGGCAAGCGCGTCTGCGGCGACGTCCCGCCCCCGGGCTCCAAGACCGTGACCATCCGCAACCCGTCGGGGCCGGCTGCGCCACCGCCCTCGGCCCCGGATGCGAAGGATGCGAAGGGCGCGAAGAAGTCGGGCCCCATGACGCCGGCCGAGCAGGAAGCGGACTTCCGCAAGCGGCAGGCCGAGGCGCAGAAGGCGGCGGCCAAGGCGGAGCAGGAACGTCAGGACGCGGAAGCGAAAAAGGAGAACTGCGCGCGTGCGCGCGAAGCGGCGCAGACCTACGAGTCCGGCCAGCGCGTGGCGCGCACCAACGCTCAGGGCGAGCGGATCTTCCTCGACGAGGCCCAGACGCAGGCCGAACTGGTCAAGGCAAGGCAGGCCGTCCAGCAGTGGTGTAACTAGCCGCCCTTCTGCCGCCTGGCCCGGCGTCGCCGCGCCTCGTTCGGATCCGCGGCCAGCGGCCTGAGGATTTCCACCCGGTCGCCCTCTTCCAGCGCCCGCCCGGGCTGCGCCCGCTTTCCCGCGACCCCCAGTACGGCATCTGGACCGCCCAGCCCGCTGGCGGCTGCCGCCGCGCCCGCGGTTGCGCCCGGCTCCAGGTCCAGTTCGACGACGGCCTGGCGCCAGGGCAGCGCGCGGACGACGGTAATCCTCATGTCTTTTCCGCCCGCAGCCGGAAGGCCTCGACCATCGAGTCGGCAAGGTTCTCGAACAGCGGCGAGAGGGCCTTCGCCACCAGCGGGTTGATGAACTCGTAGGCCATGGAAAATTCGATTCTCGCCGCCTCCGCGCCCAGCGGCGTGAAGCGCCAGGCGGCGTCGAAGCGGCGGAAGGGTCCCTCGAGCAGCCGCATGTCGATGGCGCGGCCCGGCTGGTTGGTGTTCTCGGTGGTGAAGGACTGGCGCAGCCCGGGGAAGCCGAAGGTCAGCGCGGCGACCGTGCGTCCCGGCGCGCGCTCCCGGACCTCGGCCGCCAGGCAGCGGGGCAGGAAGGCGGGGTAGGACTCGATGTCCTGCACCAGCGCATAGACCGCCTCCGCGCTGCGCTGGACGATCGCCGAGCGCGCAATGCGCTTCACGGCGGCGCTACAATTGCGCCCCCTCCCCGCCATGTCCATCACCGAGAACCGCAAGGCCTTCCACGACTATTTCGTCGAGGAGCGCTTTGAGGCCGGGATGGTGCTCGAAGGCTGGGAGGTGAAGGCGATCCGCGCCGGCCGGGTGCAGGTCAACGACGCCTACGTCATCGTCAAGGACGGCGCGCTGTGGCTGATCGGCGCCCATATCAGCCCGCTGCTCACCGCTTCCACGCACGTGCACCCCGATCCGGTGCGCACCCGCAAGCTGCTGCTGCGCGCGGAGGAAGTCCGGCGCCTGATCGGCAAGGTGGAGCAGCGCGGCTACAGCCTGATCCCGCTCGACCTGCATTTTTCCAAGGGACGGGTGAAGGCCCAGATCGCGCTTGCCAAGGGCAAGCTCAAGCACGATAAGCGGGCGTCTGAGCGCGAGAAGGAGTGGCAGCGGGAGAAGCAGCGCTTGTTGAGGCCTCGCTGAGCGCGGGCGCGACTTCACTCAACGAAAGCCAGGTCGAGACCACCGTATCGGGATTCAGCGACAGGCTGCCGATGCCCTGCTCCATCAGCCAGCGCGCGAAGTCCGGGTGGTCCGACGGGCCCTGGCCGCAGATGCCGACGTACTTCCCCTGCCGGCGGCAGGCGCTGATCGCCATCGACAGCATCGCCTGCACCGCCGCGTCGCGCTCGTCGAACGCCGCCGCCACCAGCCCGGAGTCGCGGTCCAGGCCGAGGGTGAGCTGCGTCAGGTCGTTGGAGCCGATGGAGAAGCCGTCGAAGTGCTCGAGGAACGCGTCCGCGAGCACGGCGTTAGAGGGCAGCTCGCACATCATGATCAGACGCAGGCCGTTCTCGCCGCGCTTGAGTCCGTTCATGCCCAGCAGCGCCACCACTTCCCGCGCCTCGCCGACCGTGCGCACGAAGGGCACCATGATCTCGACGTTGGTGTAGCCCATCTCGCCGCGCACCTTGCGCATCGCCTCGCATTCCAGCTCGAAGCAATCCTGGAAATCCTTCGCCAGGTAGCGCGAGGCGCCGCGGAACCCGAGCATCGGGTTTTCCTCGTCCGGCTCGTAGCGCGCCCCGCCCAGCAGCTTGCGGTATTCGTTGGACTTGAAATCCGACAGCCGCACGATCACCGGCTTGGGCCAGAACGCGGCGGCGATGGTGGCCACGCCCTCGACCAGCTTGTCGCGGAAGAAGCTGCGCGGGTCGGCGTAGCCGCGCGCGGCGCGCGCCACCTCGGCCTTCAGATCCTTCGGCAGCGCAGCGTGCTCCAGGCAGGCCTTGGGATGCACGCCGATCTCGTTGTTGATGATGAACTCCAGCCGTGCCAGACCGACGCCGGCATTGGGCAGCTGCGCGAAATTGAACGCCAGCCGCGGGTTGCCGACGTTCATCGCGATCTTGACCGGGATCCTGGGCAGCTCGCCGCGCGTGGTGGTGGTGACTTCGAAGGGCAGCGCGCCCTCGTAGATGTGCCCGGTGTCGCCCTCGGCGCAGGACACGGTCACCGGCTGGCCGTCCGGCAGCCTCGAAGTGGCATCGCCGCACCCGACCACCGCCGGGATGCCCAGTTCGCGCGCGATGATCGCCGCATGGCAGGTGCGGCCGCCGCGGTTGGTGACGATGGCCGCCGCCACCTTCATCACCGGCTCCCAGTTCGGATCGGTCATGTCGGTGACCAGCACGTCGCCTTTCTTCACCTTCGACATCTCGGAGGCGCTGCCGATGATGCGCACCTTGCCGGCGCCGATGCGCTGGCCGATGGCGCGCCCGCTGGCGAGCACCCGCGAGCTGCCGCGCAACTGGAAGCGCTCCTCGGTGCCGACGTCGGCCCGGGCGCGCACCGTCTCGGGCCGGGCCTGCAGCACGTAGAGCTTGCCGTCGCCGCCGTCCTTCGCCCACTCGACGTCCATCGGTCGCCCGTAGTGCTTCTCGATGGCGCAGCCCATGCGCGCGAGTTCCAGCACCTCCGCGTCGGTCAGCGAGAAGCGGTCCGATTCGGCCGCCCCGACCTCGACCATGCGAGTCGAGCGGCCTGCCGAGCGGTCCTCGTCATAGACCATTTTCTGGTGCTTCGAGCCCAGCCCGCGGCGCAGGATGGCGGGCTTGCCCGCCTGCAGCATCGGCTTGTGGACGTAGAACTCGTCCGGATTCACCGTGCCCTGGACCACGGACTCGCCCAGGCCCCAGGCCGAGGTGATGAACACCACGTCCCGGAAGCCGGACTCCGTGTCCAGCGTGAACAGCACGCCGCTCGCGCCCAGGTCGCTGCGGACCATGCGCTGCACGGCGGCCGACAGCGCCACCTCGCCGTGGGCGAAGCCCTGGTGCGCCCGGTAGGAGATCGCGCGGTCGTTGTAGAGCGAGGCATAGACGTGGCGGATGGCCGCCAGCACGTTGTCGATGCCGTGGATGTTGAGGAAGGTTTCCTGCTGCCCGGCGAACGAGGCATCCGGCAGGTCCTCGGCGGTGGCGGAGGAGCGGACGGCAAATGAAGTATCGCTTGAGGAATCTTTCTCAAGCTTTTGAAAAAATGACCTTATCTCATTCTCGACATCGATCGGAAACGGCGCCTTCTCGATCCAGCCCCGGATCTCGGCACCGCAGGCGGCAAGCGCCGTGACGTCCTCGGGATCCAGCTTCGCGATGCGCCCGGCGATGCGCTGGTCCAACCCGCCGGCCTGCAGGAACCGCCGGTAGGCCTCGGCCGTGGTGGCCAGGCCGCCGGGCACCCGGATTCCCGCCTCCGCCAGGCCGCCGATCATCTCGCCAAGCGAGGCGTTCTTGCCGCCGACGCTGGGCAGGTCGCCCATGCGCAGGTCCTTGAGCCACGAGACATATGTATGCGTGGAATGCGTCATGCGGTGCTATTTTATCGGCCATGACGCAGCGCCGCACCGTATTTTTCGTCTCCGACGGCACCGGCATCACGGCGCAGATGCTGGGCCACAGCCTGCTGACCCAGTTCGAGGGCGTGGCGTTCAATCAGGTCACCCTGCCTTTCATCGACAGCGTGGACAAGGCCGCCGAGTGCCTGGAACGCATCGAGCGCGAGTCCCTGGTCGGCACCGGATTGCCGATCGTGTTCTCCACCCTGGTCAACAACGACCTGCGCGAGGTGGTGCGGCGGGCCAACGCGGTGTTTCTCGACTTCTTCGAAACCTTCATCGACCCGCTGGAGGCGGGCCTGGGAATCAAGTCCAGCCACACCATCGGCCGCTCGCACAGTTCCGCCGACAAGCAGGAGTACAAGCAGCGCATGGAGGCGATCAATTTCTCCATGGCGCACGACGACGGCGCCTCGCACCGCGAGCTGGCCGAGGCCGACGTCATCCTGGTGGGCGTTTCGCGCAGCGGCAAGACCCCGACCAGCCTGTACCTGGCGCTGCAATTCGGGGTCAAGGCCGCGAACTACCCTTTGATCCCCGAGGACTTCGACCGCATGCAGCTGCCCGAGGCGCTCAAGGGCTGCCGGCAGAAGCTCTACGGCCTGACCATCGCGCCCGAGCGATTGCGCGAGATCCGCCACGAACGGCGGCCCTCCAGCAAGTACTCCGACCTGGCCAACTGCCGCTACGAAGTGGAGCGCGCCGAGGCGCTGATGCGGCGCGAAGGCATCAAGTGGATCAACTCCACCACCAAGTCCATCGAGGAGATCGCCACCACCATCCTGCGCGAGCTCAAGCTGGAGCGCCACGTCTTCTGAGCCGCGCGGCCTCGTAGAAGAGGATCGCCGCCGCCGATGCGACATTAAGCGACTCGGCGCCGGCCCGAATCGGGATCGTCACCCTGAGCGCGGCGTGCGAGGCCAGCGCGCCGCTCACCCCCCTCCCCTCGGCGCCGAGGATCCAGCCCAGGCGCCCTGAAAGATCCGCGTCGCCGGGCGGCACCCCGCCGCGCGGCACGGCGGCGGCGACGCGGCCGCCGAAGCGTTCCATGTCGGCAGCGAGGTCGTCGCTGCGGCGCAGGTCAATCGAGAAATGCGCGCCCATGGCTGCCCGCAGCACCTTCGGGGACCAGGCATCGGCGCAGCCGTGCCCGAGCACCGCTACCGGCACGCCGAAAGCCGCCGCGCTGCGCAGGATGGCGCCGACGTTGCCCGCATCCTGGATGCCGTCCAGGAACACGCACGCCGCAGCAGCCTTGAGGTCGGTCGCTTCCTGCGGCAGCCGGATCTCCGCCGCGATGCCCTGGGGCGTTTCGGCGTCCGCGAGCGCCGCGAACAGCTTGTCCGCCAGGATCGTCGCCGGCACGCCGGAGCGCTGCACCAGCTGCGCCATCTCGGCGCGCCCTGCCCCGCTCTCGCTCAGGACCAGCGCCTGCGGCTTGACGCCGGCATCCAGGCAGGCGGCGATGAGGTGCGGTCCCTCGATGATGGCGCAGCCCTCACTGCGCCGCTCGCGCGGATCCGCAGCCAGCCGGGTCCAGCGCCGCAGCCGGGGATTGCCGCGCGAGCGCAGCACGGTCATCCGCGCTCGAGCGCGCAGGTGCGCAGGCCGGCGAACACGTCCGAGCGTTCCCGGGAGAAGAAATTGCGGTAGGTGGCGCGCGCGATCCGCGGCGAAGTGGTGAAGCAGCCCCCGCGCAGCACCTTGTGGTTGCCGAACCAGGGTTCCGAGTACTCCTTGTACGGGTCGCGCAGGAACCCCGGATAGGGCAGGAAGTCGCTCGAGGTCCACTCCCAGACGTTGCCGATCATCTGCCGCAAGCCCAGCGCGCTGTCACCTTCCGGGTAGGCATGGACGCTGGCGAGGGTTGCGTTGTCGAGGTTCGCTTTCGATCCCTGCCAGGGCTCGTCGCCCCAGGGAAAAGCGCGCTTGCGCCCGGATACGGGATCCCAGGTGGCGGCGAACTCCCACTCGGCCTCGGTCGGCAGGCGGCGGCCCGCATGGCGGCAGTAGGCGTCGGCCTGCTCCCAGCTCACATGGATCACCGGCTCATCCTCCGCCAGCGGCAGCCAGCGGTCGAAGCGCCGCTGCTGCCAGGTCCCCCCTGCCTTGCGCCAGTGCGCCGGCGGTGCCCCGCCCGCCTCGACGAAGGCAAGATACTCGGCATTGGAAACCGCCGTGCGGGAGATCCGGAACGGGGCGACGATGACCGGATGGGCCCACTTCTCGTTGTCGAACACGAAACCCGCGCCCGGAGCGGATCCCAGCTCGAAGACGCCGCCCGGAACCGCCACGTCGCCCTGCGCGCGCTCGCCGGGCGGATGCGGCCGGTCCGCGATCGCCGGCGCCTCGTAGCCCAGCGTGTGGCGCGTGTAGTGGAAGGCCTCGGCGTGCATGTCCTCGTGGCGCGCCGCGAGCCGCGCGAAGTAGATGTCCTCCCCCGAACGGAGAGCCTGCTCCAGCACGCGTGCCAGCACCTCGTCGCGGTAGCGCAGGGTGGCGGCGAAATCCGGCAGCGGCAGCGACCAGCGCGAATCGTGCGGCACCGTCGCGGAGTTGTAGAGCGCGTCGGCATTGGGCAGAATCGATTCATGGCGCGCGACCGCATGCAACCCCGGCCCGGCGCGCCTCAGGCACCAGTACTCCTGGAACCAGCCCACATGCCCCACTTCCCAGCGCGGCGGATTGACGCCCGGCAGCAGCGGGCCGAACTCACGCGCGCCGCCGAGGTCGTCCGCCATGGCGCGCGCGCGGGCGCGGGCGGCTTGCAGTTCGGCGGCGGGGGTGGCTTCGCTCATGCGCCCGCGCAGTCTAGCGAACCGGCGGGCGCGTGAGAATCGCGCTGGTCACGCCCGCCGGCGCAGGCTCCCGCGCCGGCAATCGCCACACCGCCCTGCGCTGGGCAGCAATGCTGCGCGCGGCGGGGCACCGGGTGGCGGTCGGAACCGCATGGCGGCCGGACATCCCGGCCGACCTGATGCTGGCGCTGCACGCGCGCCGCAGCCACGCCTCGATCAAGGCCTTCGCGCGGGCGCATCCTGAGCGGCCGCTGGTCCTCGCGCTGACCGGGACCGACGTCTATCGCGACATCCGCAGCTCGAAGCAGGCGCGGGAGTCGCTGCGGCTTGCCGACCGATTCATCACGTTGCAGCGCCTTGCCGCGCGCGAACTGGCGCCCGGCCTGCGGCGCAGGGTCGCGGTGGTGGTGCAGTCCTCCGCGACCCGGCTGCGCCATCGGCCGGTGGCGCGCGGCTTCCGCGCAGTGGTGATCGGCCACTTGCGCGTGGAGAAGGACTCCCTGCGGGCTGTGGCGGCCCTGCCCCTGGTTCCGCAGCGCGCCGGCATGCAACTCATCCAGCTGGGAGATGCGCTCGACGACGCCCTTGCGCGGCAGGCGAAGGCGGCGATGCGCCGCGACGCGCGCTACCGCTGGCTGGGCAGCGTGCCGCACCCGACGGCCCTGCGCTGGCTCGCCTCCAGCCACGTCCTGGTCATGAGTTCGCGCATGGAAGGCGGCGCCAACGTGGTGTCGGAGGCGATCCGCATCGGCGTGCCGGTCCTTGCTTCGCGCATTCCCGGGAACGTCGGCCTGCTCGGCGCCGGCTATCCGGGCTATTTCCCGCCCGGGGACGAGGCGGCGCTCGCGGCCTTGCTGGCGCGGGCGCAGGCCGATGCCGGCTTCTACCGGAAGATGCGGCAATGGATGCGCACGCTGCGGCCGATGGTGGCGCCGCGCAACGAGGCGGCGGCGCTGCGCGCCGCCATCAGCTTTCCGCGGCGAGCCGGCGCCTGACCGGCCCGAACGAGCGGCGGTGGATCGCCGCCGGGCCATGCCGCTCAAGGAGTTGAAGGTGCTCGGCGGTCGGATAGCCCTTGTGCCGGTCGAGGCGGTACTCCGGGTACAGCAGGTGCAGGCGAAGCATCTCCGCGTCGCGTTCCGTCTTCGCCAGGATGGAGGCTGCGGAGATCACCGGGTGCAGGCGGTCGCCGCCGACGATGGCGCGCGCAGCGCACGGCAGGACCGGGCAGCGGTTGCCGTCCACCCAGGCTTCATCCGGCGCGAGGCCGAGCGCCTCCACGGCGCGGCGCATGGCCAGCAGCGACGCCTGCAGGATGTTGATGCGGTCGATTTCCTCCACCGTCGCCGTCGCCACGGCCCAGGCGACGGCGCGCTCGCGGATCAGCGCCGCCAGCGCTTCGCGCCGCCTCGCGGACAACAGCTTCGAGTCGGCCAAGCCCGCCACCGGTCGCCGCGGATCGAGCACCACCGCGGCCGCGTACACCGGCCCGGCGATCGGCCCTCGGCCGGCTTCGTCCACGCCGCAGATGGCGGGCTCAGGCCCCATCGAGCAGCCGCAGCACCGCGTCGGCGGCCTTCTCCGCGGTGTTCTGCCGCAGGGTGGCGTGGATCTCGCGGAACTTCGCCACCTGCCGGCGTTGTTCGTTGATGTCCTGCAGCAGCGCGAGCAGCGCCTCGGCGAGCGCCCCGGGCGTGGCCTGGTCCTGGATGAACTCCGGCACCACGCGCTCCCCGGCGAGGATGTTCGGCAGGCCGATGTACGGCAGGTAGAGCATGCGCTTCATCAGCGCCCAGGTCAGCGGCGACTGCCGGTAGGTGATCACCATCGGCGTCTTGAACAGCGCGGTCTCGAGCGTCGCGGTGCCGCTGGCCACCAGCGCGACGTCGGCCGCCGCCAGCGCCTCGTGCGAGTGGCCGAACAGCAGCGTCAACGGCAGGTCGCGCGCCCCGTTGCGGCGCAGCCCCTCCTCCAGCAACTCGCGCGTCGCGCGGGACGCCGTCGGGCAGACGAAACGCAGTTCCGGCGCGTCCTGCAGCATGCGGCGCGCGGTCTTGATGAACAGGTCGGTCATGTAGCGCAGTTCCGAGCGCCGGCTGCCCGGAAGCAGCGCGACGATGCGGCCGCGCAGCGGCAGGCGCAGCTCGGCCCGCGCCGCGCCCTTGTCGGGCTCCAGCGGGATGATGTCGGCAAGCGGATGGCCGACGTAGGTCACCGGGACGCCCGCCTTTTCGTACAGGGCCGGCTCGAACGGGAACAGGGCCAGGATGTGCGATACCGATCTCGCGATCCGGCGCAGGCGCCAGCCGCGCCAGGCCCAGATCGAGGGGCTGACGTACTGGAGCGCCGGGATGCCCGCCTCCTTGAGCTGGCGCTCGAGATCAAGGTTGAAGTCCGAGGAGTCGACGCCGATGAACAGCCCGGGCCGGTCGGCGAGGAAGCGCGTCGCGAGCCGCTTGCGGATGCCCATGATCTCGCGGTAGTGGCGCGCGACCTCGGCATAGCCGCGCACGCCCAGCTTGTCCATCGGCACCACGGCATCGAACCCCTGCGAGACCATCTTCGGGCCGCCGATGCCGTAGAAGGCAAGGCCCGGGCGCCGCGCCTTGAGCGCCGCGATGAGGTGCGCCGCCAGCAGGTCGCCCGAAGCCTCCCCGGCGACCATCCCGATGCGCACTGGCGGCGGCGCCGCGCCCGGCTCTTCCCCGCTCACTAGCGGATGATGCCGCGGCTGGAGCCGTCCAGGAACGCGGCGAGCAGGCGCACCTCCGGCCACTCGGCGGACTGGGACTCGAGCTCCCTGCGCGCCTCCTCCAGCGTGAGGCCGGAGCGGTACAGGCTGCGGTAGGCGCGCTTGACCGCGTTCACCGAGGCGTCGCTGAAGCCGCGCCGGCGCAGTCCCCTGCTGTTGATGCCGAAGGGCTTGGCCATGTTGCCGGCCGCCTTGACGTAGGGCGGCAGGTCGCGGTCCAGGTAGGTGCCCATGCCGGTGAAGCTGTGCGCGCCGATGTGGACGAACTGGTGCACCAGGGTGGTGGCGCCCAGGATCGCCCAGTCGCCGACATGGACGTGGCCCGCCAGCTCGCAGGCATTGGCGAAGATGGTGTGGCTGCCGATCTGGCAGTCGTGCGCGAAGTGCACGTAGGCCATGATCCAGTTGTCGTCGCCGATGCGCGTGACCCTTGCGTCGCCGATGGTGCCGCGGTTGATCGTGACGTACTCGCGGATGGTGTTGCCGTCGCCGATCTCCACCGCGGTGTCCTCGCCGGCGTATTTCTTGTCCTGCGGCGGCCCGCCGATGGAGGCGAACTGCGAGACGCGGTTGTTGCGCCCCAGCTTGACGCGGCCCTCGATGACCACGTGCGGGCCGAGGACGCTACCCGCGCCGATCTCGACCTGCGCGCCGATCAGGCTGTAGGCGCCGACCGAGACATCCGGCGCCAGCCGCGCGCCGGGCTCGATGATCGCGGTGGGATGGATCATGCGGTCGGCGCGGCGCGGACCGTGCAGAGGATGTCCGCCTCGGCGACCACTGCGCCATCCACGCTCGCGCTGCAGCCGAACTTCCAGATGCCGCGCTTGGATGCGGTGATCGTGACCTCGACCACGAGCTGGTCGCCGGGCACCACGGGCTTCTTGAAACGGGCGTTGTCGATCCCGGCGTAGTAGTAGACCGAACTCTCGTCGGGCACCGCGTTCATGGTCTTGAACACCAGGATTCCGGCCGCCTGCGCCATCGCCTCCAGGATCAGCACCCCCGGCATCACCGGACGGTGCGGGAAGTGTCCGGGGAAGAACGGCTCGTTCACCGACACGTTCTTCAGCGCCACGATGCGCTTGCCCGGCTCGCACTCGAGCACCCGGTCCACCATCAGGAACGGAAAGCGCTGCGGCAGGTGCGCGAGCACCTCGTGGACATCCATCTCACCCATTGCCGCCCCCATTGGTTTCAAGTTTCCGCTCCAGTTCCCGCACCCGCCGCGCCAGCGCGTCCAGGTGGCGCAGCTGCGCGGTGTTGCGCAGCCAGGCTTCGTGGCCGTCCGCCGGATACATTCCGGTGTAGGTTCCCGGTTTGCGGATCGAGCGCGAGATCACCGTGTCCGCCGAAACGCGGACATGGTCGCAGATCTCCAGATGGCCGAGAATCAGCGCGCCTGCCCCGATGGAGCAGTGGCGGCCGATGCGCGCGCTGCCGGCCACGCCGACGCGGCCCGCCATCGCGGTGTGCGCGCCGACGCGGCAGTTGTGGCCGATCTGGATCTGGTTGTCGAGCTTGACGCCATCTCCCAGCTCGGTGTCATCCAGCGCGCCGCGGTCGATGCAGCAGTTGGCGCCGATCTCGACGTCGTCGCCGATCCGCACCGAGCCGATCTGGGGAATCTTGACCCAGCGCCCGCCGTCCTCCGCGATGCCGAAGCCGTCGGCGCCGATGACGGTGCCGGAATGGATGATGGCCCTCGCCCCGATGCGGCAACCGGGGTAGACCACGACCCCGGGGTACAGGCAGCTGTCCTCGCCGATCTCCACGCCCTCGCCGATGGCGCAGCCCGCCCCGATCGACACCCCCTGCCCCAGCCGCGCGTCCGCCGCGACGCTGGCCGCCGGATGGACCCCGGGCGGCTGCAGCACGACCGGGTTGAAGAGCTGCGAGACGCGCGCGAAGTAGGCGTAGGGATTGTCCGCGATGATGCGCGGCAGCGTGGTGAAGGTCTCCGCATCGGCGCCCAGCACCACGGCGGAAGCGCCAGTGGCGGACAGCTGCGGACGGTACTTCGGGTTGGCGAGGAACGCGATCTGCCCCGCTCCGGCCCCCTCGAGGGAGCCGACCTGCCGGATCAGGATGCCCGGGTCCCCGGCGACGCGGCCGCCGAGTCGCGACGCGATCTGGCCGAGCGTGAGCGGGCCCGGCATGTCATCGCGCGGGCGGCTTGCCGTCCAGCGCGCGGATCACCTTGTCGGTGATGTCGATGCGGGGGCTGAAGTACACCACGTCCTGCAGGATGACGTCGAACTTCTCCGCCTCGGCGATCTGCCGGATGACGCGGTTGGCCGCCTCGACCACGCTCGCCAGCTCCTCGTTCTTGCGCTGGTTGGCGTCTTCCTGCAGTTCGCGGCGCTTGCGCTGGAAATCCCGGTTGAGCTCGTTGAAGTCGCGCTCCTTGTTGCGGCGCTGGGCCTCCGGCATCGTGAGGCCGTTCTTCTCGAGGTCGTCCTGCATGCGCTTCAACTGCTCGCCGACCTTGGTCAACTCCTGCTCGCGGCGCGCGAACTCGGCCTCGAGCTTCTTCTGCGCCCGCGCCGCGGGCGCGGAATCGCGCAGGATGCGCTCGGTGCTCACGTAGCCGATCTTGCCCTCGGCGCGCGCGGTCTGCGCATGCAGTCCGGTGCACAGGGTGGCCGCGGCGGCGAGGAGGACGAGTCTTTGCATGGGGCGATGGGGCATCAGAAGGCTGAACCGAAGGTGAATTGTAACCTCTCGATGCGGTCAATTCCGGCCTTGTCGTTCAGCGGCTGCGCCAGCGACAGGCGCAGCGGGCCGAAGGGGGAGATCCAGGACAGCCCCACGCCCACGGAATAGCGCAGGTCGGAGACGGAGAATTTCTGGTTCTCCCCATAAACCTGGCCCGCATCGAGGAAGGCAGACAGGCGCAGGCTCTTGTCGGCTCCGGCGCCGGGCATCGGGAAATGGACTTCGGCGCTGCCGACCAGCTTGCGCGTCCCGCCCAGCACGTTGGCGACGGCGTCCTGGGGGCCGAGCGAGAACGATTCGTAGCCGCGCACCGAGCCCGGTCCACCGGCGTAGAAGTTCTTGAAGAACGGCACCGGCTTGCCGCCGGCGCCGTTGACATAGCCGAAGTCGCCGCCGATGGCGAGAGTGAAGGTGCGGCTGAGCGGATGGAACCACTGTCCGGTCAGGCTGCCCCGGTAGTACTGCAGGTCGCCGCCGGCGATCTCGACGGCCGCCTTGGCGGTATGGCCCCGGGTCGGGATCAGCGCGCTGTCGCGCGTGTCGCGACCCCAGCCGACCGTCGCCGCGGCGTAGCTGTAGCTGTTGCCGAACTGGTTGACGAAATTGATGTACGCGAGCGGGCTGTTGGGGTTGGTCTCCAGCTTCACGTTCTCGGCATTGAGCCCGAAGTTGATCGAGTCCTGTTCCGACAGCGGGTAGCCGAACTTGATCCCGCCGCCCAGCGACTTCGTGGTAAAGGAGCCGATCGCGAGGGACGACGCGTTCGAGGTCCGGTAGTAGGCATCGAAGCCCTGGCTGACGCCGTCCACCGTGAAGTACGGGTCGAGGTAGGACAGCGCGTAGGTGGCGTTGACCTTGCCGGAGTTGACCTGCGCGGAAATGAACTTGCCGCTGCCGAAGACGTTGGCCTGCGACACCGAGCCCGACACCACGAACCTGTCGACCGAGGAGAACCCCGCCCCCAGCAGCAGCGCCCCGGTCGGCTTTTCCTCGACCGTGAAGGCCACGTCGACCTGGTCCGGGCTCTGCGCCACCGGCACGGTCTCGACGTTGACGTCCTTGAAGTACTGGGTGCGGTCGATGCGGGACTTCGAGAGCTGGATCTTCGAGGCATCGTAGAAGGCGCCCTCCAGCTGGCGCATCTCGCGGCGCACCACCTCGTCGCGGGTCCGGGTGTTGCCGGCGACGTTGATCCGCCTCACGTAGACCCTGCGCCCGGGATCGATGACGATGGTGAAGGCCACGGTGCGCTTCGCCTTGTCCACCTGCGGCACGGCGTTGGCGTTGGCGAAGGCATAGCCGTCGTTGCCCAGCCGGTCGGCGATCGCCTTGGTGCTCTCGATGAGGCGCTCGCGCGAGAACACGTCCCCCGCCTTGATCCTGACCAGCTTCTCCAGCTCGGCCCTGGGCACCAGCATCTGCCCGGCGAGCTGCACTTCCGAGACGCTGTACTTCTCGCCTTCGCTGATGTTGATCGTGATGTAGATGTCGCGCCGCTCCGGCGTGATCGAGACCTGGGTGGAGTCGACGTTGAAGTCCAGGTAGCCGCGGTTCTGGTAGTGCGAGCGCAGGGTCTCGATGTCCGCGGTGAGCTTCTGGCGCGAATACTGGTCGTGCTTGGTGTACCAGGTGATCCAGCCCGGCGTGCGCAGGGTGAACAGCTCGAGCAGCTCCTTCTCGCTGAAGGCCTGCGCGCCGACGATGTTGATGGAGCGGATCTTGGCGACCTCGCCTTCCGCGACCGAGAAGCTGATGCCGACCCGGTTGCGCTCCAGCGGTGTGACCGTCGACTGCACCTCGGCGGCGTAGAGGCCGCGCGACAGGTACTGGCGCTTGAGCTCCTGCTCCGCGGTCTCGAGCAGGGCGCGGTCGAAGGTGCGGCCCTCGGCCAGGCCGAGCGAGCGCAGCACCTTGCGCAGCGTCTCGTTGTCGAACTCCTTGAAGCCGGAGAAATCCAGCTGCGCGATCGAGGGCCGTTCCTCCACCAGCACGATGAGGACGTCGTTCTCGACCTCCAGACGCACGTCGCGGAAGAAGCCGGTGGCGAACAGGGCGCGCAATGCCTGCTGCGCCTTCTCCTCGGTCATCACCTCGCCCACCTTGACCGGGAGGTAGCTGAAGACGGTGCCGGGTTCGGTCCGCTGCAGGCCCTCGACGCGGATGTCCTTGACGGTGAAAGGCCTGAACGTCTGCGCCGGCGCCGTTTGCGCGAGTGCAAGCAGGACGAGGGCGGCGGCCAGGAAACGGATGCGCATCGAGGGAAAAGCTATCCGGAGAACAATCGGTTCAGGTCGTTGTAGAAAGCGAAAGCCATCATGACGAGCAGCAGCGCCAGTCCCACGCGCTGGCCGAGCTCGATGGCGCGCTCGGACACCGGGCTGCCCTTTATTGTTTCCAGCGCATAATACATCAAGTGTCCGCCGTCCAGCAGCGGAATCGGGAGCAGGTTGAGCACCCCGAGGCTGATGCTGATGAGGGCGAGGAAGGTGGCGTAGGAAAGCCAGCCCATCTGCGCCGACTGCCCGGCGTAATCCGCGATCGTCACCGGACCGGACAGGTGTTTCCAGGACACTTCGCCGAGCAGCATCCGGCCCAGCATCTTCAGGCTGAAGATCGAGATGTCCCAGGTCTTCGCCACCGCCCTCGCCAGGCTTTCGCCGGGCCCGTAGCTGACCTGCACCAGGATGCGCTCGGCATGCGCGGGCGGGATCTGCGGCGCCGCGCCGATGCGTCCGATGCGCTGCCCGGCCTCGCTCACCGCGTCGGGCAGCACGTCCACCGCCCGCACCACGCCGTCGCGCTCGACCTTGAGCGCGACGGTGCGCTCGGGTCGCTCGCGGACCAGGCGCACCAGAGCTTCCCAGGTCGCCACCGGGCGGCCCTCGGCCTCGAGCACCCTGTCGCCTTCGCGCAACCCGGCTCGCTCGGCCGCGCTGCCGGCCACGACCCGGCCCAACACCGGGTCCAGAGGCGGCCGGAACAGCCGCAGGCCGATCCGCTCCATGGCGTCGCTCTCGACGTCCTCCGAGCGGAAGCCGCGCAGGTCGAGCACATGCCCCGAAACGCTGCCGGAGACCGACTGCACCTCGATGCGCAGCGCTTCCTGCTGCAGCGCGCCCTGGATCACGCGCCAGCGCAGTTCCTGCCAGGTCGCGATCGCCCCGCCGTCCACGGCGCGCACCGTGTCGCCGGCGCGAAAGCCCGCATCATCCGCCGCCGTCCCGGCCGCTGGCGCCGCCAGCACCGGGCGCGCCTCCGGCATGCCGTGCAGGTACAGGCCGGCGTAGACGGCGATCGCGAACAGGAAGTTGAACAGCGGGCCGGCGACCACGATCAGGAAACGCCGGCCCACGCTCTGGCGGTTGAAGGCGCGCGGCAGGTCTTCCGGCGCCACCGGCGTCTCCCGCTCGTCGAGCATCTTGACGTAGCCGCCGAAGGGGATCGCCGCGACCACCCACTCCGTGGCGTCGCGCCCGAGGCGGCGCAGCACCAGCGGGTGGCCGAACCCCACTGAAAAGCGCAGCACCTTGACGTTGCACAGCCGCGCGGCGAGGTAGTGGCCGAACTCGTGCACCACGATCAGCACGCCGAGCGCGACGAGGAACGAAACCACGGTGTGCAGGAAGCTCATGCCAGGAAACTCAAGCGGCCCGCTCCTGCAGGGTCGCCGCGAACTCGGCGGCCGCGCGCCGCGCGCGAGCGTCGGCCTCCAGCACCACCTCCAGCGTGTCCGCCCGCGCGGCCGGCACCCGCTCCAGCGTGTGCCGGATGACGTCGTGGATCGCGGTATAGCGCAACCGCCCGGCAAGGAAGGCCTCGACCGCGGTCTCGTTGGCCGCGTTCAGGACCGCAGGCGCGGTGCCGCCTTCGCCCAGCGCGGCGTAGGCAAGGCCCAGGCACGGAAAGCGCTGCGCATCGGGCCGCTCGAAGCTCAGGCGCGCGATCGCGGCGAGGTCGAGCGCCGCGGCGCCCGACTCGATGCGCTCCGGGTGCGCGAGCGCATGCGCGATCGGCACCCGCATGTCCGGATTGGACAGCTGCGCGATCATCGAGCCGTCGATGTACTCCACCAGCGAATGCACGATGCTCTGCGGATGGATCAGGACCTCGATGCTCGAGGGCGCGGCGTCGAACAGCCAGCGCGCCTCGATCACTTCCAGGCCCTTGTTCATCATGGTCGCCGAATCCACCGAGATCTTGCGGCCCATCACCCAGTTCGGGTGCGCGCAGGCCTGGTCCGGGGTGACTTCGGCCAGCCGTTCCAGCGGCGCGGCGCGGAACGGACCGCCGGAGGCGGTGAGCACGATCCGGCGCACCGACGCGGCACCGGGGTTGGCGCCGCCGGGCAGGCACTGGAACACCGCGTTGTGCTCGCTGTCGATGGGCAGCAGCCGGGCACCCGCCTCGGCCACGGCCCGCATGAAGAACGGCCCCGCCATCACCAGCGCTTCCTTGTTGGCGAGCAGCACCTGCTTACCGGCGCGCGCCGCGGCGATCGTGGCGCCCAGGCCCGCCGCGCCGACAATCGCGGCCATCACCGCGTCGCATCCGGGTTCCGAGGCGACCTGCTCCAGCGCCGCCGTGCCGAACAGCAGTTCGGCCCCCGCCTCCTCCATGAAACGCCGCCGCAGGGCGCGGTCCTCGGCGAGCCCGGACAGGACCGCGTGGCGCGGCCGGTGGCGGGCGGCAAGCGCGAGCAGCGCGTCGGCGGAGCGATGCGCGGTCAGCGCGACGATCCGGTAGCGGTCCGGGTGCCGGGCCACGACATCCAAAGTGCTCGAGCCGACCGAGCCCGTGGCGCCAAGGAGCGTGAGCGACTTCATCGCCGCGGTCATCCGGCCTGCAGCTGGCGCAGCAGCAGCGCGCCGATGGGCAGCGCGGCGGCGATGGCGTCGATGCGATCGAGCACGCCGCCATGCCCGGGCAGCAATGCGCCGCTGTCCTTGGCGCCAGCCTGGCGCTTCACCGCGGATTCGAACAGGTCGCCGAGGACGCTGACGGCGCAGAGGAAGCCGGCGCCGACCAGATAAGGCACCCAGACCGCGCCCTGGATCTGCGCATGGAGGCTCGGTATCGCCATCGCACAGATGATAGCGTAGGCAAGGCAGGAAACCATCGCACCGGCGACGCCTTCCCAGGTCTTGCCGGGACTGATGGCGGGCGCCAGCTTGCGCCGGCCAAAGGCCCTGCCGGCGAAATATGCCGCGCTGTCGGCGATCCATACCAACCCGAGCAGCATGAGCAAATCCCCTCGCGGCAGCACCGCCATCGCGACGCCCGCGGGAACGAGCACTGCGAGGCCGGCCAGCGCGGCGAGCGCAGGCGGCGACGCGCGCCAGCCGCGCGCCAGCCAGTACGGCACGGCGCCGACCCAGAACAGCAGCGCGCCCAGCAGCACGCTCTCCGTGGTGGCAGGCAGCTGCAGGAAGGCATACCAGACCAGCAAGCAGGCCGCCGCGTAAGCGATCGTCGTCCGGCCCCGCCATCCGGTCAGCCGCGCCCACTCGTTCGCGCCCAGGGCGAGGACCGCGCCGACGAGGACTGAGAACCACGCCCGGTCGAGGAGCAGCAGTGCGGCGAGGAACGCCGCCAGCAGGACGAGCCCGGTGAGGATTCGGACCAGCAAGCCCGGCCTTACTCCCGACGGGCGGCGAGCGCAGGATCGGCGCTTGCCTGCACCTGCTCGCTGGTGCGGCCGAAGCGCCGCTCGCGCGAGCGGTAGGAGGCGAACGCTTTCTCCAGCGCCGCGCCGTCGAAATCCGGCCACAGCGTGTCGGTGAAGTAGAGCTCGGTGTAGGCCATCTGCCAGAGCAGGAAGTTGCTCGCGCGGCGCTCGCCCCCGGTGCGGATGAACAGGTCCGGCTCCGGCGCGTAGCTGGTGGACAGGTAGGGCGCAAGTTCCTGCTCGCCGATGCCGCCGGCGAGCATGTCTGGCCGCTCGGCAGCCAGGCGCGACATCGCCTGCAGGATGTCCCAGCGACCGCCATAGTTGGCGGCGATGGTCAGGGTGAGGCCGGTGTTGCCGGCGGTCAGCGCCTCGCCCTCGGCGATCAGGCTGCGGATGCGCGGGTCGAACGGCGCGCGTTCCCCGATCAGCTTCAGGCGAATGCCGTTGCGGTGCAGCTTCTGCACCTCGTTCTCCAGCGCGGCGAGAAACAGCTGCATCAGCAGCGCGACCTCGTCCGGGGGGCGGCGCCAGTTCTCGGAGCTGAAGGCGAACAGGGTGAGGAAGCCGACGCCGCGCGCGGCGCAGGCCTTGACGATGGCGCGCACCGCCTCCACCCCGCGCTTGTGTCCGGCGAAGCGCGGCAGGTGCCGCTGCCGCGCCCAGCGCCCGTTGCCGTCCATGATGATTGCCACATGCCGCGGCACGTCCCGCGGCGCGGGAATCTCCAGCGTGGAGCTCGGGTGCGTCACTCGCCTAGACCGCCATCAACTCGGCTTCCTTCTGCTTCAGGAGCGCGTCGATCTCCGCGATGTGGCGGTCGGTGAGCTTCTGCACCTCGTCCTGCGCGCGGCGCTCGTCGTTCTCCGACACTGCCTTGTCCTTGAGGGCTTCCTTCAGCGCGTTGTTGGCGTCGCGCCGCAGGTTGCGGATCGCGACCCGAGCGGTCTCGGCTTCCTTGTGCACCACCTTGGCCAGTTCCTTGCGCCGCTCCTCGGTGAGCGAAGGCATCGGCACCCGGATGGTGTCGCCGGCCGCCGCGGGGTTGAGGCCCAGGTTGGCGTCGCGGATCGCCTTTTCGATCGCCGAGCCGAGCTTCTTCTCGAACGGGCTGACGCCGATGGTGCGGCCGTCGATGAGCGTGACCCGCGCCACCTGCTGCAGCGGCGTCGGCGTGCCGTAATAGTCGACGCTGATGTGGTCCAGCAGGCCGGTGTGCGCGCGGCCGGTGCGGACCTTGGCGAGGTCGGCCTTGAAGGCCTCCAGGCTCTTCTTCATCCGTGCTTCGGTGTTCTTCTTCAGTTCGGCGATCATCCCAGCCTCCGGCGTTGCTGTCCGAGAAAT